>JBDNHE010000271.1:0-2498 GCA_041688945.1 Gemmatimonadota bacterium | reverse complement strand
TGCACGGGACTCCCTGAAGTTGCCCGCAAAACAGGCAGTCGGGAGTGAACCCGGTACGTAGGACGGCGCGGTATTTCCGGTCAGCGGATCATCGGTCTGTCGACCATTGCAGACCTGCGTGATCGTGCGGTTGCCATCATTGTGGAACGCGTTCGACAGCCAGACGTAGGGAAGCTGCCCCGCAAACATGCCCGCTCCCATGCGCACCTGTGTGCGCTTCTCGCCCTGGCTCTGCCAGTTGAATCCCCAACGCGGCGAAATCAGGATGTTACCCGAGGGCATGGCACCGGTGTCGTACCCGAAGTAGTCCAGGATCTCGAAGTTGGTGTCGGGGGCGCCCAGTACCTGCGGAACGTCAATGCGAATCCCGAACCGCATGCTCAGCCCCTGCCCCGCGTTCATCTGAGTCTGCGCGAACCCACCCCACTCCAGCACACCAAAGTCCACCGCCGGATCGGCACCATCGGCGATGATGGTCCGCTGGAAACGCTGCGGCGCGTTCGCCTCCAGGTCGGTCTGGCTGGCGTAGAAAAATTCGCCGGCCGCCCCGGGCTGAAAGCGGTGGTTGATGTCGAAATACGAAGCCGTCAGCCCCAGAGTGACGATGTTGTCCCCACGGGTGATGTCCAGCGAGTTCGTCAGATTCAAGCTGGTCTGTTCGAGCCCATTCTCCTGTGCAAAGAAGTTGCCCCCGAACCGGATCGGCCGAATGAAGGCGGCCCCGTCGATGGAGCTGAGGACGTCGACCTCGAACTGCGGCAGGGTGCTGGCTGGCGCCGTCTCGTCAGTAATGCGCGAAACCTTCAGTTCCAGCTGGTTGGACATGTTGTCCGAGATCGGCGAAAACAGCTGCAGTGAGGTGGTGTTGGACATGGACGTCCGGAACACGCCATTCGATGAAAGTTCGTAGGGCTCGAAGCCGGATCGGTTGGGCGACTCGTCGTTGGTGGAGTATGAAAAGATGTTCCGCACGGTCATGCGTGTGCCGCTGTCGAAGTTCCAGTCCAGACGACCGAACAGGTTGGACAGCTGCTGGTCGAGCGGATAGACGTCGCCGGTGCCCGGATCCCCGCCGAACTTCGAGGTGAACAGCTGAGTCACCTCGTCCATGGCTTCGGGTGACACGCGAACAAGCCTCGGGTCGTCCCGAAAGAGGTTGAATCCGGCTGGTGGACTGCGCCGCTTCTCGAACTCGCCCGCGAAGTAGTAGTGCGAGCGATTCAACTGGATCGGGCCACCGACCGACAGCGCGATCAGAGACCGATCGACCCCGGAGGCTGCGACCGGACCGGTGGGGAGCTGGAGGTCTCCCATCAACGCTTCAGTCCGTCCCACCGCCGCCGCGCGAATCCGGAAGTCATTGGTGCCGGAGCGCGTGACGGCGTTCATGACGCCACCGGTGAAGCCCGACAGACGAACGTCAAAGGGCGCGATCAGCACCTCGTACTGAGTGACGGCATCCAGCGGAATCAGTTTGGCGCCCGCCTGCCCGCCGGGAACCCCACCGGAGGTCAGACCGAACATGTCCTTGTTCAGCACTCCATCGATCAAAATGGCGTTGTAGCGATCATTCTGACCGGCAACCGAAAAGCCGCCCGACTCGGTCGTCTTTACCAACGGAGAGAGCAGGGCCAACTCCGTGATGTCTCGCGACAACAACGGTAGCGACTCCAGCACGCGCTCGCTCACCAGAGTCGCCGGCCCAACCTGCTGTGGATTGAAGATCTCATCCCGACGGACTTCGACGTTCACACCGGCGATGTCCACCGCCTGAGTACTAAGCGTCGCGTCGACCGTGGTGATCTCGCCGACCTGAAGGATGATCCCTTCACGTTCAAATGGGGACATCCCCAGTGAGGTGATCCGAATCGTATAGGGGCCACCAGGCTGCAGAAGGAGCACCAGGTAGTTCCCCTCACCATTGGTGAGCACCCCTCGCGTGGCCCCGGTATCCCGATGGCGGACCTCAACCTGGACGCCGGAAAGGAGGGTGCCATCCGTCGACATCACCTGGCCGCGAACCGCTGAAGTGGTCCGCGACTGCGCTTGGGCGCCCTCGGGCACAAGAAAGGCCGCCAGAAGCAAGGCGAAGGCGAGGGAGAATGATCGCATTGAACGTTGCACAGTGGACGACCTGATGGTTGGACAGAACGGCCTTACGGGGCCGCACAAGCGACGGAAAGTTGGGGGAGAACAGCGTTTGCGCCAGTAGCGCTGAATGAACGAACAAACTACTGGCAGGACCTGCGGAGAAAACCGGCGGGCAACCCCGCACTGTTCAACCTGAATGAACAGACTCCCGACCGGCTGATTCGGTTGAGACCGGCGGGCTGATACCGGCGGGAGCTTGGGGTCCCTTCACTGCTACCCGATCTTCTCCACCGGCAGAAGCGTCACGATCACCACACGATCCTCGTTCATGTATGTACCGGCGCCCTCCTGAATGGACTCACGGGTGACTGCATCGAACCGATCCATCGACTCGAGCAGGCTTCGGG
>JBDNHE010000270.1:0-2927 GCA_041688945.1 Gemmatimonadota bacterium | reverse complement strand
CTTGCTGTTCCGTCTCATGAGTGCCGCCCTCTGTTTCGGTCCAAGGTCGTTTCGCAACTCCATGGTACCCGCAGGGGGCGTGCTTTCAACTTGTGTTATCTGATATGCAGCGCTGAAACGGATGTGCCGTCTATGCGGTAGTAGTAGCGTTGCGGTTCGAGCTTGTCTCCCACAGTCTTTGGGAATCACGCGGGCCGGTCGGGTCTCGGATCGGTCTGCACCCCTAGTTTGAGGACGAAGTAGAATGGTGGCAGCCATCCGAGTGACGACCCTGAGCCGAAACAGTTGTTGGGGACTGAAAGTGCTGACTTGCATCTTGATCAGCGCATGTACAGGCCGAGATGGGCCAGGCGTAGCGGTGGGTGACAGTGTGCCGAATTTCGGCCACCCGGACAGCGTACTGTTCTGGAGTCCTGAACAGCAACTTGCTGGGTTCCCGAACTACGACCAGATCTTCGACACCCGTGCCGTGGCCCCGAGTTCGGATCCCTTTCCCCTGCCCTCCCGTCCAAGAGACTTCAGCGACCTCCGATACCAGGTCGACGGCATTAGTTACTCGCTGGAGGACTTCCTGACGCACAATCGGGTTGCCGGGCTGCTCGTGCTGAAGGAGGGAGCGATCGTCCTTGAGGAGTATCGGATGGGGCATCGATCCGAGGCCCCTTGGGTTTCGTACTCCGTGACCAAATCGGTGGTATCTCTTCTGATCGGTGCGGCGATTCGCGATGGCCATATTCGGGGAATAGACGATCGGGTCATCGAGTACTTGCCTGAACTTCAGGGCACCGAGTACGAGGACGTCTTGATCGCCCATGTCCTACAGATGGCGTCCGGTGTGGAGTGGAACGAAGACTACACCGATCCCAGTGCCGACGTGAGCCGCGAGATTGGAATGACGAACTCGCAGCGGTTGAGCTACCTCGGCAGCAAGGCACGTGTCGCTGAGCCGGGCACGCGGTTCAACTACAACACCGGGGAGACACACCTCGCGGGCGCCGTCCTGCGCGCCGCGATCGACGCCGACTTGGCAGATTATCTCAGCGCGACAGTGTGGCAGCCGTTTGGCATGGAGCATGGTGCCAATTGGAGGCTCGTGGAGCCGGAGGGAGCGGAGCACGGAGGCTGCTGTATCAGCGCAACACTGAGGGACTTCGGACGGATCGGGATGTTCGCGCTACGCGAGGGAGAGCTTCGGAACGGACAACAGGTTCTCCCGTTGGATTGGCTCAGCGAGTCCACAAGCCCATCCATCGGGAACCCCGGGTACGGCTACCTCTGGTGGTTAGGCGAGGGCTCGTCTTACTCCGCGAGGGGCATTTTCGGACAGGGAATCTTTGTCGATCCCTCGGACGAAACGGTCCTCGTTACCCAAGGAGCTTGGCCGGCACCGACGGGACGGGAGTTTTCCGAGCACCGCGATGCCTTCTTCGCCGCGCTTAAACGAGCTCTCCATGAGTTCTAGCTGATGTTCGCGGGAGGGCGCATGCCATGTGCGTCCACGTGGTCCGAATCGCCGTCACATAACAATGAATCGCGCCGAGTTCATCGGAGACTGATTTCTGTGAGTGTCGACGGCGTGGTGAGGGCCGCCTGAGGATTGTGATGACAGGATCGACCGCGACGCAGCGTTCTGATCTTCGTGGCGGTGTGTGCCGCCGTTCAGGCCTGCACAACGACACCCGACGGGCCGTACTTCCCTGCGGACGAGGACCTCGGGGACATGCTCCGCTACCTGGTCGAGGACGGAGAGGCAAAGGGCATCGTGCTCGGGATTCTGGAGCCGGACGGATCCACTCGGGTCGTCAGCTACGGACGTACGGACGAGGCGGGGACGCCGCTCCGCCCCCAGTCGTCCTTCGAGATTGGATCGATCACCAAGACATTCACCGCCACGTTGCTGGCCGATATGGTCGCGCGAGGAAACGTCTCCCTTAGTGATCCTGTATCGAAGTACCTCCCCCCCGAGGTGCGGATGCCGACCTTCAGCGATCGGGAGATCACGTTGGTCGATCTTGCGACGCATACCTCCGGACTGTCCGATCCCGTCATGCAGGCCGCTCTCTCCTCCCGGGGCGTCGAGGACGCTCTCGCCGTTCCGGTCGAGGAACTGTTCGCCATGCTCTCCGGCTATGAATTGTCGAGGGAGCCGGGAACCGTGGTCGAGTACTCGAACGCCGGAATGGGCCTCCTCGGGCTCGCGCTGGGGCGAGCGACTGGCAGTAGCCTCCCTGCGCTCGTCCAGGAGAGAATCCTCGAGCCCCTCGGTATGACCGAGACGGCGTACGACCTCGAGGAGGTCCCGGTGGAGTCGCAGGTCCAAGGGTTCTACGGCGAGCGCGCGGTTCCACCGGTGGTGAATTCGAGCGCCTTGGATGGCGCTGGCGGACTTCGGTCAAACATGGAGGACATGCTCCGCTTCTTGGCCGCGAACGTAGGCGCTGCCGATACGGACCTGGGGCGGGCAATGCGAGACGCTCAGGGTGCGCGCCACCCCACGGGTGCAGGAGGCCGGAGCGTTGGCCTCGCTTGGTCCACGGTCGTGTTGGGAGGACGCGAGCTCATCGAGCACAGCGGCGACACCGACGGCTTCACGACCCAAATCGCCTTCGACCCGGAGCGCGAGGTGGGCGTGGTTCTACTCACCAACTCAGGCCCGGTCGGGTAAGAAGTCGTCGCGGGGTGAATTTGAAAGAGCGCAGCTCGGTGACGGGGCGCATTGGGAACTCCAGTCTGAGAGGGTCGCATTCGATTGCGGACCCTACACCCTGACCCGTCGCCTCCGCGTGAGGGAGTGTCCTGATTTCTGTGTAACTGGCCATAACGTAAACTCCAAAGAACGGAGGGTATTGAGATGGCAGAGCAGAAGAAGGATGTGGACGAGCTTCTTGATCGGCTTCTGGAGGGCAAGAGCCCCCGAGAGGTGGTGG
>JBDNHE010000269.1:0-20034 GCA_041688945.1 Gemmatimonadota bacterium | reverse complement strand
TCGACGGTTCAGGGTGGGTGCGTTCGTCGGGTCCGTGTCGCAGTCCGAAAGTCCTTCACAGCCTTGGCGTTCTCCGCTCGGGAGCAGGAACCATCCTTCTATCTGGGGCTCATTGGCCCATCGCTTCGTTCGGCTCTCCAGAGGTGCATAGCCTATCCCGGGGGACTCGGGCCACTCGGCCCAGCCCAGAAATCCAATGGATGCTTTCCCCTGTAACCGGTTCGCTCTCGGTTCGTCGGACCCGTCATCCTGAACGCAGTCTTCCACCCCAACTACATCGTTCCGGGCCCGGTCTACTTCACAGCTTCCAGCTTCGTCGGGTCGTACCTCTCTCCGGTGCGCCACAGCGCCAGTGTGATCGAGGCGATCTGACGCGCGATCATCAGCTTCGCCAGGTTCGGCTTTGTGCCGCCGTCCAGCAGGCTCTCGTAGTGCCGGTACAGGGGTCCGTCCTCGGACCGTCCAATCACCGTCATCGCGGCTCCCTTGAAGCTCCGCATCACGATGCCCAGGCCGCAGTAGGCCCAGAATCCGCTGCGGCTTCTGAACCGATACGGCGTGACCACAACCGGCAGTAGCTCGTCGCACCAAAGATGCGACTGCGGTGCGACGCAGATGTAGCCTGCCACCATGGCGTCCTTGCTCCGAACACAAAGCTCCGTGCCGACGACGGGGCGCGGCGTGACACTGGCTTCGGGGGCGGTACCGGGCGTATGTTGACCCCCCAAAAATGACACCCGTCACAATCGTGCAACCGCAGATGGAGGCATCTATGCGTCCCATGCTCCGGACCCTGTCCCGGCTCGCCCTCGTGGCTGCCGCGGCATCGGTCATCGCCGCACCTGCCCAGGCTCAGGAAGACGTCCTGTCCCTGGACACATACCTGGACTGGGAATGGGTTTCCAACCCCCAGGTCTCCCCCGACGGAACCCAGATCATCTACACCCGTCGCTGGGTGGATCCGGTGAACGACCGCCAGGAATCCTCCATCTGGATCATGAACGTGGATGGAGGCCGGAACCGGTTCCTGGTGGATGGAGGTGGCCCGACCTGGTCGCCCTCCGGAGACCGGATAGCGTTCACAGCCCAGGGTGAGCCCGAGGGCAGCCAGGTGTTCGTCCGCTGGATGGACGCCGAGGGCTCCACGACCCAGATCACCCGGACCGAACACGGCCCCGGCGGGATCGAATGGTCCCCCGATGGGACGCAGATCGCCTTCTCCATGCTCGTGGACTCGAATGAGAAGTGGTCCGTCTCCATGCCCCGACGCCCCGACGGCGCCACGTGGACCGCCGATCCCAAGATCGTGACCCGGGCGTCCTACCGCCGGGACCGGCAGGGCTATGTGGACCAGGGCTATCAGCACGTGTTCGTGGTGCCGGCCGAGGGAGGCACCGCCCGGCAGCTCACCGACGGCGATTGGAACCACGGCGGCAACCGGTGGACTCCTGACAGCCAGGAGATCCTCTTCACGGGGAATCGGGTGAATGAGGACGACTTTACCAGCCGGGAACTGTGGCGGCAGTCGGACATCTATGCCGTGAGCGTCGCGTCCGGAGAGATCCGGCAGCTCACGACGCGGAGCGGTCAGGACGACGGTCCTGTGCCCTCCCCCGATGGGAGCCTCATCGCCTACACCGGGCAGGACAAGCACGACGACACGTACAAGAATCCCCACATCTATCTGATGAACCGGGACGGCGGGAACATCCGCATGATCTCCGGAGACTTCGACCGGAACCCCAACGGGCTTACCTGGGCGGATAACGGCGAGGGCCTCTACTTCAACGTGAGTGAGCTGGGGACCCGGAACGTCTACTTCGTGGACCGCGAGGGTGGAGTCAGTCAGGTCACCGAGGGGAACCATCTGCTCAGCTTCTCAACCATGACCGGCAGCGGCCTCATGGTGGGGACCCGTTCCAGCTACCACGAGCCCGGAGACGTCGTGACGTTCCAGGCGTCCAGTGGGGCGGACGGAGAGAGTGGTCTCAACGAGATCACGCACGTGAATGACGATGTCCTGGCCGGCGTCACGCTTGGCGAGGTCGAGGAGGTCTGGTACAAGAGCGTGGAGGACTTCGACATCCAGGGCTGGATCGTCAAGCCGCCCGACTTCGATCCCAGCAAGACCTACCCGTTGATGCTGGCCATCCACGGCGGACCGCACGGCATGTACGGCGTGGGCTTCAACTTCGGATGGCAGGAGCACGCGGCCAACGGATACGTGGTCCTGTACACGAACCCCCGCGGCTCATCCGGCTATGGCAGCGCATTCGGTAATGCCATCAATCGCGCCTATCCCGACAAGGACTACGACGACCTCATGGCCGGCGTGGACCTGGTCGTGGACCAGGGCTACATCGACGATCAGAACATGTTCGTCTATGGCTGTTCAGGCGGCGGCGTGCTCACCAGCTGGATCGTGGGCCATACGGATCGTTTCGCAGCGGCCAGTGCCAACTGCCCCGTCATCAACTGGCTCAGCTTCGTGGGCAACACGGACGGTATCGGGTGGTACAACAACTTCGACAACTACTTCTGGGACGATCCGTCGGAGCACCTGCGCCGCAGCCCCATCATGTACGTGGGCGACGTGACCACGCCCACCATGCTCATGACCGGCGAGCTGGACCTCAGGACCCCCATGCCTCAGACCGAGGAGTTCTATTCGGCTCTGAAGGTGCTCAAGATTCCCACCGCCATGGTCCGCTTCAACGGTGAGTGGCACGGCACCAGCAGCCTGCCGTCCAACTTCCTGCGGACGCAGCTATATCTGAGGAAGTGGTTCGAGGACCACGGTCGCTCGAAGCCGGTGACGCAGCAGTAGAGGCACCGGCAGCGGATTCGTCCGCTTCAGAATCGGGGCGGCCCCATGCAACTATGGGGTCGCCCCGATTTGCGTTTGAGGGTGGGGAATGGAGCATCCTCTCCTCAACCAGACGCGCCGCCGGGTCCCGGCTCGACTCCATTCCGCTCCCCTAATTCGACGGCGTCGCCGTGCGGCAGGATCTGAACGTCCCCGATCGTGTCGGCGCCGACCGCGAGCAGCAGTGTCAACTCGTCGTCAGCGGAGGTCTTCACGGCCGAGCGCAACGCCGTCAGGCGGCGGCCTGCGGGGAGCAGCCCCGAAAAGAAGGGCGGCAGGGCACCGGCGGCATGCGTCACCACGGAGCCGGGTCCGACGGGCAAGCTGGTGGCCACGGACGGGCCGACGCTCGAGCGTGGCCGCTGGCACGCCCGCCTTCAGAACCGCCGCGCGCTCGACATCTCGCAACTCCGTGAGCGGTCTCATCGGATCCGCCCGCGGCCCGGCGAGACGACAAGGTCCAGGCCCAGGACCTCGAGCACATTCAACAGCTTGTCCAGACGAAGGTTCGGTTTGCCGTGTTCGAGCACGTGCACGAAGCGACGCGACGTCCCCGCGAGGTCTGCGAGGTCGGTCTGGCTCAGCCCCAGCTCCGCGCGTCGCTTCAGAACCGTCTGAGCGAGCGGGGCGTCGTTGGATTCGGAGTTCCGCCCCGAGCTCAGGGACGGAATGTGCACGTTCGTGCCCATCCAGAGCCAATCCCCGGAGCGACGGTAAAAAAAAGCCCCACCCGGTCACAGGGACCAAGCGGGGCATTTCTTTTCTGAATCATGGACCGAGAAGGACTTGAACCTTCGACCTCACGCTTATCAGGCGTGCGCTCTAACCAGGCTGAGCTACCGGTCCTTTGAGCCCGGGATTTTAACCACCCTGCAAGGCGGACTCAACCCCTGCGGTGCCATGTGGCTTCGGATCAAGAATCTGCAGAACGCTGGCACGGCTTGAGGGTTAGTTTGTCTTTGAGCCGAAGGTGGACTACACAACTCATCCGCACTGCCATGACCAACATCCGCGAGCACCTGAAAGCACTGATGACCCTGGGGCGTGGGGTCATCGAGGGGATGAAGGATCCTCGGGGCGACGAGAACCCGATCGATCTGTTTCGCAGTTGGTTCGACACCGCCGAGGAGTGCGGGCTTTTCATGCCTGAGGCGATGACCCTGGCAACCGCCACTAGCGACGGCCGGCCTTCAGCCCGAATGGTGCTGCTCAAGGGTGTCGATGATCGCGGATTCGAGTTCTTCACCAACTACGACAGCCGCAAGGCAGCTGAGCTGGACACAAACCCGCATGCCGCATTGATCCTGCACTGGGCGGTTCTGGAGCGGCAGATCCGGATCGAGGGGCCGGTCGTCCGAATGACCGAAGCGGAGTCGTTCGAGTACTTCCGGACTCGGCCACGTGGATCGCGCATCGGCGCCTGGGCCTCCGAGCAGAGTCAGCCGTTAACCGGCCGTGGAGATCTTGAGGCGAAGGTGAAGGAGATCGAGGCCCGATTTGAAGGGAAGGAAGAGATCCCGCTTCCGCCGTTCTGGGGCGGCTATCGGCTGGTGCCGTCTCGCATTGAGTTCTGGCAGGGTCGCGTGAGCCGGCTACATGACCGCTGGGTCTTCACGCGACCGGACGAAGCGGGCGACTGGACCACCGAGCAGCTTCAGCCCTGAATCGAGGACAACAAGTCGGTTCGCTGGCATGCTAGCTCGGGGCTCCCCAGACCCGGGATGACTCATACACGAAGGGCCCCGCCGCACCTTGGCGACGGGACCCCACGTTTCCGATCTCGGACCGAGATCTCAGTTGGAACTCGCGTGCCGACCCGTTAGTGCCGGCCCGCCGGCTGGGTCAGCGACCCGCTTCCAACTGCAGCTTGATCTTCACTTCCGGGCCGACAATCGCCGTCTCGCCCCAGCTGCCGGTCCCAACGCCGAAGTCCCGACGATCAATCGTCAATTCGGCTACGAAGGACGCGATCTGTGCAGAACCCAGCATCGCCTGCATCTCGGGCGCGATGTCCGCGATCCCGAGCAGGGTGATGGGCAGTTCGACCCGCTTGGTCACGTCTTTGATCTTGAGATCACCTGTGGCGACGAACTGATTCTCGCCCACCCTCCGGACCGACATACTCTCGAAAGAGATCGTCGGAAAGGTCGCGGCGTCGAAGAAGTCGGGCGTCTTGAGATGCGTGTTCCGCTTATCGTTGTTCGTGTCGACCGAGGCGACCTGGATTACCGCCGAGACGTGGGCGGCTTCGGGCGTTGCGGGGTCAAACGTCATATCCACCTCGAACGTCTCGAACTTTCCCGTCACCGGTGTGAACAGGTGTCGGACTTCAAACGTGACCTCGGTGTGGTTGGGGTCTACCTCCCAATCCATGGCCGGACCCGCTGCAATCATGAGTCCCGCCGCGATCACGGCCCCCATCTTCATCGTCTTCATGTATGGCTCCCTTCTCAGTCAGTGTTGTTCTTCAGGGAGTGGACTCCCCAGCCTGCCAACATCGAACTCTCTTGAGTGGGGTTTGGTTCCATGACTAATCATTGCTTGTCGGTTCAATCGATTTTTGACGCATTGCAACCCCACCGCCTTTGTCGTGACCCGATATCAGTCCAACCGCTTCACGGTCCCACTGCCCTGGGTAATGTCACCCAGCGCCCTCTGGAAGTGCGCAAGCCGCACCTCGGGAACCAGCACCTGATAGCGGACGGCGGCCCCATACGTCTCCTTCTCGACTGAACCACCGAGTTCCTCCAGGAGTCTCTGGACCGGGTCTACATGGGGGTAGCCGAAACTGACCTCCAGGTGAGCCTGAGCGATCCGCTCTTCAACCGGGAGATCATCGAGCGCCAACTTCACGCCGCCGGAGTAGGCCCGGGACAGGCCGCCGGTCCCCAGCTTGGTGCCTCCGTAATAGCGCGCGCAGACGGCGACGACCTCACCGATTTCCGAGTGGAGCAGCATGGTCAGCATGGGCCGCCCAGCAGTCCCGTGCGGCTCGCCATCATCACTCATCCCGATGGCCCGGGTCGACCCGGGGGGCCCCGCCACGAAGGCCCAGCAGTGGTGGGTCGCGTCAGAGAACTCTTCGCGGATCTTATGAAGGAAGGCATGGGCGGCCTCACTGTCGGGAGCATGGGCGAGGGTCGTGATGAAGCGCGAGCGGGAGATGGTCTCTTCCACTCGGTGGATGCGTCCGGGAATCGTGTACCCGTGATTGCGGTCCATCCCCTCGCCTGGTTCAGGTGAATCATGGGGAAATTTCCCCACGTGACCGTTCGGCCCGTCCCTGACTTCGTTCAGCTCCCTTCCATCATATCGTCATTACAGCGGAAGTGTCGCTTCCGCCCAGACTATGAGTCCTCACGGCCCTGACGAACCGCGAGCCGTGGAAGCAACAACCGACAGGAGACGACCGCGATGTTCAAGACGAACGAAGCCAATTGGGATCGCTCGGGACGAATCGTACTCGGGCTGTTCTTTCTCTGGCTTGGCTTTGCCAGCGGAGCCCTTATGGGTGGCGCGGCCGTTGCGGTCGAGGTCGTCGGTGCCGTGATGCTTGTTACGGGCTTCGTCGGATCTTGTCCGCTGTACCGTGTCTTCGGCCTGAGCACCTGCAAGCGCTGACGCGGCGCGGCGCCGCTTGATCGCCCAAGGGCCGCCAGTCAGCCATCTCACCGGGTCGTGGCCATCCGCTCCATGAACTGACGCTGGGAATGGCTCAAGGCCTTCACGCCATCCTTGCGGGCCAGAGCCAGCAGCATCACCACCTCTTCGCGGTTCAGCTCGTGCATCGACTCGACGTCGATCATCTCCCAACGCGCGAGAGCGGTCCGGTCCGGCAGCATCCCCCCCCCGCCCCCCACGTCCATTTTCTTCTGAAAGTCCCGCTTGCCCGACCCTCGCTTCCAGTCCCGCCAACGGATGAAGGCGAAGCCCGCGCCCAGTCCTCCCAGGTGCGCGAAGTGCGCGGTCCCTGCCCCGCCTCCGGTAAAGCCCGCATAGAGCGAGCCCAGCACCATCAGTGAGGCCAGCAGCCAGGCAGGTACCGGCAGCACCATCCACAGATAGATCCGCTCGTGGGGCCAATAGAGCGCGAAAGCCAGCAGGACCCCGTAGACCGCGCCCGATGCACCGACAATGGGATTATTCGGTGCAAAGAAGATCGAGAGGAAGGCGCCGCCGAGCCCACTCAGGAAGTACAGCCACAGGAAGTCCTTTCCGCCCAGCCGCGCTTCGATCCGCGGACCGAAGAAAAAGAGCCCCAGCATGTTGAAGAACACGTGCTGAAAGCCCGCATGCAGGAACATGTAGGTCACGGCCGTCCACGGCTGAAACAGAAAGTAGGACGGAATGAACATGCCGCGCTCGTAGAGCGGCGATCCGTACGGAAGCAGAAAGTACACCGCCAGATTGGCGATGAGCAGGCGCTTCACCCACGGGGTCATCGGGGCCATCAGTACTCCTCTCTCGACCGGACACCACACCCGTCCACAGTCATCATCATTCGGCAAATCATCCGCGTCGTCTCGATGCTACTACCAACGGCCCGACCCGTTCCCTTCACTCCCGCCCTCTTCCTCATCCTCGGGCTTGGTCCAGAAGTCGGCGTTGTCGGGGGCCGCGTCGGCCACGGCGTCCGTGTAGAGCATCGCGTTAAAGAGCACGCGGAACGAACCGAAGGGCTGGCCGCGCCACTGTGGGCGCATGCCCAGCAGGATCACGCGACCCTCTCCGTGCTCGACCTCGACGGCGGCAGCGTATCCCTGCATGTGCTCCTCGCCCAGAAGGTAGCCTGAAAGGAGGGGCGAGCCGTCCTTCTGATACTTCGCCAGAATCTTGCCGCTGAAACCCTCTTCGGTGGTGAATACGGGGCTCTGGCCCACCATTACCGGGGCGCGCTCCGGCATTCCCGACATCACGGGGTGCGAGGGGTCGGTCAGCACCTCCAGAATCGAACCGCTGATGTAGAAGTCCTCTCGGCTGAGGTCGCTGACCACGTCGCTCACCGGCAGATGGAACTGATCGATCGCAAAGCGTGAGCTTCCGTTCAGAGTAACCAGCGTTCCACCGGCGCGGATAAAGGCATCCAGCTCGCGCACGCCCCCTACACCGATTCCGCCGGCGTAGCGGCCCGGAATGGTCCCTTCCTGAAAGCCGTTCATGATCGTGCCCGCACCCATGTCGGCGATCACAATCACGTCCCAACGGTCGGCCAGCGATCCGGCGCGGATGTTTGGATTGTAGAGCGACTGGTAGGGCATCCCGTAGGCGTCCAGCAGCCAACGGGTCCACCCTTCGTCCATGCTCGCGTTAAAGGGGCGGTAGAGTCCGATTCGCGGCTGACCCAGCTCGGGGCCCGACGCCGATCCGGCGCTGGCCTGAAGGTGGAAGTCCTGGACCATTGCGGTGCGCTGACCGCCGCTGAGCCCTTCGATGGCCCAGGAGCCACTGGTTCCCGGCGCGCCCTCCACCCCAGCCGAGCCCGGCACAAAGCGGACCCGGGCGCCCTGTTCGATCGCGCGACCGATGGCCTTGAAGGTGTTGTTCTGGGCTGGATCAAGCAGGAGTGCGTTACCGCCGCCCGACACTCGTCCAGCTGGGGGCACGATTCCGGCGGCCACGACATTTACGTCGAAACCGGCGCCAACAGCCGAATCGAAAAGCGAGGCGTCTTCTTCCGAATCCCACGGGACCGCCTCCCCGCGCACTTCTGTCAGCGCGCTGTCCAACCCGCCGATGGGGGAACGAGCCTCAACCACCCTCACACCCATCTGCATCTGGAGCGTCCAGCCGGCCACATCGTAGGGCTGCTCGGGCGGGCCCTCGGGGTACTCGCGCAGATCCGGATAGGCCTGCGTGTCGAAGAGCTGACGAACGAAGTTGGCGAAGGGCTGATCCATTCGGATCACCCAGGTGCCCGCCGCATGATCCACGCCTTCAAACGTGGTCGCTGCCGTCAGCTGATGGACCTCGATCCCGTTGAGCGCCAGGCGACGGAGCATCTCGACGGCGGCCACAGGGTCCCGCTGGTCCTGCGGGATAAAGTAGGCGTAGGGCGGCTCGGCGGCGTATTCCGCGATCACGTCGCGGCCGGCCTGGTAGCGGTTGTACAGCAGGTCCGTCTTGTACTTGGCTGCAAAATCCAGAACCGACACGGAGGCCGTCAGCATGTAGTCGACCGCGTCCCGCAGCCTCCACCATCCACCCTGCCAGGGCGAGGAGTACAGGGACTGCGGCCGCAGGTCACGATCCCCGGAGGGAAAGTCGCGAAGCGTATAGAAGCCGGGAGTCGCGTAGCTGAACAGCGCAGTCTCGGTCAGGAACGAGGCGACGTTGTGGAAATTATTCGCGTGGTCCATGAAGCCCGGGTACCAGTTGTCGAATCCGGTGCCCATGTGAGTCGCGCCACGCTGTCCGCGCTCTTCCAGCGCCTGTGCCATTCCCATCCCCATCAGATTCACCGTCCGCCACATGAGCGGGTGCACGCGGGGCGAAATCGGCTCCGCGAACGGCGGAATCCAGATGCGCGTCGGGAAGGGCGAGGACTGGTGGTGGTTGTAGATGATCTGCGGCTCGAAGTCGCGCGCCACGCGGGTGGTCACCTGCGACTCGATCACGTTGAGCATGTAGCCATCGCGGTTGTTGTCATGCCCGATGTACTTCTGATACAGCCAAGGCATGGGGGCGGTCTCAAAGCGCGTACCCACGTTCCCCATGTACCACTCGGCGATCATGGTCTGGCCGTCTGGATTGATGGAGGGCCAGAGCAGCAGGATCACGTCGTCCAGAATCGCGGCGATCTCGGGATCGCTGTCGCCGGTCACCAGGTCGTAGGCGAGCTGGATGGTGTGCTGGGCGTGTGCCACTTCCGACGCATGGAGACCACCATCAATGTGGACGATGGCTTTTCCTTCATCAGCCAACTGCCGAGCCTGCGTATCGGTCATCCCCTCGGGGTGGGCCAGCTGCTGCGCGATCTCCTTGTGTCGATCCAGGTTCCGCAGGTTCTCCGGAGAAGAAATCAGCGCAACGTACCAGGGTCGACCGAACGAGGTCTCCCCAACCTCCTGAAGCATGATGCGGTCCGAGGCCGCGTCCAATGCCTGGAAATAGGCCATCGACTCCTCGTACGTGGCCAGGTAGAAATCCTCGCCTACCGTATGACCCAACACGGATTCGGGCGTCGGGATGGCCTGGGCCGAAAGCGGGTTCGCGTGAGCTCCGACCAAAGAGGCCATGAGCACCAGGGCGGTTCCGGCCGGAGCGGCAAGGCTCCGGAGTCCTGAGATCTTCGTCTTCATTCCGGTCTGTCCAGCGGCACGTGAGTGGCCCGACCACCAGGCCGGACATCAGGGCAGAATGATGACGGCTGTAGCTTTTCGGGGCCAGCCCTGCCGCCCTTTCCCTCGCTCGGTGAAAAACTCCGCCGGATTCCAAGGTGGCTGACGAAACACCAATGCCTGCGACAACGCCCCGGAGCCTGTCGGCGCCGGGGCGTTCACATCTCGCGGCTTTCAGACGGACAAATCAGTCGATCCCGTGATCAATCGTCGTCCCAGTCTTTGTCATCCCCGTCTTTGTCGTCTTTGTCGTCTTTGTCATCGTCGTCATCATCGTCATCGTCCCAGTCTTCATCGTCATCATCGCCCTCGTCCTCATCCTCATCCTCATCCTCATCCTCATCGCCGTCCAATCCATCGAGCTCATTTTCGTCGTCGGAATCGTCGTCCTGCCATGCCTTCTCTTCCCAGTCATCGTCGTCGTCCTTCGACACAACTTCGAGGACGTTGATACCGATCGCTCTCTCGTCTTCCCACACCATCGGATCATTCATCGGAAGTTCTCCGGATCTGTGACCATTCGTCGTTAGCAATAGAGACGCCTCGCACTCCTGAGCGCGAGATATCGCAACTCCAGTGCCAATGTCAAGCGTTGGGTCCTTCCTTGCTTTCGGCCATCGCCAGGGCGCGTTTGAGCAGGATGGGGCCTCCGAGAATGTTGCCGATGATAATCGCCATCGCCAGAGCCACCACGCCCGGTCCGATTTCCGGGAAGTCTCGCTGGACCAGAAGTACCAGTCCGAGCGTCACTCCACCCTGTGAGATCAGGCCCATCCATGCGTGCTTCTGCACTGCCGGAGACGCCCCCGCCAACCGCGCGGCACGGGTCGCACCAAACCAGGTCAGCCCTGCGCGGACCACAAACAAAATGGTCGCAGCCAGCCAGAACTGGCTGATCGCTCCCAGGTCCAGACTCGCTCCCGCGATGGCGAAAAAGAAGGCGAAGATGACCACCGAAACCGATTCAATCCCGTGGATCATCCGCTTCCCGGCGGGAGAGAGATTCTCGATCACAAACCCAGCCGCGACGCCGGTCAGCAGCAACTCGACGTGCAGACGACCCGCGATCACCACCAGGACGTAGGCGAACAGAAAGGTGGCCAGCGGCGGCTTGGGCTCTCCGGTGTCGTCGCCCAGGTAGAGCGAAAAGACCCAGCCCAGCAGTGCGCCCACCGCCAACGCGCCACCGACCTCGCGCAGCAGGTCAAAGGCGACATGGCCGGCGTCAAAGGTCTGTGCCGAGTCGATCAGGGGAGCGACCAGCGCCAGTGTCAGAGTGAAGAGGACGATCACCACCACATCCTTCACGATGGTCACGCCCAGGATCACATCCGGGAACGGTCCTTTGCTGCCCGCCTCTTCGATGACCGCGACCGTCAGATCAGGTGACGAGTTGGCCGCCCACACTCCCAGGAGCAGGGCCAGGCCTGCGGCGCCCGCCAGCGACATCTCGGCCATGAATGGGACCAGCGGGCGGACGGCGAGCACGGCCAGCGCCATGCCGATCCAGACCACGCCCGTAACGCCGAACGTCATTGCGGCGATCGTGCGGGCCCGGGGGCGCAGCGACTCCATCCGGAGTTCGCCTCCCGCCAGGAGCGCGATCAGCGCCAGGGCAAACTCGTCGATCAGCCGGAGGTCTTCGACGGCGGGTGCAGGCAGAATCGCGAGCACCGAGGGGCCCGCGAGAATTCCGACCACCAGGAAGCCCGTCAGCCGGGGCAGTCCCACTACCGAAGCCAGGCGGCCCGCCACGCTCGCGGCCAGAAGCACGAAGCCGGTCAACACCGTCAGCCTCCCGACCTCAAAGCCCGGCGGACTGATCTCGAGCGCCACCCACGCGACACCAAAGATCAGAGAGAGGGTCACGCTCAGCGCGACGATTCTCTGAATCGGTGTGCCCGTACCGCCGGGCGAAGGGATGTGAGTAGTCGACATGCGCGGCTGGCTGAACGAGGCGAAGCGGATTGGGGAGATGGAACTCTGAACGCGGATATGCCGGGGCGTCCGCTCCGAACATACATTGAGCCCCGAACGGGTCGAAACCATCGACCTCATCTTCCCAACTGGACCCGGAGCCGGCACTTGAGTTCCGGCGACCTGTCTCCGAGGCACGCCGGATGCACTCCATAGACGAGCTCGAAGGCCTGCGATTCCCGGAACGGGTCCGGGCGGTGGTGCGCTCGATTCCAGAGGGACGGGTGACCTCCTATGGCGCAGTCGCGGCAATGTGTGGGGCACCACGGGCGGCTCGAGGTGTGGGGTCCGTTCTGAACTCACTGGGGCCGGACGAGGACGTCCCCTGGTGGCGTGTGGTGAACCGGCTGGGCGAGTTGTCGATCCCGGCGGTCCTGGGGCGGCGAGAGTTGCAGCGGACGCTGCTGAAGGCCGAGGCGGTTCGATTCCGGCGAAATGGGCGGGTGAATCTGGAACTGCACGGATGGTGGCCGGAGGACGATGGGGACTGAGCGCCTTTCCACCCGGGCGGCGCGCCTCTATCCTCCTTTCATGACGTCGCTTCCAGCCTCGTCCGGGGGGGCGTCGCTCCCCTGGCGCCTTGTCTTTTCATCGCTCCGCCGACTCCCGCAGGGCAGCCTTTCCCGGCTGTTCGGCTTGCTTGCGGACACGCCCCTGCCATTGTGGGCCAGGTCGCCCGTCATTGGCACGCTTGCCCGTATGGTTGGCGCCGAGGTAGAGGAGGCTGAAAAGCCGCTCACGGCTTATGTCAGCGTGAACGCCTTTTTCGCCCGTCACCTGCGCTCCGGGGCCCGTCGCTGGCCCTCCGATCCCGAACTACTGGTCGCGCCGACTGATGGCGTGTTCGGAGCCGTGGGGCGAATCGAGAACGGCACGCTTATTCAGGCCAAGGGCATTCACTACACGGCCACAGAACTACTGGGCGGCGACGAAGAGCAGGCCGCGATCTTCGAAGGGGGCCATTTCGTCACGATCTACCTGGCGCCTCGTAACTATCACCGGATCCACACTCCCCTGCCGGGCCATGTCGTCCGGGCCCGCCACATTCCAGGGCGCCTGCTTCCGGTGAACATCCCCGCGGTGAACAGCATCGAAGGACTCTTTTCGCAGAACGAGCGGCTGATCTGTACGGTCGCCGGAGCGCTGGGCCCGATAGCCATAGCCGCAGTTGGCGCATACAATGTCGGAAGGATCTCTACCGCATTCGACCCCACCTGGAGCGGGCGGGTCGGAGGGTGGATCACCAACCGGGGCACGCCCCCGCCCGCTCTGCGCAGCTATCCCCACCCGATTCCGGTTACGGCCGGGGACGAACTGATGGCCTTCCACCTGGGATCAACGGTTGTGATTCTGGTTGGGCCCGAGATTCGGCTTGCCGAGACCGTCGTGCCAGGTCGATCCGTCCAGGTCGGTGAGATCATCGGCGGGCGGGAACCGACCCGTCAGAAGAAACCGTGAGCGCCTCGCAGGATCCGGCGCCTCGACGCATCAGGTGGTTCGCGAACTTTCGATACACCACACTAACATTGGTCGCGAGGCCAGTCGGGCAACAGTCCCTCCAGGAGTCAGTCCAGTGAGTTCGAAGGAAAACCCTCTTCTTTTTGAGTCTTTTCGGATCCCGTTCAACCGGATCGAGGCCGGACACGTCGTTGCGGGCGTCGGCTCGGTGCTTGAGGAAGGTCAGCGCCTCCTCGACGCTATTTCCGCCGTCGCGGATCCTCCTACCTGGGCCAATCTTGTGGCCCCGATGGAGCAGGCGGTCCAGTGGGTCAGCGAACATCTGACACCTCCCAGCCATCTGATGTCCGTTTGCGAGACCCCCGAGTTGAGGAACGCCTTCAACGAGGTCCTTCCTCGCATCTCTGCCTTCTGGACGCGGCTGCCCCTGGATCAACGCCTGTGGAGTCGACTGCGCCTGTACGCTGAAACCGCAGAGGCCAAGGGGTTGGAAGGTCTGCAGGCCCGGTATCTCGAGAAGACTCTGCGCTCATTCCGCCGCGCGGGCGCCGATCTGACCGAGGCATCCAGAGAGAGGCTCGAAGCCCTCAAGGTCGACCTGAGTCAGAAGGAGCAGAAGTTTGCCGAAAATGTACTCGACGCCACGGGCGCCTTTGAGCTCCTGGTCACTGACCCGGATCGGCTGCAGGGCATTCCCGACTCGCCGCAGGCCCGATTCAAGAAGGCTGCCAAAGCGAAGGGGGCCGACGGCTGGCTCCTGACTCTGGACTACCCGTCGGTCGAGCCCGTTCTGAAATACGCGACCGATCGCACTCTTCGCCATGAGATCTTCGACGCCTTTACCAGCCGTTGTCGCAGCGGCGAGCACGACAACCGGGAGCTGATTCTCCAGATCCTCAGGCTCCGGCGTGAACTTGCCGGCCTGCTGGGATACTCGGGCTTTCCCGACTACGTCCTGGAAGAGCGCATGGCCAAGGATGGTCAGAAGGCGATGGCCTTTGAGGCCCGCATGGTCGAACGGACCCGCGACTTCTGGCTGCACGACATCGAGATGCTCCGCGGTCACGCTACGGCTCTCGGATTGGATGAGCTGTCTCCCTGGGATGTGTCCTTTGTCAGCGAAAGCCTGAGGAAGGCGCGCTACGACATCGACGACGAGTTGCTGCGGCCCTGGTTCTCACTGGACCAGGTCATGCAGGGCATGTTCGATATCGTCGAGCGGGTGATGGGATTGACCGTCACTCAAAAGGCGATCGAAGAGGTCTGGCATCCCGAGGTGCGGTACTACGAAATCCATGACGAAGCCGGCACCTGGCTGGGCGCCTTCTATACCGACTGGTTCCCGCGCAAGGAGAAGCGGCAGGGCGCTTGGATGAACGACTTCATTTCCGGTGGCCCTCAGCCTGACGGCAGTTTTCTGCCTCACCTTGGCGTGATCTGCGGCAACTTCACGCCGCCCGACGGTGACGCCCCTGCCCTGCTCAACCACCGCGAAGTCGAAACGATCTTCCATGAATTCGGACACCTGCTTCACCACTGCACCTCCCGCGTGGAAATCCCCTCGCTGGGCGGTCTGAACGTCGCGTGGGATTGGGTCGAACTCCCTTCACAGTTGATGGAGAACTGGACCTGGGAGCGCGAGGCACTCGACCTCTTTGCCCGGCATCACGAGACCGGCGAGGCTCTCCCGGAGGAGTACTTCCAGCGAATGGTCGCCGCCCGACGATTCATGGGCGGATGGGGTCAAATGCGCCAGCTCTCATTCGGCACCGTGGATCTGCGACTGCACGCCGAGTTCGCCGAAACTGCCGAAACTGCCACGGCCGACGACCTCATGCAGTTCGCGCGCGATCAGTTTCTGGCTTTTTCCGCGACTCCCGAATTCGCGGATCACCATGTGCTCACCTCTTTCACGCACCTCTTCGCCGGCGGGTACGCATCAGGCTACTACAGCTACCTGTGGTCGGAAGTCCTGGACGCCGACGCCTTCACGCGGTTCCGGGAAGAGGGCATCTTCAATCGTGAAACGGGCCGTGCCTATCTGGAGTCGATCCTGTCCAGCGGCGACAGTGAAGATCCTGAAGATCTTTTCCGATCGTTCATGGGCCGCGATCCCGACCCCGAAGCCCTGCTCGACCGAAACCTGGAACCGCTCCCGGCGTAACATGGAGTGCATCCGAATCAGGAAGAATATCATGCGCACAGCCCGACTTTCGACCGTTCTGATCCTTCTGGTAGCCGGCCTTTCGGCCTGTGACCGCGAAGGCGCCTACGGTGACGCCAACAGCATTATTGCGGTCGCTTCGCCAGAGTTCTGGCCCGAGATTGAGAACGATGTCTACGAGGCGTTGGAGACCCGCGTCCGCACGGTCCGCGACGAGAAGATGTTCACGGTCACCTACCAGAACCCCGCCGACTCGTCGTGGCTGAACCTCAAGCGATTCAGGCAGATGCTGGTGATCGGACCCGAGTCCGACCCGATCGTCGCGGAGGTGCTGGCCAAGGCCGACGAGAAGAGTTTCTCCCCTCCGCAGTTGGTTCAGGTCCAAAACGTCTGGGCACGCGGCCAGCAGGTCACGGTGTTGTTGACGCCCGAGACAGGGATGGCCGATGCAGTCCGGACCCGCCTGACCGAATTGCACGACCTGTACGACGCGCAGTACCGGGTCTGGGCCTACAACCGGATGTTTATTTCGGGCGCTGATTCCGCGCTTGCCGATTCGTTGTACCAGGCTGAAGGCTTTTCGCTTGTGGTGCCGACTGTCTACGACCTGATCCCTGGCGATTCCGTCTTCATCTTCCGCAATGACAATCCTGATCCGGCAGAGCTGATCCGGCAGATCACCGTGACCTGGCGATCACCCATCCCTGAAGGAATTGGGGGAGAGGAGCTCCTGGAGTGGAGGCGTGAAGTTTCGGCCGCACACTACACGGAGCCGCAGCTCGAGAACATGGACAACGTCGAGGCGGGCCCCTTCGAGTCCAACCGAATCCAGGCCTATCAGATCAAGGCGATTTGGGAAAACACGCCCGAGGCGCTCTGGCCTGCCGCAGGTCCATTCATTCTGTGGGGGCTGGTCTGCCCGGCGCAGGACCGCATGTATCTGGTCGACGCCTGGCTCTACGCACCGGGCAAAGAGAAGTACGAGTTCATGATTCAGCTTGAGACGATCCTCGAAAGCTTCCGCTGCGCGGCGAACTGACCATCCGTCCGCTCGCCTTTCTCGGCGCGGGCACGCTATGTGTCCTGATTGCATACGCGGCGGCCTTCCTTCCGGGAGGGTCGCCGCCTTTTTCGCCCTTCCTTCTGATCGGTGGAACGGCCGCCATGCTCGTGGGGCTCCTGGATCTGGGTGCCTCGACCAAGGCGCGGAGCGGCCCGGCCTTCTGGATTTTTCTGGGGACCGGCCTCTGGATCGTAGGCGGGTTCGTGGTCGTGCTCCTGCTGCCGGCCGAGAACCCTGCCGACCCCCAGCTTCTACTGGGCCTGCCTCTGCGGGCCGGGATCCTGATCTACGGTGTGGGGCTGGCCCCGGCCCTGGTGCTGCCCTGGGCGTACGCCCGGATTTTTGATCAGCACACTCTCTCCGAGGAACAGCTTCAGGCGCTCCGTGAGGCCAGCGGCCTGGATGCGACCGGTAGCCCAGAGTGAGCGTCCTGAGTTTCGGGATGAGCACCGCGATCGTGTCGGCCGCGCAGTCGTCCGCGATTCCGACGGCCGCGAGCCCCCTCGTGATCGGCATCGCCATCGCCTACTTCGTTGCCGTGGCTGGCATTGCGGTCTGGGCGGGCCGGAAGACCAAGACGACCGAGGACTTCTTCCTGGCGGGAAAGAGCCTGGGACTGGTCGCCCTGACGTTGGCAGCCATGGCCTCAACCTTCTCCGGCTTCACCTTCATTGGCGGTCCGGGGTTTGTGTACAGCCAGGGGCTGGGAGCCATGCTCTTTGTCCTGCCGGCGTCGATCACCAACGTGCTCGCGGCCTGGGTGCTGGCCAAGCGCCTCCGCCTTCTGGTCGAGGTGAGGCCGATCCTGACCATCCCCGGCGCAATCGCGCTGCGGTTCGGCTCCCGCTGGGTGCACGGCCTGTCTGCCCTGGGAGTCATTGTTGGCGCCATCGGCTACATGGGTACCCAGATGCTCGCCCTGGGAGTCGTCATGGATGCGCTCTTCGGCTTCGGCATTCCGACGGGCATCTGGCTGGGCGCCATCATCGTCACCGCCTACGCTGCAGGTGGGGGCATCCTGGCAGGGATCTACACCGACGTTCTTCAGGGCCTGATCATGGCCGTCGCGTCAGTGCTGGTGTTTCTCTTCGCGCTTGATGTCGGCGGGGGCATGTCCGGCCTGACCACGACGATTATGGCGGCGGATGCGGCATGGGCCTCGCCCTGGGGAACACAGACCACCCTGGGGGCCATGAGTCTGTACTTCGTGTTCAGCGTAGGTGTGCTGGGACAGCCCCACGTCATGCACAAGTTCTTCATGATCAAGGACCCCAAGCAGTTGAAGTGGTACCCGCTGCTGGTGACCATCGCGATGATCCTGGTGATCCTGCTGATGCTGGGTGTGGGCATGGCCGTGAAATACCTGGTGATACAGGGTCAGATGCCCGAGATCGGGACCGACTCCAACTACGCGGCCCCTCTTTTCCTGCTCGGGCACACACCCGCGATCCTGGCCGCAATCGTCTTTGCCGGAATGGCGGCTGCAGTCATGAGCACGGTCGACTCATTCGTGAACGTCGGTGCCGCAGCGATCTCCCACGATATCCCACGAGCCATGGGCCGACCGCTAAACGATGAGCTCAAATGGGGGCGGATTTCGACCCTTGTTCTGGGCCTGGCAGCGGCCTGGATGGCGCAGCTGGCGTCCTCGTCGAGCACCTTGGTCGCCTTTCTGGGAATCTTCGGATACGGCGTCTTTGCCGCGGCACTCGCGCCCGCGTTAGCGATCGGCTTGAACTGGGGACGGGCGACCCGAGCCGGGGCGATCGCTTCGATCGCGGTGGGGCTTTCGACGGCGATCTCGCTGGAGCTGCTGCGACTGGCAGGGACTGGGCTGCCGGGTGGAATCACGGCTTCGGCGATCGCCCTGGTCCTGTCGTTTGCGGTGTTCATCGGGGTGTCGCTGGTGACCTCGAAGGGGCAGATCAGCGAACTGGATGAAGACGTGCAGATGGCGCTGAGGCTTTAGGGCGAACCCGACTCGCGCTTGAGTGTCAAGACGATACTCCCGAGAGAAAGCCTTCTAGCCGCCCCAGAGAGAAGAGGTGGAACCAGAGTGCCTTTGACGGTCGGGGAGTCTCATTCTGCGGGCCATTGGTTCGGATGGTTTCCCCCGGACGCGGGGTGTCGGCGACAACGAACGGCTACCGCCCTGCCCCAAACGTCACCCGCGCTCCGATCTGCATGCGCCATTGCGACTCGGGAGTCGCGGGGATCCAGGCGTCGGAAGGGCGGCGCCGGCCTTCGTCATCCCGGGTCGGCAATACGCCACCGCCCCACCTGGCGGGAAGCGGACTCGACCCGCAGGCCACCTGACAGAGTTCCAACAGCGGAACGAGTGGCTGCGTCCGCTGGACCCGTCCCCACTCGGCGTTGACAAGGCTCAGAAGGTTCAGGACGTCGGCCGAAAGACGCACATCCGACCCGCCAAGCTCAAGCGTGTGCGATACGCGCAGGTCCAGCTGATGCTCCCACGGGCTCCGGCACGAGTTGCGTACGAGGGTGTGCCCCTCATTTCCCTTCAGGCAGGGGTCATTGGCCATTGGCCTGCCCCCGTTCTCGGTACCAGGGTTTATGAGAGTGTGAATACCTGCCCCCCAACCATTTGGGAGTCAGGAGCTTCCCCGCACCGCGGGGAAGTAGAACCTCCAGCCTCCGTCAGCGCAGCGAACTCGGCCGGCGTCAGATAGCCCAGCGAGCTGTGGGGCCGGTCTACATTGTGGAACACTCTGTGCTGTTCGGCCAGGACCTGCGCCTCGGTCAGGCTGGTGAAGATCTCTTGATTCAAGAGCTCGTCGCGCAACCGGCTGTTGAACGACTCGATATATGCGTTTTCCCACGGACTACCCGGCTCGATGAAGAGCGTCTTCACGCCTGAGTCCTTCAGCCATTTCTTCACGACTTTGGAGACGAACTCTGGGCCATTGTCCGAGCGGATAAACTCCGGCTCGCCATGGACCTGGAACAGATAGGCCAACGTGTCCACCACGTCCTCACCGGTCAGGCTTCGCTCAACCTCGAGTGCCAAGCTCTGCCTCGTGTATTCGTCCAGCACCGGCATGAGCTTCAACTGCCGTCCGTCCTCGGTTCGGTCAAACACAAAATCATAGCTCCACACGTGGTTGGGGCGTTCCGAGCGATGCTGCGTGCATCCATTCTCGCTCGAGCC
>JBDNHE010000268.1:0-21540 GCA_041688945.1 Gemmatimonadota bacterium | reverse complement strand
GGGCAGGTACGCAGACCGTACGTCGCCGATCTCGGTGGTCGCGTACTCTCGCGCGCCCCAGAAGCCGGCCACGAAGGTGTAGCTGGCAAAGGCGAAGATCATGTTCATGATCACGCCGGCTGAGATCACCAAAGTGCGCGCCCAGATCGGTTTGGAATCGAAGTCGCGTTCGGAGGGCTGTCGGGGTTCTTCGCCAGCCCCACCCTCGATGCCTTCCATCACGGCGTCGTCCATGCCGCCCATCTTCACGTATCCCCCCAGGGGGATTGCCGAGAGGACGTACTCCGTCTCACCCGACGTAAATCCGAAGACGCGGGGTCCGAGGCCGATGGAAAACCTCTCGACGCGGATCCCTACCGCCTTGGCCGCCCAGAAATGGCCAAGCTCGTGCACGAAAATGAGCACGCCGAGTACGATTATTGTTGCAAGTACTGTCATTAAGTCGTTTCCGTATGTCGGCGCCGCCCGTCGGTCGCCTCGCGCGCTGCAACCCGGGCTTCCCGGTCAGCCGCAAGAACGTCATCCACACCCATTACACGTCGGGTACCTACCCGATCCAAACCAGCCCGAACAATATCGGCCATTTCACGGAAACTCACACGTTCCTCCAGAAAAGCCGCCACTGCGATCTCGTTGGCGGCATTGAAAGCCGCGGGAGATACACCGCCGCGCCGCCCCGCCTCGACCCCCACTCCGAACATCGGAAATGCGTCGTGGTCGATCTCTTCAAATGTCAGCGTCCCGGCGCGCACAGGATCGTACGTCTGCAGAGCTGAATCCTTCGCCCGTTCCGGCCAGGTCAGGGCATACAGGATGGGTAACTCCATCGTGGGATACCCGATCTGCGCCATGACTGACCCATCCACGAACTCGACGAATGAATGGATAATCGACTGAGGATGGACGACGGCCTCAATGCGGTTGTAATCCAATCCATACAGATAGTGCGCCTCAATCACCTCAAGCGCCTTGTTTGCCAGCGAGGCCGAATCGATGGTGACCTTGGGCCCCATCTCCCAGGTGGGATGCTGGAGAGCCTCTCCGGGCTTGACCGCATCAAGCTCCGCCGCGCTGCGCCCGCGGAAGGGTCCACCCGAGGCCGTCAGGATCAGACGTTGAACATCCTCTGGGCGGCTTCCCGCAAGGCACTGGAGGATGGCGGAGTGCTCCGAATCAATCGGAACCAACTCTCCCCCACCCGAACGTGCGGCGGCCATCACCAGCTCGCCTCCGGCAACCAGTGACTCCTTGTTGGCCAGGGCCAGGCGCTTGCCGGCCTCGAGCGCCCTGAGTGTGGGCTCAAGTCCCGCAAACCCCACCAGGGCGTTGATCACCACGTCCACGTCATCGCGCGAGGCCAGGTCGACGATGGCCTGCCGGCCCACATGCCACTTGGTGCCCGGCGTGTCAGTGGGTACACCGCTGCCGAGGGTATCGTCGGCCAAAACTGCCACGCGAGGCCGAAACTCCCGGACCTGATCGATCAGGGGGTCAAGGCTCCGATTGGCGGAGAGTGCCACAACTTCAAAGCGGTCAGGATGGCGGCGCACAATCTCCAGCGCGCTGCACCCGATTGAACCGGTGGATCCGAGGAGGGCAATGCGAATCAACCGATGAACCTCGTCGCCCACACCAGCACCCAGGTCGTCGGAAACGCCCAGAGCAGGGAGTCCAACCGATCGAGCATTCCCCCGTGTCCAGGAAAGAACGTTCCTGAATCCTTTACTCCCGCCTCGCGCTTCAGCATCGACTCGAACAGGTCACCCATCTGGGAGGCCGCGCCGATCAGGGCGCCCAATACCACCGCCGTCATGACCGTGATGCCCATTCCGGGATAGGGGGCGATGCAGAAGTGGGCAACCATAACCGCCGCCAGAACCGAGCCGCCGATCCCGCCGATCGCACCCTCAACGGTTTTTTCCGGGCTGATCGCGGGAGCCAGCTTGTTCTTTCCGATCGCGTTCCCGACAAAGTAGGCCATTCCGTCCCCGGACCAAGTGGCCAGGAGAGGCAACAGAACCAGCGACATGGCACCCCAGGTCGACATGGGTCCGACATTAGCCCCTGCGACATCTGCCCCGGGCAAGCTCATGAAACCGCGCACGGTCTCGATGAAATCGGGCTGGGCCGGGAGATCTCTGAGGAACGGAACGAAGGTGAGGGGCAGCCCAATGTACATGACGCCCATGAGTGTGGCTCCGATGTCCATTGAGGGCGTGCCTTCGGGCCATCGCGTCCGCATCGAAGCCAGGAAGAGCCCGCCGCTCAACGCGATCAGGATCCCCATGGCGACCGGAGCCATATCACTCGGATTGGGAGTCCGCACCGCCATGACTACGAGGAGCGCAGTAGCAATAGCACCCAGATACTTGAAAGGACGGGCCCCACGGGCTTCTGCCATCCGATAGAACTCGAGCGAGCCGATATACCCGGCGGCCGCAATCAGCAGACCCAGGTAGATGCCACCCAGCCAGAGGAGAGCGAGAACCACCGGAATTCCCACCACAGCCACGCCGGTCCGAGCGGCAAGATCACCCATTTTCCTCATCAGGAACTCACTCGCCCAAAGCGTCGGTTGCGCCCACGGTAGTCGTCGAGGGCGAGATCAAGATGGCTGCGACCGAAGTCGGGCCACAGGACCGGGCAGGTGTGGATCTCGGTATAGGCGAGCTGCCACAGCAGGAAGTTCGAAATGCGCTGCTCTCCGGAAGTCCGGATCAGCAGGTCTGGATCGGGTAATCCCGCCGTAAAGAGGGCAGCCTCGATGGTCTGATCGGTGATCTCCGAAGGCTCCATCTCACCCGCCTGGACCTTCTCGGCGATCAGTCGAGCGGCTCGAACCAGTTCTTCCCGTCCCGAATAGGAGATCATCAGGTTCAGCTGCATCCGCTCTCCCCCGGCCGTGTCCGTCTCCATCTTCTGTACCGCCTCAAGGGTTGCCGGATCGACCTCATCCAGCCGGCCCAGCACCCGGGCGCGCACGCCCTGCTTCTTGAGCGCCCGGGTTTCCTTACCGGCGTAAAGACGCAGCAGCCCCATCAGGGCACTGATCTCAGGAAGCGGCCGTTCCCAGTTCTGAGTGGAGAAGGCGAACAGGGTCAGGACTTCCACCCCGCTCTCCACGCACCACTCCACCGAAGACCTGACCGACTTCATTCCACGGCGGTGACCCTCGGCCCTGGGCAGACCCCGCTCGCGAGCCCACCGCCCATTGCCATCCATGATGATGGCAACGTGACGGGGCACTCCATTCTCCGCCTTTGAGCGGACGGCAGCTTCCGAGGCCATGCTGAGAGGAGGCTGGCCTAGATGGCCAGGACCTCTTCTTCCTTGGAAGTGAGCATGCCGTCAATCTGGTCCGTGAATTTCTGTGTCAGCTTCTCGACGTCGTCCAGCTGGCGATGACCATCGTCCTCGCCGACGTCATGGGACTTCACTAGCTCCTGGATCGCGTCGCGGGCGGCCTTCCGTGCGTGGCGAATGGAGACGCGTCCCTCTTCGGCCATCTTGTGAAGGACCTTGGCGAATTCCTTGCGGCGCTCTTCGGTCAGCGGCGGAATCGGAATCCGGATGATGTTGCCGTCGTTGGACGGGTTGAGCCCCAGATCCGACATCTGGATCCCCCGCTCAATCTCGCCCAGGAGTGACTTGTCGAAGGGCTGAACCACGATCATCGACGACTCAGGCGTGTGAACCGTCGCCACTTGATTGAGCGGCATCTTCGAGCCGTACGCGTCCACACGTACGGTGTCGAGCAGTGCCGGGGACGCTTTGCCCGTGCGAACGGTGGCAAACTCGCGCCGCATCGCCTCGAGGGCGTCTTCCATTTTGGATCGGGCTTCACTCAGGGAAGGCATTCTTGGACTCCAACCTTGGATGTTCTGGCTTTCGACTCGGGAGAAAGTAACGGGGGGAGGCCCCTCGCGACTATGAGACCAGCGTACCGATCGTATCCCCTCGGATGGCGGCCGTGACAGCCCCACGATGTTCCAGGTTCAGGACGATGATCGGCAGATGGTTCTCCTTGCACAGAGAGACCGCAGCCGCATCCATCACCGCGAGCTCGCGAGTCATGACTTCGTGGAACGAGATCTCAGGCAGGAACTCGGCATCGGGGTACTTGGTCGGATCCGCCGTATACACACCCTGCACCTTGGTGGCCTTGATCACCACTTCGGCTTCCATCTCGATGGCTCGCAGCGCGCCGGCCGTATCGGTAGAAAAGTAGGGGTTGCCCGTACCGCAGGCGAAGATCACGACCCGGCCCTTCGCCATGTGACGCATGGCGCGCCGCCGAATGTAGGGCTCGGCCACCTCGTCCATCCGAATGGCCGACATGACCCGGGTCGCAACGCCCTTTCGCTCAAGCAGATCCTGCACGGCAAGAGCGTTGATCATGGTGGAAAGCATCCCCATGTAATCGGCCTGGACCCGGTCCATTCCCTTCTGCGAAGCAATCGCGCCGCGCACGATATTGCCGCCGCCGATCACCAGGCCCAGAGAGACCCCCATCGCGTCGATGGCGATAATCTCGTCGGTGAGCCGGTCTACGACCGACGGCTCAATCCCAAAGCCCTGATCCCCGGCTAGTGCCTCGCCGGACAATTTCAGTAGAACGCGCTTGTACTTCGGTGTGGGTGCTGCTGATTTCGCGTCGGCGGCCATTTGGGCGGCTCCGTTGGTTGCTACGTTCCAGGCGTTCGCTACGAGTAAAGAAACGGCCCGCCCCGTTTGGGAGCGGGCCGTTTGATCAGCCGCTGATGGAGAAGCGGGCGAATCGAGCCACTTCGATCTTCTCGCCTGTCTTGGCGGAGACCTCGGTGACCAGCGCACCGATCGTTTTGTCAGGATCTTTTACGAAGGGCTGCTCAAGCAGCGCCACGTCCTTGAACCACTTGTTGATCTTACCCTCGACGATCTTCTCGCGGATATTCTCCGGCTTGCCCTCTTCGGCCAGCTGCGCCATGTAGACGGCGCGTTCCCGCTCAATGTGAGCCGGGTCAATCGAATCGGTCGAAACCGAAACGGGATTCGAAGCAGCGATGTGCATCGCGATGTCGCGGGCCAGGGCCTTGAAGTCGTCGGTGTTGGCCACGAAGTCGGTCTCGCAGTTCACCTGCACCATCACGCCGACCCTGCCGGAGTGGTGCATGTACGTCCCGATGATCCCCTCGGAGGCTTCCTTGTCATCGCGCTTGGCTGCTTTGGCGGCACCCTTGGCACGAAGAAGGTCCACAGCCTTTTCCATGTCGCCGTCGCACTCAACGAGTGCCTTTTTGGCGTCCATCATTCCTGCGCCGGTCTTGTCCCGGAGCGCCTTCACTTCCTTTGCACTGATCGACATGTCTTCTATTCCCGTTGCGTTCTGTCTTGTCGTGATCTTGTAAAAGAGGCGGGAGCGGGGTGACGCCCTGAGGCTTCAACCGGCTTCCGCCTCTTTCCGAGCCTGGGCTCAGCCAGCGAGGGGGTCAATCCTCAGCCGGTGCCACTTTAGCCGGTGCCGCTTCAGCCGGTGCCGCTTCAGCCGGTGCCGCTTCAGCCGGTGCCGCTTCAGCCGGTGCCGCTTCAGCCGGTGCCGCTTCAGCCGGTGCCGCTCCCTCTGCAGAGGCCTCACCGCCCTCCCCGGTCTTCAGATGCTGCGCGATGATCTCAGGACGGGGGCGACGCTTCCGTGGACGACGACGCTGCGGGGCCGCAGCCTTTTCAACGTCCTTGGTCTCACCGGTCTCGGTCGAGTAGGTGGTGGCCTCAACCTCGCTGGCCGCGCGGCGCTCCTCTTCCGGAACATCCTTGCGGGTCGACTCAACGACGTCAGCGATCGCCTTGACGATCAGAGACACCGAACGGATGGCGTCATCGTTACCCGGAATCGGGAAGTCGATGACGTCCGGATCGGCGTTGGTGTCGGTGATGCCGAAAACCGGGATGCCCAGACGGCGGGCTTCCTTGATGGCGATGTGCTCGCGACGAGCGTCGATCACGAAGATGGCACCCGGAAGGCGACCCATCTCCTTAACACCCGACAGGTACTTGTCGAGCTTGATCCGCTCACGCTCCAGCATGAGACGCTCTTTCTTGGTGTAGAACTCGTAGGAGTTCTCTTCCTGACCACGCTCCAGCTCCTTAAGCCGACGAATCTGCTTGCGGATGGTCTGGAAGTTGGTAAGCATCCCGCCGAGCCAGCGCTCGGTCACGTAGAAGGCGCCACAACGCTGGGCCTCCAGCTCGACGACGCCACGGAGCTGCTTCTTCGTGCAGACGAAGAGAATCCGCTCGCCCTTCAGGACGGTCTCACGGACAGCCTTCTGAGCGGCAGCAAGCCGGTCAAGAGTCATCCGGAGATCAATAATGTGGATCCCGTTGCGCTCGGTGAAAATAAACCGGCGCATCTTGGGGTTCCAGCGACGAGTCTGATGTCCGAAGTGGACACCTGCCTCAAGTAGTTCGCTCAGTCCAACCTGATCCATCTCACACTCTTCTTAAAAATGGGGCCGATAAACGCCCCGGTCAGGATTACCCCGCCAAGCGGGGGGCGAGGGCTGAGAAGCCCCCACCAAACATCAACGCTTGGAGAACTGGAAGCGCTTACGGGCCTTCGGACGGCCGGGCTTCTTACGCTCCACTTTCCGCGAGTCACGCGTAAGCATCCCACCGGGACGCAACGTGGCGCGGAGTTCCTCATCGATCTTGACCAGCCCACGGGCAATCCCGAGGCGAATCGCATCGGCCTGTCCGGTCAGTCCACCGCCACGAACGCGAACCGTCACGTCGTACTGGCCTTCCATCTCTGCAACCGTAAGCGGCTCGGTGACGCGAGTCTGGAGGGTGGGACGGGGAAAGTACTCGGCAAGTTCACGTCCATTGATGGACATGCTGCCGGAGCCGGGGCGAAGGAGCACACGAGCGGTGCTGGTCTTGCGACGACCTACAGTCTGAATCGGGTTCATCGGGTCCATGTCAGTAACTGGTCTCAGAGCTCAAGAGGCTGGGGATTCTGGCCCTGATGCGGATGCGCGGTGTCAGCATAAACCTTCAGCTTCTTACGCATGGCGCGGCCCAGCGCGTTCTTCGGCATCATGCCCTTCACCGCGAGCTCAATGATCCGCTCGGGGTGCCTTGCGATCATCCGCTCAAAGGGGATGTGCTGCTCGCCCCCCATGTAACCGGAGTGACGGAAGTAGGTCTTCTGCTCACGCTTGTTGCCGGTAAGGGCAACCTGGGCGGCGTTGATCACGATTACGTGATCCCCGGTGTCCAGATGCGGAGTAAAGATCGGCTTGTGCTTGCCACGTAGAACGCGAGCAATTTCGGTGCACATACGACCAAGCGGTCTCCCGGCGGCATCAATGATCCACCAGGAACGTTCGATCTCGTTTGCTTTCGGAGTATACGTCTTCATGGGCCCGTTAGGCAGCTTGAACAATAGAGCTATAAAGGATAGCCGAGCTTCAGGGGGGTGTCAACGGCCAGTTGGGGCATAAAATCAGGGGGTTTCGAGGGGTTCGGACACCCGGTTTCAGGAAGCCTCCAACCCCGCGCAATTCGCCCCTCAATCAACCGCCGACTGAAGCCCGGCAAGCAGGAACTTCGCAACGTTTGCCTCGGAGTCCAACCCAGGAACAAGAAGCGCTCCCCCAACCCGGTCGGCGTCACTCAGATCGGATGGAGTCCTACGAGGGGAGGAGGCCGAAGTGACGCGTAACAGAGCTACGTCGCAACGAAGGCCCCCGGAGTCCAACGCCGCAATGCGCCGATTTCAGTGACGCATCACCGAAAGGTCTCCAGGAACCTTGCTCTCGACGCATGCCGCAACCTCAGCAGCGCCTTCTCTTTGATCTGCCGAATCCGCTCTCTGGTGACACCAAGCAGCGCCCCGATTTCCTCAAGAGTCATGGGCTCCTGATCGTCCAGGCCGAAGTAGAGACGGAGAATTTTGGCCTCACGCTCTTTCAGGGAGGACAGCGAGTCCTCAATCGTATTCCTGAGGGCGTGTTCGTACGCCTCGTCTTCGGGACCCGGTGAGAGCTCGTCCGGGAGGTAGTCCAGCAATCGGTTGTCTTCCCCGGGTGTAATTGGCGCATCCAGGGAAAGATGCGTCTGAGAGATCGCAAGCGTCCGTTCGACCTCATCCTGAGAGATGTCCAGATCCTTGGCGATCTCTTCGACAGTGGGTTCCCGACCGAGCTCCTGCAGCAGTGACGACGATCGCCGTCCTATTCGGTGCAGCGCCCCCGCCCTGTTGAGCGGGACCCGCACGATTCGGCTCTGTTCAGCCAATGCCTGCAGGATCGCCTGCCGGATCCACCAGACCGCATACGAGATGAACTTGATGCCCTTGGTCTCGTCGAACTTATGCGCGGCCCGGATCAATCCCAGGTTGCCTTCGTTGATCAGGTCGGAAAGCGGGACGCCCTGATTCTGGTACTTCTTTGAAACCGAAACCACGAATCGAAGGTTGGACCGAACCAACTTGTCCAAGCACTCCTCGTCACCCACTCGAATCCCACGAGCCAGCCTGGCCTCCTCCTCACGATCGATGAGGGGGTATTGGCTGATCTCTTTGAGATACTGATCGAGGGAGCCTTCCTTGAAGGCACCACGACGGGACACGAAGGTCATGCGCCAGACAGGCTCCTCTGGAGGATTCAGAGCTCCGAAACCTGTGTTTCGGGCGCATCGCAGGCCGACGCGCAACGTGAGAATGAGGAGCGGTGGGTCGGCGCGCAACTGAATGCGACCCAGCCGGTGCCACCTCTCGCGGTATCCTCATCGGATCCGATGACCCACTCGATCCCATCGGACCGATTTGGCCCAGTCCATGGGGACTTTCGGATCGGGCCGGAAGGAGTAGTAGACGCGCCACGGCTGGCCCCGGATCGACTCGCGCTTGACGAATCCCCAGTAACGCGAGTCCTCGCTGTTGTCCCGGTTGTCACCGAGCACGAAATACGAAAACCCCGGCACCACGATCGGGCCCCAGGAATCCCGCGAGGGATGATAGGCGCGGCGGCGGGGACTGGCGACGAGATGGTTCTCCTGCCACTCCATGCTGTCGTGAAAGGTGTCGCCCGACGGATCGATGAAGTGGACGTAGGGCTCTTCGAGTTCAGTCCCATTCACGTAGAGCTTCTTGTCCTTCATCTCCAGCGTATCACCCGGAAGCCCCAGCAGCCGCTTCACATAGTTGCGGTGGGGGTCGTGGGGTGGGTTGAAGACGATCACATCTCCGCGCTCAGGTTCCCGGACGGCTGGTAGCCGGATCCCTGTGCCCGGAATCTCCGAGCCGTACAAGGCCTTGTTCACCAGAAGGAAGTCGCCCACAAGGAGGGTGCCCTCCATGGACGACGTCGGAATCTTGAACGCCTCGACGCCGACGGCTCGAACCACAACGAAAAGCGCAAACGCCAGGAAGAGTGCGCGCGCCCAGTCGATGAGCGTACCAAGCACGGATTGGCCAGGGCGCACGGGGTCGTTGGGAGGCTCTTCCGAGTCCTCCCCGCTGGGTCCCCCATTCCAGGTGTCGTTCTGGTCCAGCACGCTCACCTCTCCGGCCGCACGATCCGTCTACCCACCCCTGCACTACCCAGTCCCGAACAAGGTCGTTCCCCGTCGGCCGAGCCAAGGTGGGACGCCGGCGAGGTGCTCACAAGACCCCCAGGCAGATGCTGGCGGTGCGCCTCCAGCATCTCCAAAATCCACCCGTTCCGGATGAGTCGAGTCCCATCATTCGCACGATACGCCGATCGAACTGGTTCCTTGATGGGAGTATCTGCACGCCCCATGATCTAACTACCGGTTCACTTCGGAACGGGCGGCTCCCTCAGGCAGGTTGTTGATGCGACTCCCCACTGCGATCGCGATTGGCACGCTCGCCTTCGCCGGCATCGTCGCTCTGGGGACGCGGATGCTGCCCGGCCGAAGCGATCTGCTCGATCCCGATGATCACTGTGAAGAATTCGGCACGTGCGAATTCGTCGACAACCTGAGTTCAAGCCTTCTTCAGACGGAAGGCAGTCCCGTTCCTGAGGCTCCTCCCCTGGGGGCCGACGTCTGTCGGAATGCCGGCTACCTCTGCTTTGGACTTTCGGGGCGCCCCGATCACCGCGTGATGCGTTGGGCCGACGGGACGCGAGAGATCCGGATACGAATTACCGGGCCCGAATTCGAAGACGCCTCAACGGAGCGCGCTCTTCAGCGGGCTGCGGAACAAGGAGTCCTCACCTGGCAGGGCACGCCCTTCCCCATCCGGATCCTGAGAGGCGGCCAGGGAGATGCCGATTTCGAGATCCGCTGGGCCAGGTCACTCGGAGGCAATCAGTTGGGCCAGACCCACACCGAGTGGTTCCGACAGAGCGATGAGTCGGGAATGCGGGTCAGTGCCCTGGCCCTCGTCACCCGCTCACCCTTCAATCAGGGTTTCATGCTTGAGGCGGAGCAGGTACGGCTGACGGCGGCACACGAGATGGGTCACGCGCTGGGACTGCCCCACTCCGATGACCCGCGGGATGTGATGTACCCGACCAATGGTGCGGCCCGGATTTCGTCGGCGGACTTTGCCACCATGAACGCGCTCTACCGACTCCCTAATGGGGCCAGGATCGACTTGGCCGGCGCGGGCTACTGACTCAGTGTGGCAGAAGTCCCGTTGTATTCGGACACGGGACTTTCGATACACCACACTAGTCTTCGCGAACGAGTCCGTACTTCTCGATCTTCTTGTAGAGATTCGAGCGCGGCATGTCGAGCGCGCGGGCTGTCTCCGACACATTCCAGTCGAACTCGCGAAGCTTTTGCAGGATAAAGGCCTGTTCGGCGCGATCCTTGAACTCGGCAAAAGTCCCTGACGCACCCAGCGGCAAACCCATCCCTCCCACTGAACGCCCCCCGGATACCAGCAGGTCGACATCTGCCGGCGTAATCTGATCCCCGGACGAAAGGATGGCCAACCGCTCGACGGTGTTGCGGAGTTCACGCACGTTCCCCGGCCAGTCGAGCTCCTGGAGCCGCTCCACCGCATCCGCTCCGAAGCGCCGCGCCGTCCCGGGCCCGCCGTCGCCGAACCGGGCTGCAAAATGCTGGACCAGCATTGCAATGTCCTCGCGCCGCTCGCGCAGCGGAGGCACGTGGATAGGCACGACGTTCAGTCGATAGTAGAGATCCTCTCGGAAGTGTCCTGCCTCGATCTCTTCGGGAAGGTTCTTGTTGGTTGCCGCCAGCACCCGGACCTCGACCCGGATCGCCTTCTGACCGCCGACTCTGGTCACGACCCCCTGCTCCAGAGCACGGAGCACCTTGGCCTGCGCTGCCAGCGACATGTCGCCGACTTCGTCCATGAAAAGGGTGCCACCGTCCGCCTGTTCGAATTTCCCCGGGCGATCGGCTATCGCGCCGGTGAATGAGCCTTTGATGTGGCCAAAGAGCTCGGACTCGATCAGTTCGCCCGGAATCGCCGCGCAGTTGATCTCGACGAAGGGGGCCCCCGCGCGGCCGGACAGTCCGTGGAGGGCTCTCGCGACCAGTTCCTTTCCCGTGCCATTCTCTCCGGTGATCAGGACTCTGGCATCGGTGGGTGCGACGCGCTCGACCCGCTCGACCACCTGACGAATGGGGAAGCTGTCGCCGACAATCTCGTGCCGTGACATGACCTCGGACTGCAACGCCTCAACCCGTGCAGAAAGGCCATGAACCGCCAAAGCATTCCGAAGGGTGAGAAGGAGACGGTCGGAATCGAGCGGCTTCTCAAGGAAGTCGTAGGCTCCCATCCGCGTCGCCTCGACAGCGGTGTGGATCGTGCCGTGCCCGGAGATCATCACCACGATCTGGTCGGACCTCCGCTCCCTTATTCTCTGAAGGACCTCCATCCCGTCCAGCCCCGGCATCTTTACGTCAAGGAACACGACATCCGGAGCGACTCCATCGAGCATGGACAGGGCGTCCATCCCGTCGGGAGCCACGGAGACCTCGTGCCCTTCGTACTCGAAGAGCTGACGGAGGACGTCTCGAATCGAAGCTTCGTCGTCGACAATCAGCAGGCGGGCCATGCTCAGCGATCCGTTGTGAGAATGAGAAAGCCGCCCTCTACAAACACCGACGCAATGCCGTAGGGCATGGGGATCGCCATGGCATCCGAGGGGAGGCCCTCGCGATCTACCCGGCCCAGGGCCCGGAGAATCCCGGGAATCATCCGAGACGGCAGAGGAATCCTTGAACCCTCGACACGCCGGACGCTCAGGGCCGCATAGTCTGGGCCAAACGGAAGGATGCGGGCCCGCAACTGAATGTCGACCGTATCGGGGAGGAGTCCCATCACCTCGCCCAGCGCCGGAAGCTCCGGGAAGGCATCCACCGCCACGCGCGCCGAGAGGAACAGGTCTTCGCCCTCCATCTCAACCGTTGGCGTGGACACCCCGGCCGGCACAATCCCAGGCAACGCGTATCGGATCACCGAGGTGATCTCGGCGCCTGAGAGAGCGATACGGCGGTCCTCAGTCTCCCCGGCTCGGAAGGCCTCGATGCGATCCAGCGTCTCCTCGGCCAACTGCGGTGTCGGCTGCGGACCGGCGTCCGCGGCGGCCTCGGGACGGCCCAGCATGATTTCGGCGCGAGAGAACACGCCTCCGCCCCACCGCCATCCGGCATAGGCGACGACGCCAAGAACCACAATGGTTCCGACCGCCGAGATCAGACGTTTAAGGCAACCGCTCATTCTTTCTCCGCCAGATTCAACCTGTGCTCAATCTGGTACTACGGAGAACTGTGTACCGAGGTCCAGATCGGTCCGCCTTGCTCTGCATGAGATCAATCGATCGGACCATGAAATCGCCGCTATGGCTCATTTCGGCGACCAGGTCATCGACTCCTCTAAAGGCCCCCGCTCCGCCCTCACCGGTCGCCCGCCCCAGCGAGATGTGCGGGTGGAATGCCCGTGTTTCGCGCTCAAAACCCAACTCAGCCAATCCCCATTCGAGGTCCTGTTTCAGGCAGCGCATCTCAGGCGTGGCTTCGATCCCCGCCCAGAGCATCTCTGGCTGGCGAATGGTCGGGAATGCGCCGAAGCCCGTGATCGAGGCCGCGAACGCCTGTGTGTTGTCTGCCACCTTCTGCATGACCCCCTCGATGACGTCCAGTCGATTGGCGCGGATCGGACCCAGAAACTTGAGCGTCAGGTGATAGTGCTCGGAGTCGATCCACTGCACAGGAACATCGCGCTCACGCAATGGCCGGGCCGACCGGAAGATCCGGTCTCTTTCTTTCTTGGGAAGATTGACCGCAAGGAAAAGGCGCATCGTGGTCCACAGAAGAGAATCGAAGGTGTTGGTTTGATCGAGATTAGTGCCGTCGGCGTCAGGCGCCGGGAAAGGCCCGGGGCCCAACGAGCTCTGAAATCCCTTCCAGAGCTGCATCAATATCGGCCTCTGAAGAACCCCAACCTACGGACAGGCGCAAGCCCCCCGAAGACTCGGTGCCCAAAAGGCGGTGAATCTCGGGGGCGCAGTGCAGGCCCGCCCGTGCGATAACTGACCAGTCCCGGTCCAGGCCGCGGGCCAGCGCAGCGACATCCATGTCAGCAGAAACCAGGGTTACGATTCCCGCTCCGTCGGGGGCTGCCGGCGACACCCGTCGAACGCCACGCAGACCGTCAATCCCATCCACCAGGCGGGCCTTGAGCTCCGCGGACCGCCGATGCAGGTGCTCGACCCCGACCTCCTGCACCGTACGACACCCGGCCAGCAGGCCGGCGATACCGGGGCCATTGAGGGTGCCCGGCTCCAGGCAGTCGGGGAATGCCTCGGGCATCCGACGCTCATGAGAATTCCCACCTGTCCCCCCCTGATGCGAACCCGACAGCTCGAGTCCAGGGCGGACCCACAGTCCGCCGATCCCCTGCGGGCCGAGCAGTCCCTTGTGACCGGTGAAGGCGATCAGGTCGGCCTGGCCGAAGTCGAAGCGCATGTGCCCCAGAACTTGGGCGCTGTCCACCAGGACGAGGGCTCCGGCTGCGTGGGCCCGATCGGTGAGTTCGGAGACCGGAAGCAGAGAACCGAGCACGTTGGATGCCGCGTTGAGCGTCACCAGTCGGGCTCCCTCAATCGCCTGATCGAATGCTGCCAGGTCGAGCGCGCCATCAGCCCCGCCCGGGACCAGTCGGATCTCGGCTCCCGCGGAATGACTCGCGGCGTGCGATGGCCGGAGCACCGCGTTGTGATCGAACACCGTGTTGACGACGACGTCCCCCGGTCGCACAAGGGAATGAATCGCCGTGTTCAGCCCCCAGGTGGCATTGAGTCCGAAGGCCACGCGGCCCGGATCCCCCTGACGCCCGAGCAGATCCCTGATCGCCGTCCTGGCCGCCAGCACGATCCGACCGGCTTCGATGGCCAGACTGTGTCCTCCGCGGCCCGGCGTCGCCCCGACTCGCGTCAGGTAGTCGGCCATGGCCTCGGCCACCGCCGGAGGGCGCAAAGCGGAAGTGGCAGCATGGTCCAGGTAGTGAACGTCCTGTACGTCGATCCGATCCCTCATCAGATGACTCTCCGTGCCGGGGGTGTCGCAAGCAAAGCGCGTTTGCCGGTACTCACATAGCTGAGCGCCAATACCGAGGCCAGGATGAGGCCTGCGGCCCCGAAGGTCCTCGGCCCGACGGGTTCATCGGCCAGCCACCAGCCCAGAAAGAGCGCTACGACCGGGTTTACGTAGGCGTAGGTCGCCACGCGAGCCGGCGTTGTCACCTGAAGTAGCCAGATGTAGGCGGAGAACGCCACCAGCGATCCGGCCACAATCAGGTATAGCAAGGCCAGACCCGAGACGAGAGAGACGGACCCCGGGTCGAAATCCGCCCACTCGCCAACCGCGGTGCCCGTGATCATCAATGCCGTGCCGCCGGCGAGCATCTGAATCGCTGCGGCCATTCTGGGCCCGACCGGCAGCTTTGCCCGACGGGAGTAAATCGACCCCACCGACCAGGAAAGCGTGCCGAACACGATCACGCCCGCCCCGATCAACCCTTCACGGCCCGCACCCCCGATTCCCGTGTCACCGGCCAGGAGCGCGACGCCGCCGAGTCCGACGAGAAGCGCAGCCCAGACCCCCGGCTTTGGCTGGGCGCCGCCACCCCAGAGCCAGTCGAGCGCGACCATCCAGAGGGGCACCGTGGAAATGATCAGCGCCGCCAGTCCCGAGGGGACCCACTGTTCCGCCCAGACGACGGCCCCATTGCCCATCAGCAGCAGGAGAACGCCCACCACGGCCGCGTGCCTCATCTGGGCTCGATTGGGCAGCGCGACACCACGAGACCGCGCCCAGAGAGACAGCAGGCCGCCTGCGACGAGAAACCGCGTGCCCGCCATCAGAAATGGTGGCAGAGTCTCGATCGCGAACCGGATGGCCAGATAGGTCGAGCCCCACAGGATGTAGATCGCCGCAACGCCAGGGTCAGCAGCACGATCCCCGGGTCGGTCTCGGTTGGACCGGAGGAGGGTGGGTTCATTTCGGAAGTTCGCCTGTCCGGGGGACACCATCAATCCACCCGCAAATGCCGCAACGTCCCGCCCCGCCCTGAAGCTGTTCGTCGCAGTCACCGGTCTCGCCGTGCTGCCGAGGGTGATGCAGGTGTTCCTGATCCTGATCTCCGTGGCGCGGATCGGATTCAGAGGTGGCGGATAGCACAGGGCGTGTGCTATTGTGACAGTATGGCGATCGAGTTTCGAAATCAGGGGACGGAGGACGTCTTCAACGGCGTCGGTTCGAAGGCAGCGAGGAAGATCTGTCCGACCGACCTGGTCGATCGTGCTCGGGAGAAGCTCTTCCTGATCGACGACGCGGAAACGCTCCAGGATCTGAGGATCCCGCCAGGGAACCGACTTGAGGCGTTGAAGGCGGATCGGGCAGGCGAGCACAGCATTCGAATCAACCAGCAGTACCGGATCTGCTTCCGTTGGACCGAACGGGGAGCGCAGGACGTCGAGATCACGGATTACCATTCGTAAAGAAAGAGGAGGGCAACCATGATCAGAGTACCGACCCATCGAGTTCCGAGTCATCCTGGGGAGATGTTACTCCGGGAGTTTCTGGAGCCGTTGGGAATCACTCAGACGGAGCTCGCGGAGCGGATGGAGACTCCGTTTCAGCGGGTGAATAGCTTGGTGAACGGTCGACGGGGCATTACACCGGATACGGCGCTCAGGTTGTCAAAGGTATTCGGGACGACACCAGGGTTCTGGATGAACCACCAGCTCCGGTGGGATCTGTTCCATGCGCGGCGCGAAGCGAAGGATGTCTTGAAGCGAATCAAGCCGATTCCCCGGCGAGATCTTTCGAGAACAGGATGATGACGCCCTCACACCACCGGCCGATCCAGCTCCCGGTAGTGCAGCGCCTCGGCGACGTCCGAGGACGCCACATCGTCTCGCCCCGCCAGGTCGGCGATGGTCCGGGCCACGCGCAAAGTCCGGTGAAAGCCGCGCGCTGAGAGCGAAAGCCGGGTCTGCGCCCGCTGGAACAGACTGATGGCCCGCTCATCGATCCGGGCCGCCGTCCGAAGCCGACGCGGCGAGAGGCGGGCATTGGTGACCTGGCCATTCCGTTCCCAGCCACGCTGGCGGGCCTCCAGCACCCTGGCTGCCACGACGGTCGAGGCCTCGCCGTCCTTTGGGGTGGTCAGCCGGTCGAGCGGTACCGGCTGCACCGGGACGTGGAGATCGATGCGGTCCAGAAGGGGGCCGGAGACCCGGCTTCGGTAGCGTTCGATCAGGGGGGGCGGACAGGTGCAGCGGTCCGCCTCCAGTCCAAAGAACCCGCAGGGACACTCCTGCGTTGCCCTTCTGTCATAGCCAGATAACCAAGCTGCGAACCACACCAGACATCTCCTCGGGCGATCCGACCTCGATTGGGTATCACATTCGAAAGAAGCGGCTGCGGGTCGGCCTCCTCCAGCAGGAGCTAGCGGTTCAGCTGGGTGTAGACAAGACGACAATAAGCAACTGGGAACGAAATCTCACCGGGCCGGCGATGCACCACGGTCCAAGGGTAGTCGAGTTCCTCGGGTATTCACCGATCAGGGTACCGGGCGAGTTCCCGGACATGCTCAGGGCACTCCGATGGAACTTGGGGATCACGCAAGCCGCTTTGGCCCAGGGGATCGGAGTGGACGAACTCGCAGTGAGAATGTGGGAAGGTGGGCGCTCGATGCCTTGCCGGTTAAATGCACAGCGCTTGGAGTCATTGTTTCGGAAGGTCCGACACGGTGTCGGCGATTCCTGAACGGGGGCAACTTCAGAGGGCAGAATGCCTATCGATCATCTTGCCGCGCGCCGGAATACCAGATGGACGTCGGCGTCGATCGCGGCCCAATTCTCCTACGACAACGCCCAAGGCTTACAAGAGGATTGCGGAATAGCTGTGTGGCCGATACCGTGTCGGCGCTAGCGCAGTCCCCGAATCTCCTGCTTAGAAAGGGCGCCACGGAGGACGCCGTTTCGCGTGATGAACGTTGGTGTACTTCTCACGCCGACCAGTTCAGCTAGCATGCGGTGCTCTTTGAGCACATCCCGAGCAAGTTGACTTGTGGTGCAATCTTCCTGGCTTTCTGGCACCATAAAGGACGCTCTCTCCCCCTCCTGATCGCCGAGCATCCAACTCACATCGGTCATCAAAAAATCGTGTACTGCCGAGAAGGTTCCTGAAAGCTCGGCGCAGATCGCGACCAGAGCAGCCTTCTCCGCACCTTGGTGGATGGAAAGAGGAAAATGCAGGACGCCAAAGGTAAGGTCGTCCTCAATCGTCAGGTCTCGCAGGGTTTGATCGACGGCCCGACAATAGGGGCACTCATAGTCGACAAAGATCAAGACGTCAGGCGCCGATCCCTGAGCTCCAATCAGGGAGGCCGTGTACCGGACCCGGTTTTCTGGACAAGTGTGCGGCCTAATCATGCCGCCTTTCGGGTGAGCTCGATACGGGTCTGGGCCGGGGTCCTGTAGCCGTGCCGTTCGACGAGCCACTCGCGGTTGTATCGTTCAATGAATTCGTGGATGATCTGTCTGGCCTGCTCGAGGCTCTCGAAATCGTGCAGGTAGAGGCACTCCTCCTTGAGGGTTCGCATGAAGCGCTCGGCGATGCCGTTGCACTCGGGCTCGCCGACGTAGGACGGGCTCGAGCGGATCCCGAGCCAGCGCAGTTCTCCCTGGAATTGATGGGCCGTGTACTGCGGGCCCCAGTCGTGCCGCAGGCCGAGCCCGAGCGCGATCCGGGGCGCGTAGCCGTCCATGTTAGCCTGCACGCCCTGTCGGATGGGCTCCAGCGCGGCCCATCGGTCGCCCTTCTTCGCGACGTGCCACCCGACGATGTCGGAGACGCAGTGATCGATGGCGCCGAAAAACCAGCACCATCCATCGTCCCGGGTGGGAAAGCGCGCCGCGTCGGTGCCCCACAGCTCGTTGGGCGTGTCGGTGGTGATGCGGCCGCTGTGGCTTCGGTCCCCTCGCGCGTGACCGCTCCTGCGGACCGGCACCAGCAGTCCGTGCTCGCGCATGAGCCTGAGCACGCGGTTCTTGCCGACCCGGATTCCCTTGGGCCTCAGCCGGATCCGTACCTTGCGATGCCCCTCGCCCAGGAAGGCGCTTTCGGCCAGCACCTCGCGGATCTCCTCCACCAGCTCGGAGTCGCTCAGCTTCGTCTTCGGCCCGCGCTTCTTCGGCTCCCCTCGCGCCTCGATGCCTCGGTCACGAGCCGTGTAGACCGTCGAGCGTGGCGCCCGCCACACCGCGCAGATCATCGTGAGCGGATAGCGCTCTCCCGTCGCGGGACTCACTCGTGCCCCCGCTTCAAGAGCTTCTTCAGGTCGTCCCCGTACCCCCTTTTTTCGAGGAGCTCCTCCGCAAGCTCCATCCGCATCGTCATCTCGCCGAGCTTCGCCCGGGTACGGTTCAGCTCGCGCTGCGCCGGATCTCGGCTCCGCTGCTTCAGCCCCTGCTGACCCGTCGCCAGGAAGACTCGCCGCCACTCCTCCAGCTCCGGAGGCGACACCTGCATCTCCCGGCTCACCCCGACCAGATCCTCGCCTCGCAGCAGGCGCAGAACCACCTCTGACTTCCGGCCCGCGCTCCACCGCTCCGGCACCTGCACCCCTCCACGACCTTCGGTCGCTTCCGACTCCTTCGCCCTGGATGCCATCTCTTTTCTCCCTTTCGCTGGACCCCGATCTCCGTGCCAGTCTACTGTCCAGAGGAATCGGGGGCACTATAGCCGCCATAGTGAACTCCTCCCAGCGCTCGGTTAGGACTTCCCCAGTCCGGCGCTCGGCTAACCAATCGTGTAGCCGGCGATTCACCGGCCCCCCAGGGCCGATCGCCAGATACAACGTAAGAAGAGTGGTCAGCCCCAAGAGCGCGTCAACGCTCCAAGCCAGTGGCCCCTTCTTTTTGATCATGCGCGGGGCGGTAGTCGATACATGGCCACTTGTTCCTGATCGAACTCATCGAACTCCAACCCAAGAATGTTACCCCCGGAAACGCCGAGCATAACGAACCCGATTGGGAACTCCACCTCAAACACGGGTCGGCCGTCGGCGGCAAAGACGTACCACTCGTTGGAGACCGTCCGGGGCGGCAGGTGCCAAGGCTCAGCTTCGTTCCAGTCGGGCTGCAAATACTTCGCAACCCAGATCGCCCCATCAGGGTCAATCAAGAGCCGACTGGCTGTCGGGAAGCTCGGCGGATACCGCAGGCGATCAACCCCGGCGAGCCGGTCTGCCTGGAGCGGCGTCGGGGGCGTACTACGGTACCACTCCTCCCGTCGTGCCTGATCACGGGCCACAAGCGCAGCATCGATCCGTCTCGGGTCCAACTCCAGTCCGAAACTGTCGACGACTCGGCCGGCCGTTCCCATGACATCAATCGAAAGAGCTCCGGTCTGGAGTAATACCACTCGATCTTGGAACGGAGCGATCAGGAGTTCGCTCGCGAAGGGCACTTCTCCGAGATCAAACCGTGAGGCTTTCTCACTTCTAGGTTGGTCGGGCAGAGTGGCGACAACGGTCGCCGGTCCTTCGCCTGCTGGCCCGACAACGATTTCACGATGCGTGAAGCCATCTGGCTGCACCTCTCCCCCGCCAAGGAGCCTACTCCAAAGCATACGGCCATCAGAAAGCGGACCGTGGAACTGATAGACTCGGGGGCCGCTGGCTAGGGGGGGCGATATCGTCCTGCCAAACGTTCCAGCTTGACTCCAAACTGAGAGTCGCTGCTGTCGGCGGTCGAAGGCCAAGATCGAATCTCCTAAGTAAGGAAAAACCCCGGCGAGGCTCAAAAACTCCCCGGGCCCCTCTCCCTCTCTGCCAAATTTGAGGAATTCGTTTCCGGCAGCGTCGAACACGCGGAGTGTTCTATCACCCTCGTTGGCGAGGACGATGCTCCCTGATGTTGTCGTGAAGCCTCCGGTTACCTGGAACAATTCCGCGGGAGAACCGTCCATTCCTTGGACGTGCCCCAAGGTTCGGACGGGTGCAACAACCGCTGATGGGTCAAGGCTGCCGACAGGCGGGCGTTCCACGTCCGAGGCTACTTCGCACGAAGGCAGGAGTCCCAGGACCAAGACCGAGAACAAATGGACGGATCTCCAAAACCATTTTGGAATCACCCTCGGAATAACCTCTCGCAACGAAATTCCCATTCGCACCTACTGCGGATTACAGTTCTCTTCGTAACACTCGTTGTATGCCGGATCGCATTGCGTTGCTGCTTCGGTAGGCGACAAGCCCTCGGCGCATTCGTCCCACGCGTCAAGGCACTCACACTGGCAGGCCGGGCCGAGGTCGCACGCGGCCATGGCGTCGGCGTCGTCGTGTGCAGAGAGGATCAAAAGGCCCAGCACAAGGTTCATGCCCCACAGCATCTTTCGTCGTGATTTCATTGGTAATTACACCTGGAAATTGGAGTTGCTCAATAACCGTCCGCCACTCGGACCGAATGGCTGTAGTTCAGACTCGCACCTCAGGTGAAGGCCAGATGGGAATCCGTCGTCCCCAATCTATACTCCGGGGACAGGTAATACGCAAGCCTCTCGGGTTCGCCGGAAACAGGATTCCGCATCCCGAAATTGAATCCGTCCACTTCCGAACGAAGCGACCTGCCCCCCGGAAACGGATCCAAGTAGAATGGGAGTCCAACGACCCTGAAAAAGGGGAAGGACTCGATGATGAGAAAGCGACACAAGCCAGAGCAGATCGTGCGGAAGCTACGGGAAGCGGACGCGCTGCTGAGCGGGGGGGCGACGATCGTCGATGCGTGCCGACGACTGGAGGTGAGCGAAGCGACGTACCACCGGTGGCGGAAGCAGTACAGCGGCATGGAGATCCAGACGCTGAAGCGATTGAAGATGCTGGAGCAGGAGAACGCGCGGCTGAAGCGGATCGTGGCCGACCAGGTGGTGGACATCAGCATCCTGAAGGAGGTCGCTGAGGGAAACTTCTGAGCCCGGCCCGGAGACGAGCAGCGGTGTGGCACACGCAGCGAATGTTGGAGGTCTCCGAGCGCCGGGCGTGTCAGG
>JBDNHE010000267.1:0-39724 GCA_041688945.1 Gemmatimonadota bacterium | reverse complement strand
CTTCTTGCCCCGCTTCACCAGCTGTGGCATGCTTCCCATAGTGGCCTCCTTCCTCTTTTCGGTCGTCGTGATGTGTTCGCACGCTCACGATACCTGAGGTCGGAGGTCACTTCAATTTCAACTAACTATGGGACTCCCTCGGAGCAACGACGCTGGTGCAGATGCAGCGACGCGCGAATACAACGGGACTTTTGCCACACTACACTAGCCCTTCCTGGTCCCCTCCCCGCCCGTCCCTCCCGCCGGTGCAAATGAAAGGGGCGGAGCAGCCATCGGCCACCCCGCCCCTCACTTCACAATGGTCCTGCCGCTCAATCAGGCGAAGATATTCCCCGCCGAAGCGCCCGCGAGGAGATCCTCGGGTTGCAGTTTGGCGCTCTCGGGAATGACCTCAGGCGGCGTGTCGCCGGCATATTCGGTGAGCACGGTTACCACATTGTCCTCCACCTTCACCGTACCCCCGGCCAGGTGGAAGCGGAGCGATCCGCCCCCCGGCTTGTCGATATCAAGCGGACCGACGCCCAGGAGTGTGATCAGCGGCGCGTGACGAGGCAGAAAGCCGATCTGACCATCCCATGCCGGCGCAACCACACTCGTGGCCTCGCCCTCGAAGACCACGCGGTCTGGCGAAACGACGCGAACGGTCAGCGTTGCCATCAGTCCTGCTCCGCCATCTTCTCGGCGGCGGCGGTGACCTCGTCGATCGAACCCTTCATGTAGAAGGCCTGCTCGGGCAGGTGGTCGAACTCGCCCTTGGCCACCCGATCGAACGAATCGATGGTGTCCTCAAGCTTGACGTACTTGCCGGGAATTCCGGTGAAGACCTCAGCCACGTGGAAGGGCTGCGACAGGAACCGCTCCAGGCGACGTGCGCGACCAACCAGAATCTTGTCCTCTTCGCTGAGCTCGTCCATTCCCAGAATCGCAATGATGTCCTGCAGGTCCTTGTAGCGCTGAAGGATCCGCTGAACCTCGACCGCAACCGCGTAGTGCTTCTCGCCCACGAACTGCGGATCCAGTATCCGCGAGGTCGAGTCGAGCGGGTCAACGGCCGGGTAAATCCCCTTCTCCGAAATCGAACGCGACAGAACCGTCGTGGCGTCCAGGTGGGTGAAGGCAGCCGCCGGGGCCGGGTCGGTAAGGTCGTCGGCCGGCACGTAAATGGCCTGCACCGAGGTGATCGACCCTTCCTTGGTCGAGGTGATGCGCTCCTGCAGCTCACCCATCTCGGTTCCCAGCGTCGGCTGGTACCCCACCGCGGAAGGCATGCGACCCAGAAGTGCTGACACCTCGGATCCCGCCTGAGTAAAGCGGAAGATGTTGTCGATGAAGAGCAGAACGTCCTGCTTTTCGACGTCGCGGAAGTGCTCGGCAATGGTCAGCCCGGAAAGGCCAACGCGCATGCGGGCTCCCGGAGGCTCGTTCATCTGGCCGTAGACCAGCGACGTGGACTCCAGAACGCCGGACTCCTTCATCTCGAGCCAGAGGTCGTTTCCTTCACGCGTGCGCTCACCCACCCCACAGAAGACGGACTTACCCCCGTGCTCCATGGCGATGTTGTTGATGAGCTCCATGATGATGACGGTCTTACCCACACCGGCACCACCGAAGAGGCCCGTCTTACCACCCTTTACGTACGGGGCGAGAAGGTCGACGACCTTGATTCCGGTCTCGAAGATCTCGGTCTTCGGCTCGAGCGCGTCAAACGGGGGCGGGTGCCGGTGGATCGGCTTGCGCGGGACCTCGGGGCCAATCGGGGCCCCCTGGTCTACCGGCTCACCGAGCACGTTCAGGATGCGACCCAGCGCCGCGTCGCCGACCGGCACGGAGATGGAAGCACCCGTATCAGTGACGTCCATTCCGCGGGACACGCCGTCGGTGGACGACATGGACACGGCACGGACCTGGCCACGACCGATGTGCTGCTGCACCTCGGCGGTGACTTCGATCTTGGTTCCGCCTTCCGTCGTGCTCACGATCTTGAGCGCGTTGTAGATGTCAGGTAGATGGGCCGGGTCGAACTCTACGTCCAGAACCGGTCCGATGACCTGTACGACTTTTCCGATGTTGTCAGCCATTGCTCTCTATTCTCCGAAACGATTCGCAGGTGGGGGGTGAGCAGCTACTCAAGCGCTGCTGCGCCACCCACGATCTCGGCGATCTCTTGCGTGATCTGGGCCTGTCGAGCCCGGTTATAGGTCCGAGTGAGGTGCTCAAGCACATCCCCGGCGTTGTCCGTAGCGCTTTTCATGGCAGTCCTGCGCTGCGCCTGCTCGGCCGCCGCGTTCACCACAAGTGCGGTGAAAACAGCATTGCGAACGTAAGCCGGAAGCATCCGTGACAGGATCAATCCGGGGTTTGGCGAGAGCAGAAAGCTGTCCGCCGACTGCCGGGACTCGGCAGGCTCGATCGGAAGCAACTGCTTGGTGTGCGGCGGCGTCGTCATTGCCGACTTGAACTCTGATGCCACCAGATGAACCGCGTCGATTTCGCCCGACTCAAAACGCGAACGAAGCGAACTGACCAGCCGCTCCGCATCGTCCATGGTCGGGGCGTCCCCGATATCGGTCCACGACTGCGTGACCTTCTCACCGCGAAAGCGGAAGTAGGCCAAGCCCTTCTTTCCAGCGATGTGCAGCTCGGTCTCGATGCCCCGGGCCCGCAAGCCGTCTACTGCCAGCCGGGCTTCCTTGATCAGGTTGGCATTGAAACCACCCGCCAGACCGCGGTTCGCAGTCATGAGCAGCACAGCGGCCTTCTTCACCTGGACCGGCCGACGAAGCAGTGGGAACTGCTCCGCAAAGTCCGGCGTGTAGAGGCTGCCTACAATCTCCCTGAGCGCTTCGCTGTACGGCTTGACCGCGTACACACGGTCGGTCGCGCGCTTCATCTTCGAAGTCGCCACCAGTTCCATGGTACGCGTGATCTGCCGCGTGTTATCGACGGATTTGATCCGTCGTTTTACGTCCCGGGCGTTAGCCATCGATCAGCTCCTGAGCCTTACGCGGATGCAGCGTACTCGGCCACGAAGGCCTCATTGAACTCGGTGATCGCGGCGATCAAGTCGGCCTTGATCTGATCCGTGAGCTGCTTCTCCGTACGAATGCCTTCGAGCACCGAAGCCTTATGGGCCTTGAGGTGCGCGATGAAGCCCTTCTCCCACTTGCCAATGTGGCCGACGGCGATCTTGTCGACGTGCCCTTCGGTGACCGCAAAGATGGCCGCGACCTGCTCTTCGACCGGAAGCGGCTGGAACTGCGGCTGCTTGAGGATCTCGACCGTGCGCTCACCACGGGCCAGCTGACGCTGCGTGGCGGAATCAAGGTCGGAACCGAACTGGGCGAAGGCTTCAAGCTCGCGGTACTGGGCCAGGTCAAGACGAAGGGTTCCTGCAACCTTCTTCATCGCCTTGATCTGCGCCGCACCACCGACTCGTGAAACCGAGATACCCACGTTCACCGCGGGACGAACACCCGAGAAGAACAGGTCCGGCTCCAGGAAGATCTGACCGTCGGTAATGGAGATCACGTTGGTCGGGATGTAGGCGGAAACGTCTCCACCCTGCGTCTCAATGATCGGCAGCGCCGTCATCGAACCACCGCCCTGCTCGTCGGAGAGCTTTGCAGCCCGCTCAAGCAGACGCGAGTGCAGGTAGAAGACGTCACCCGGGTAGGCCTCGCGCCCCGGAGGACGGCGAAGAATCAGCGACAGCTGGCGGTAGGCCTGGGCCTGCTTGGAAAGGTCATCGTAGACGACCAGGGTGGCCTTGCCCTGCCACATGAAGTGCTCGGCCAGCGCGGTCGCCGAATACGGCGCGATGTACTGCATCGGCGCCGGGTCAGCAGCGCTGGCGGTCACGATGATGGTGTAGTCCAGGGCGCCGTGCTCGCGGAGCGTCTCGACCACGTTTGCGACCTTACCGGCACGCTGACCGATCGCGCAGTAGACACAGATGACTCCGGTGTCCTTCTGGTTGATGATCGCGTCGATGGCCACAGCGGTCTTACCGGTACCACGGTCCCCGATGATCAGTTCACGCTGGCCACGCCCGATGGGGATCATGGCGTCAATGGCCTTGATTCCGGTCTGCATGGGCTCGGAGACGGGCTGACGGAGAACGATACCCGGTGCCACGATGTCGATCTGGCGTGAGCCTTCGGTCTCGACCGGACCCTTGCCGTCGATCGGGTTTCCGAGCGGGTCGACAACGCGACCGAGGTAGCCGGCACCAACCGGAATCTCGAGCACGCGGCCCGTGCGGCGCACCTGATCGCCCTCATGCAGAGACGTCCAGTCTCCCATGATGACGGCACCGATGTTGTCTTCTTCGAGGTTGAGCGCGAGCGAGGTTACCGTCTCGCCGGTCTGCGAAGAAGTGATCTCGAGCATTTCGCTCGCCATCGCCTTCGTCAGACCGTAGATGCGGGCAATACCGTCCTTTACCTCAAGAACCTCACCGACTTCCTCCGCATGGAGTTCCTCGGAGTAGTTCTCGATCTCTGAAAGGAGTACGCCCTTGATCTCGCTGGCACGCAGCTGGGAATCGTTGGCCATTTCCGTCTATCCGTAAGTTTGGTTACTCGGCCCCTGCCAGGCCGGTCGGCATGTCGGCGGCAAGCAACTGCCGACGCATCCGGTCCAGCCGACGGCGGAGCGACCCGTCGTAAATCGTGTCTCCTGCCCGAACGATCACACCGCCCAGAATCTCCGGCTTTACGCGGACATCCGGGATGGCGGTTTTGTCCAGCAGCGCAGACAGCTTGTCTGCCACCTGCTGGAGCGAAGACTCGTCCAGATTCCGGGCCACCGTCACTGTGACGTGTGTCCGGTTCATGTGCTCGTCTACAAGCGCCTTGAACTGCTCGGCGATCTCCCGGAGGAGCTTTTGCCGGCGCTTGTCGACCGTGATCTGCAAGAAGTTCAGAAAGTTCACCGGCACCTGGTCGGCAAACGCCTTCTTGAGCACCACGTTCTTTTTGTCAGCATCGATCCGCGGCGTTTCCAGGAAAGCCCGGAACGACGGATTCTCATCGATCAGCGCGGCGACCATTTCGATCGCGGCACCATACGTGTCGATGCCCTCGTGCCTGTTTGCCAGATCGAACAACGCCTCGGCGTAATTCCGGGCGATGGTTTCGTCCCTCACGCCTCAGCTCCCGAATCCTTGGAAACCGCATTCAGGAAGCTGACAACCAACTCACGGTCCTTGGCGTCGTCCATGCGCTCGCCCATCAGCTTTGCAGCCGCGGAAAGTGCAAGGTCGACCGACTCGGCCCGCAGTTGGGCAATCGCCCGATCGCGCTCACGCTCGATTTCGCGACGTGCACCTTCGACGATCGAAGCGCCCTCAGTCCGGGCCTTCTCTTCGATCTCCTTGCGAACGCGCTCTCCGGCGGCTTTCCCCTCGTTGACGATCTCGCTCACCTGACGGCGGGCGTCGGCAATCTGCAGCTTGTGCTCGGCAAGGAGCGCGGCAGCCTCGTCGCGGGCAGCGGCAGACTCATCCAGGGACCCCTGGATACGGTCCTCACGCGCCTGAACCTGCTCCAGAAGCGGACCCCAGGCGAAACGCCACAGGATACCGAGGAGCATCAAAAAGACGATCGTCGCCCAGATGGAAAGACCGGGGTTGATAGAGAACAGCCCACCCTCGCCACCACCTTCGGCGACGAGCGTCCCCGGGGTCACTGCCATCAGCAGCATCCCGGCGAGCAGGGTCAGGTTCTTGTTGGTCATTCTCGACTCCGATTCGGATGAAAGGGTCGGTTTCGACTGCCGGGGCGGACTGATCCACCCCGGTTCCAATCGTCGAAACGCTTAAACCCGGCGGGCGCTCTTAGAACAGCAGGAAGACGAGCGCGAGTCCGAAGAGGGCAGCACCCTCAATGAAGGCAGCAAGAATGATGGCTGCGGTCTGGATGCTCGCGACGGCCTCGGGCTGACGAGCAATCCCCTCTGCGGCGGAACCACCGATGCGGCCGATACCCAATCCGGCGCCGATAACGGTGAGGCCGATGCCGAGACCGGCACCGATGAGTCCAAGACCCGGCGTGGCAGCGGTGTCCTGCGCGATAGTGAGAAGAGCGTGCAGCATCTTTGTGTCCTCGTGTATCTCGTTGAGAGTTGTTGTCCGGCGTCCGGACGATCGGGTACTGCGGTTGCCAGACCCTTAGTGGGCGTGGCGAATCAGGCCGATGAAGACCGCGGTCAGCATCGTGAAGATGAATGCCTGAAGGAAAGAGACGAACAGTTCCAGGATCATGATGACGCTGGCGATGGTTACTGCACCGGCAGCGACGTAGAAGTTCTGGAAGACAAAGATCAGCCCCAGGATGGCCAGGACCAGCGTGTGGCCCGCCATCATGTTGGCAAAGAGTCGAATCGCAAGAGCGAACGGCTTGGTCAGCTTACCCATCAGCTCCACGGGGGCCAGAATCAGCATGACGACAAACGCCATGATCGGATTCATTCCCTGGGGCATGAAGAAGATCGTGCGCAGGTAGCCGGCGGGCCCCAGTGCACGCATCCCGGAAACCTCGATCGTAATGAAGGCGATGATGGCCAGGACGGCGGTCACCGACAGATTCGCGGTAGGCGTGATCCCGAAGGGCGTAAGGCCCAGCAGGTTCATTCCCAGAATGAAGAAGAAAATCGTGAGCAGGAACGGCGTGTAGGCATCCGCTCCATGACCGATATTCTGGCGCGACACATCGTCGCGGAAAAACAGGATCGTGGCCTCCATCGCGTTGGCGAAGCCGGTCGGGGCCTTGCTCTTGTCGCGGCGCACGGCTTCGCGGGCCAGCGGAATGAAGATTGAGATAACGAGAACCGCCGCCAGCACCATGAAGACCATGTGCCGGGTCGGCGTCATGTCGATGGTGAAGGGTCCCAGATGGAAAACCGGGAGGTGAAGCGCACTCACGTCCCAGTGCAGGCCGAAAATCTCGATCACACCGCCATCAGCGATGTGGTGCTCAATCATGGTCGGGACCTCCGAGATCGGCATACCCTGGCTGACCACTTCGGCGCCATGATCGGCAGCTTCCTGCGCGCCGCCCTGAATCCATCTAGTCAGACTCATTCAGTCCGCTCTGTTCGGTTAATGACCGTACAAACCAAGCTTCCAGAAGGAGCAGTGCGAAGAGGAACCCGGCAAGACCAAGGATCAGAGGCTCAAGCCCCAGTCCCGTGTCCAGCGTCGTGGCACCGACTCCGACCACCCCCAGAGCAGCCATCCGGATGAACGCTCCACCTAACATGGCCAGAAGGAACCCCTGTTCCCTCTCCTTCAGTCCCAGCAGAGCTACGAAGGCGAAACCCTGAATCGCAAGTGCGATCCCGCCCGCCACCAGCAGCCCTTTCCTGCCCGCCGAATCAAGGAAGACCCAGGCCATTCCGGTCCCGGCTCCAACCAAGAGAAGCGCCGCCGCCATGTAGCGTGTCCAGCGATTCACCCGTCCTCTTCCTTCTTGCTGGCTTCTGCCTTCTGTCTCGGCATGATGACGAGATGCAGATACATCCGGTAAAAGCTGGCACTGGCACCAAAGGCAAGCCCAAGGAAGGCGAAAAGCGGCGATGTCCCAATCCGCTTGTCCAGCAGGTCCCCCGCCCAGAGGAAGAACACAATCGATCCTGCGATCGTGACCCCGTGAGCCAGCGCGTCCGAAGACACCGCCCGAACCTCGTCAGGACTTCCTTTCAATGTCTCGCTCTCAATGTGGGGTCGAAGCACCGCGCTGACCTCATTTCCCGCGCAGCCAACAAAACTTAGTGCTTGTGAAAAAAAGCGCAAGCGTCGGAGGTCCCTCAACACGGGGTGTCAGGAGTGGGTCTCAAAAGGGGCGACAACAGTCGGGTGCCCGGGACCAATAAGATGCCTGCAGATCGCCAAATTCCAGCGGTTTCGGTTGACTGACCGAAATCGCATGGGGTACACTTCGGCCCACTCGATCGGCAGGCTCCGACAGGGCAGCGCCACCAGGGCGCCAGGGATGACGTGGATCATACCAACACGAAGCGAGCATTGATGTCGACACAGAGTAATGCGGCGGTCCAGGACCGCGACCTCGAACTGCTTGAAAGGGTCGCGGAAGTCGCTGCGGCTCTGAGGAGCGAAGTTGAGAAGAAGGTCGTGGGTCAGCACCATATCGTTGAAGGGCTGCTGACTGCCCTGCTGGCCAACGGACATGTGCTCCTTGTGGGCGTGCCGGGTCTGGCCAAGACGCTTCTGGTGTCGACCCTGGCCGAGGCGCTGGACCTCAACTTTTCGCGGATCCAGTTCACGCCCGACCTGATGCCTACGGACATTACGGGCACCGAGGTGATCGAAGAGGACCGCACCACCGGAAAGCGGGTCTTCCGTTTCGTTGAGGGACCGGTTTTCTCGAACATCGTGCTGGCCGACGAAATCAACCGCACACCGCCAAAGACTCAGGCGGCCCTGCTTCAGGCCATGCAGGAACGAGTGGTTACCGCGGCCGGCCAGACCTACAAGCTTGATCCCCCGTTCTTCGTGCTGGCCACGCAGAACCCGATTGAACAGGAAGGGACCTATCCGCTCCCGGAAGCCCAACTCGACCGGTTCATGCTGGAGCTCCAGATCGGCTATCCGACCCGCGACGAAGAAGTCGAAATCGCGATGACCACCACCGGCGCCAGGCATGTGGACGTCAATCCGGTGATCTCCGCCGCCGAGCTGATCGAACTCCAGAATCTGGTGCGCCGCATTCCGGCCTCGCCGTCACTGGTGTCGTACGCGGTTCGCCTTGCCCGGGCCACCCGTCCGGACGACCCCGAATCACCGGCATTATCGAAGAAGTACGCCGCCTGGGGCGCAGGGCCCCGGGCCAGCCAGTATCTGGTGCTGGGCGCCAAGGCACGAGCCGCGATCCGGGGAGACGCCTCGCCTTCGTATGATGACGTCCGGGCGGTAGCTCAGGCGGTTCTGGCTCACCGGGTGGTTCTGAATTTCGAAGCCGAAGCCGACGGACAGACGCCGCGCGATGTTGTGGCGCAGCTGGTCGAGGAGAGCCGCTCATGGATCTGACCCGAAGTACCGACGGCGAGCCTCCATCGCCACATGACGTCCGAGCACGTCGATGAACCTGACAATCGTCGTCGTCTCAATCGTGCTCCTGCTGCTCTCAGCCCTGCTCACCGCGATGGGCAGCGCTGTCTTTTCGGTGCGCGCCGCCCGGCTGCGGACCCTGGTGAGCGAAGGATTCAAGGGCGCCGAAGCACTCGCTGCCATACGGGCGCGTCGCGATTCGGTGATCACACTGATTCACCTGGCCACGACCGTCCTCAACCTCACCACGGTCGGCCTGCTCGTCGTCGTGGGGGGAAGCCGCGATGGCCTTTCCGGTGGGTTGGCGGCGCTGGGGCTGAGCCTGGTTGTGATCCTGCTGGTCGCAGAGATCCTCCCTCGCGGACTGGCCGCCCGGTCACCGGTTCGCCTGGCGCTGACCGCCGCACCACACCTCGAAACGCTCGACCGACTTCTCGGGTTTCTGGTGCGGCCGTTGATTCGGCTGGAGGATGTACTCTCCCGTGCCAACAGCGAGGATGGGGGCACGGCAGCCGAGCGCGAAATCCGCGAGATGGCCGATCTGGGGCGCGAAGAGGGAATCGTCGATCCAGACGAAGAGGCGCTGATTGAGCGCGCCTTCCACCTGGATGAACTCACTGCCTTTGACGTCATGACGCCCAGGGTGGACATCTTCGCATGGCAGGACGGTCTGACGCTTGATGCGATCATGGACGACCTGCGGACCGTCCCTTATTCGCGAGTGCCGGTCTACGGCGAGTCCAGCGACGACATCACGGGGATCCTGTATGTCCGCGAAGCCTACCAGACCTGGGTCAGCGGGCGCCGCGACGTGAAGCTTCGGGCGCTGTCGCGAGAGCCGTTTTTTGTACCGGCGTCGCTTTCACTGGCCCGCCTGCTCAGGGACTTCCAGGCCCGTCGGATCCACATGGGGATCGTGGCCGACGAGTACGGTGGCACAGATGGCCTGGTGACACTTGAGGACGTGCTTGAGGAACTGGTCGGCGAGATCGTCGACGAGACCGACCTGGACCATGAGCCTCTGCTCCGCGTCGGCAGGAACGAGCTGGTGGCCGACGGTGGCGTTGATGTCCGCGAGATCAATCATGCCCTCAACGTCTCGTTGCCCACCGTCGAGAACAGATCGCTCAACGGCTACATCCTGGAGGAACTGGGCTACGTCCCGCCCAAGGGTGAGTGCGTCGAACGAGATTCTCTGATCATTGAGGTCTTGGAATCCACCGAAACCCAGGTGCTTCGGGTACGGCTGACCCGTTCTCCTGGCGAAAGCTGAGGAGCGGAAGACCATGGCCCTCCTGATCCCCTTCCGGGGCGTCAAACCCCGGATCCATGCCTCTGCGTTCCTGGCGCCGACCGCGGTGGTCATTGGCAACGTCGAGATCGGCGAGGACTGCTCAATCTGGTTTGGAGCCGTCCTGCGGGGGGATAACCCCGACCACCCCATCGTGATTGGTCGCCGCACCAGCATCCAGGACAACTGTGTCATTCATGTTGGCGACTGGGGGCCCACGATCGTCGGCGAAGACGTGACCGTGGGGCACGGCGCCAAGTTTGAAAGCTGCACGATCGGGGATCGGACCGTGGTGGGGATGAACGCGGTGATCCTTCAGAATGCATCGGTCGGCGAGGAGTGCGTGGTGGGCGCCGGAGCCGTGGTGAAAGAGCGAGATGTGATTCCCGCCCGGAGCGTGGCCGCGGGCGTGCCGGCCAGGGTGATCAAGAAGCTCGAAGGGGGGGCCGCCGAATGGGTGAAGGGTGGCGGCAAGCACTACGTCGAACTGTCGCGGGATTACCTGGCTCAGGGCATCGATCGGTTTGAACCTGGCGGGTTGGACTCGGACGGCGGAGTGGGGAGGGAGGAGTGATGGGGGACCGGGACGACCGCGCCAAGAGCGGTCCCGCCGATCGACAGGGCGGATCGGCGGAGAGCCCTGGCAGCCCAGAGGGCGAGTACAACCTGGAGGGCCGTGTCCTGCGGGAATCGACTCCCGGGCTCGCCTGCGAACTGTGTGGTGGGCCGGTCCTGGAGCGCCACTGCAAGGTGGTCTGCCTGAACTGCGGCTTCCATCGGGACTGCAGCGACCCCTGAGTCCGCTTCACCACACTTACATCCCCAGAACGCTCCCGAAGTACCAGTCGCGCAGAGCCTCTCCCCAGCCGTAGGCGACCGCCGCACCCACGGCCAGGAAGATCCCCAGCGGAATCAGGCGTTTGGTGATGGCGCTGATGGCGCCAAAGACGATCAGCGCCACGAACGACCCCAGGAAGACGGTCAGGGCCACACCCCAGGCCCCGAGAAAGGCCCCCACCATGGCCATCATTTTGACGTCTCCCCCACCCAGCGCCGAGTCGACCCCGGCTTCTTCGAGGCGTCCGGGGTTGGTCTTCTTGACCATCCAGGTCCCCAGGACCCCGATCAGCCAGAGAGCGCCGTACCCGACCGCCGCGCCGATCAGGGAGGTGGTCCAATCGATCCCGCCCGGGGCAAAAGCCAGCGCCACACCGATCACCGTGCCCCCGATCGAGAACTCGTCCGGGATGATGTAAAAGCGGGCGTCCGAGATGGCGATGCCAAAGAGCATGGTGAGGAAGAGCCCGCCTCTGACCGCCTCCCAGCTGGGTCCGTGGATCCAGAACATTCCCGCCCAGATCAGACCCGTGGCCAGTTCAACCAGGGGATACTGGATCGAGATGGCGAGCCCGCAGCCCCGGCACATACCACGAAGCAGAATCCAGCTGATCACGGGAATGTTGTCGCGCGCGCCGATCTCGAGGGCGCATTGCGGACAGCGCGACCGTGGCTTCACAACCGACTGGTCCTGGGGCCAGCGCAGGGTACAGACGTTCAGGAAGGACCCGATCGCCAGCCCATAGAACCCGGCGAGAAGCGTGAAGAGAAGATCGTTACTCAAAGCCTGTCCTGCTGAAGAAGAGCAAAAAGTAGAATCGCTCCGGCAACGCCTGCGTTCAACGACTCCACGCCGGCGGCCAGCGGAATTGAGAGCGCCAAGTCCGCTCGGGCCGCCAACTCGGGCCGGGGACCGTGGCCTTCTGAACCGACCGCCAGTGCCCAGGGGCCGTCCAGTTGGATCGGGGCGGAGCTGACGTCCTGGCCGGCCCCATCCGCAATCAGCACGCGGCCCGGCCACCGCTCGTCGAAATCGCTCCACGTCATGCGGGCAATCGGAATCCGGAAAGCCGCACCGGCGGCCGCGCGGACCGCCTTTGCGCTCCACGGGTCAGCCGTGCCGTCGAGCACGACCACCGCGTCCGCTCCGAGCGCCGCCGCGGTACGAATCAGCGTCCCCACATTCCCCGGGTCCTGGATGGCATCCAGTACCAGGACCCGACGGAATCCATTGAGTCTGGCTGAAGCATCGTCGGGCTGAGCCGCCACGATCAGCGTCCCCTGCCCCGTCTCGGTAGCTGCCAGCAGATCGAACTCCTCATCCGTGACCTCGACCGCCTCGACCGCGTGCCTGTTCAAGGCGGCGGCGAGTTCCTCCCCGCCGAGTGCGACTCCACGCGGCGAGACCACCGCAAAGCGTGGCTTCACGCCTGCATCCAGAGCGTCGATCACCCCACGGACCCCCTCGATCAGAACGAGACCTTCACGTGCCCGGGTCTTGCTTCGATGCAGCCGCATCACGAGGCTGGAACGTGTCTTTCCGATTGTCATTGGGGGACACCCATGGGCACGGGACACCAAGGTCCTGACCGCCATCCGAGATCCCACACTCCAGCAGGCCGCTCGTGCCCCTCCCCGCTGTCGCACTCACCATCGCCGGCTCCGATTCCGGAGGCGGCGCTGGGATTCAGGCTGACCTGAAGACGTTTCATGCCTTCGGGGTCTTTGGGACGACGGCGATTACGGCGATCACGGCACAAAACACCGTGGGCGTCCATGCCGTCCACGCCATCCCGGTCGAGACGGTACGGGCTCAAATCGCCGCGGTCGCCACCGATCTGCGTCCCGCAGCGACCAAGACGGGGATGCTCGCGACGGCTGAGCTGGTTGAGGCCGTGGTCGCGGCGGCCAACGAATTCGAGCTGGCCAATCTGGTTGTCGACCCGGTGATGGTGGCTTCGAGCGGCGACCGCCTCCTGGCGCCGGAAGCCGAACGGACGGTGATTGAGCTCCTCCTGCCTCGGGCCGATGTGATCACGCCCAATCTGAATGAGGCTCGGATCCTGACCGGAATCGAGGTTAAAACCGAGTCGGACCTGACCCGCGTGGCTGAACGAATTATGGAAATGGGCGCCCGCGCCGTGCTCCTGAAGGGCGGCCACCTGGAGGGGGATATGGCCGTCGACCTGCTGCTCACCGCCGATCTGCGACGCAGCTGGCGTCGACAGAGGATCAACACCCGCAACTCGCACGGGACGGGATGCACGCTGTCGGCGGCCATCGCGGCCGGGCTCGCCTCGGGTCAGACGTTGCCCGACGCCGTGGACATGGCCATCGACTTCGTTGCCAGGGCGATTGCAACTGCGCCGGATCTGGGGGCTGGGCACGGGCCGATCAATCACTTCGCAAAGGCTCACCCGGATCAGGATTGAGGCTCCTGCGCGATCCCGGCCAAGACGCCGACCACGATCCGCTGCAGCTGGCCTCCCGCCTTCTGCCCAACCTCGACCACCTCGGCGTGATCCAGCAGACTCTCCGTCTGTCCCGCGGCGTGGTTGGTGATCAGCGAGAAGCCGAGACAGCGAGTCCCGCCCGCCCGGGCGACCATGATCTCGGGGACCGTCGACATCCCCACGGCGTCCGCTCCCATTCGCTCGAACATGGCAATCTCGGCGGGCGTCTCGTAGGTGGGCCCGGTCACGGCCGCGTAGACGCCGTCGGCGAGCGGAATTCCCGCGGCCCCGGCGACCGAGTGAGCCAGCGCGCAAAGTCCCGCATCGTAGGCCACACTCATGTCGGGAAAGCGCGTCTCGCCGAGAGCCACCGGGCCAATCAGTGGATTCCGGCCCTGCAGGTTGAGATGGTCGGTGATCAGCATCAACGACCCGGGCCCCAGGTCTGATCGAATCCCGCCGGCCGCATTGGTCGCAATGAAGGTGGAGGCCCCCAACGCCCGCCCCAGGCGGACCGGAGCCGCAACGACATCCCCGGAATGGCCTTCATAGACGTGATACCGCCCGGCCTGAACCACGACGGGGCACCCCGAGATCCGGCCAAAAAGGAACCGTCCGGCGTGGCCCGTCACAGAAGGTGGAGGAAAGCCGTCGAGCGTGTCGAAGGGCACCTCCAGATCGCACTCCAGCGCCTCCACCAGCCCTCCCAATCCTGATCCCAGAACCAGGTGAACCCGGGGACGGAATCCGACGCGATCCAGAAGTCCGTCGGCCTGACGGACGAGGGCGTCACCGGTGAGGGAATCCGGCTTTCCCATCAGACCAGCATCCCGGCAATCGTGGCGGTCATGAAGGCCGCGATGGAGCCCGCGATCATGGCCCGCAGGCCGAGTCTCGAAAGATCGCTGCGGCGTTCAGGTGCGATCCCACCGATGCCCCCGATCTGAATCGCGATCGAGGAGAAGTTGGCGAAGCCGCTCAGGGCGTAGGTGGCAATGATCAGCGAACGCGGATGCAGTTCACGACCGGAACCCAGCAGATCGGAAAGCTGGATGTAGGCGACGAACTCGTTCAGCACCGTCTTCACGCCCATCAACTGTCCAACCACGGTGGCGTCTGCCCACGGGACACCCATCATCCAGGCGACGGGCGACAGGATCTGGCCCAGGATCGACTCAATGGTGATTCCCTCGAACCCGACCAGGCCGGTCGCCCAACCCAGCAGCCCATTGAGCAGGGCAATCAGAGCGATGAACGCCAGGAGCATGGCGCCGACGTTCAACGCCAGCTGCAGCCCTTCGCCCGCGCCCCGGGCCGCGGCGTCAATCACGTTCGCATCGGGCTTCTCGACGGAGACGGCCATCGCCTCCTGCGTTTCAGGGACCTCTTCTTCCGGATACATGACCTTGGCGACCACCAGGGCTGCCGGGGCCGACATCACCGATGCCGCGATCAGGTGTCCGGCGATGTCAGGGAAGTAGGCGATGAGCATGCCGACGAATGCGGCCAGAACGCCGCCCGCCACGGTAGCGAACCCTCCGGTCATGACCGCCATGAGCTCCGACATCGTCATTGTGCTGATGAAGGGCTTGATGAGGAGAGGCGCCTCGGTCTGTCCGACGAAAATGTTGCCCGCAGCCGAAAGGGTTTCGGCGCCGGAAGTCTTCAGGGTCCGCTGCATGATCCAGGCAAATGCCATGACGATCCGCTGCATGATCCCCAGGTGGTACATCACCGTCATCAGTGACGAAAAGAAGATAATGGTCGGCAGCACGTTGAAGGCGAAGAAGGCGCCGGTCTGGGCGACCATTCCCGGGGAGGGGACGCTCATCTGCCCGCCGACCACGCCCTGTCCGACGGGGACAGTGTTGAATACCAGATCACCGAAGATGAAACGCGCGCCCTCGACCGTGTACGCGAGGAGGGCAACAACCACGGTATTCATCCAGGCGAAGAACTGCTCGCCGACCGGGGTCTTCAGGATCAGGATCGCGAAGACCACCTGCAGGGCGATCCCCATGCCGACCACCCGCCACGACACCGCCTTTCGGTTGTGAGACAGGCCGTAGGCAATGCCGAGGAGCATGAAGAGGCCGACCAGGGAACGCGCCCGGTCCAGCATCGAGGTGTCCAGCGACTGCCCCATCCCGCCCAGCTGAGCTACAGGCCGGAGGAAGGCCTCAACAGGAGAGGCTCCCGCGGCAGCGGAGAGCACCCCCGCCCCGAGGAGCAGGAGTGTGAAGACCCAGAGGGTCATGACCGGTAGGCGCGGTCGAATCATGTGTGGGTCTCGGAAGAGTCTTCGGTTGTCCTGCCCGGATTCTGGCTCTACATCCCCGCCGGGACAACAGAAATGCGCTCGAGAAGGTTGGTCGCAATGCAGCGCCCCTGGGCCACGCCATCGTCAATCGCCATGGGATAATGGATGCCCCCGTACAGTCTTGAAATCGCGGCCTCTTCTGCCGCTTCCTGAAAATTGGCGAACGAACGCGGAGCCAGCCCGGCGGAAATGTGAGTCGAGTCGGAAAAGGGCACGTCGCCGAGAATGTCGGTCAGCGATTGAGCAGCAGCGCCCGAGACCACCGAATGCCCTGAAGTGTATTCGGGGAACGGAGGCGTAACGACTACGGTTTCCCAGTTGGGATCGATGTGCTCCCGGATGTAGGTCACCGGTCGCTCGACATTCGAACGATATTTCTCGTACCAGGTCGATACAAAGGCATCGTGCATGGCCAGCGAGGTGTAGGCGAACATCTTGGCCGCGGCCATCGGGTCCATGTCGAGCTGGGCGATTATCTGTCGCATGATGGCCACCCAGTGCCCCGGAGGCGTCCCGGTTGAACCGGGGTTGTCAGCCCAGAAAAGCGCAATGATCCGCTGTTCTTCGGTCAGCGTGTTGCTGGCATCGTAAACCGCCATCACCTGCTCTCGGAACTCCGAGTCCGGGTCGCTCGACCACTCGACCGGCAGAGGCGGCGCGCAGGTGGTGACGGACTCCAGACCCCAGGTTGCCAACTCGCTCCACCATGGCTCCAACGGCAACAGTGGATTGATGTTGCCCACCGGTTCGGAGGTGGAGGACGGGCGGTCCAACAGCATCTGCCGGGCGTTGGCGGAGCCCGGAACCAGCGCGGCCGACGGGTTGTCCCGACGTACGAATGAGCTGGCTTCCGAAGCGGAGATCGGCGCGTATTCTTCGAGGGTTGTGGTGTTGATCCAGATTCCCTCACCTACCGGCGGATCGTAGGGCCGGCGGCGGGTCTCAGCGAAGCCGTCCCGCGCGGCCCGTTCCAGAATCACCCTGGCGATCGATATGGCGAACTGGCGGGAGCGGTCGATGGTCTCCGGGGTCACGCCTGCCGCAGACCGTCGTGCGATCTGGCCTTCGGCGATGGTGTCGATCTGCACCATGGTGGAGGGCAGCGCGTAGTCGTTCAGGAGCCCCGAAAGGACCAGGCGCTCGGCCTCTGCGGCAACGACACTCCAGTCGTGAGGCCCCGGACCGGGTTTGGGAAACTCGGGAAGGTCTCCGACCCTGCCTCCCAGGCTGGGCATGTCCCGGTCAGAGTTCTGGAGGCCTTCGTAGAGCGCCAGCCCGGCGTAGGACAGCATTCGGGCTGCCACCGGGGGGGAGAGCCGTTCGACTTTCGGGAGGGGGTAGAGCACCTGCACCCACTCGTGCATCTGCTCGCGGTCAAGTTCAGGTGCGGGAGCACAGGCCGTGGTGAAGATCCCGGCAACGATGAGACTGCCCAGCCCAATCCTGCTCCATGGCCTGCTCATTGGCCTCCTCATTGACCGGCTCCCTGACTGACCGTGATCTCGGCGGCTCCCACGGGCACAGCGAATCTCTCGACCGCCCCACCCGGCCAACGGACTTCGACCTGAACTGCGTCGCCGCCAAGACCCAGCACCTGCACCGCTCCGTCCACCGACCAGTACCCGCCTCCCAGATGCACCTCCTGGGCTGGCCCCAGGCTGCCGTCGGCATAGACCACCCTCAGGACCGCTCCGGCCGCGCGCGGGTTTCCGGCGGAGCCCTCCATCCGGACGCGCAGGCCCCGTCCGAATAAGCCCGTGTTTCTGAGCAGGATGGTCTCGGCGCCGTTCTGTGAGATGGCGACATCCAGCATCCCGTCGCCATCAAAGTCGGCCAGCGCGGCCCCTCGCTGGTCGCCGAACACCCGCACGCCTGAAACCGCCGCCGACAGGGCCTGGAACCCGCCTGATCCATCCCCCTGAAGCACGATCCCTCTCCCGGACCCGTAGCGCTGCAGGTTCACCTCGTTGGGATAGAAGTTCTGGCTCAGCAGAACGTCCTGGTTCCCGTCGCCGTTCAGGTCCCCGACTGCGGCATGGAAAGCCGGCGCCAACTGTGCCTCGGCGGGAAGCGGCCTCGCCTCGAACCGCCCGCCGCGATTGAGCAACACCTGATGGTCGAGGGTGGTGACCTCTTCGATTCGCGCGTTGGCCATGGCCCGCGGGCCCAGCACCTGCGAGATGTCTGCCTGCGCGAACTCCCGGAAGGTGCGAGTCTGTTGCCGCCGGATGTATGGCAGGGCGTTGGTCAGCCGGGCCAGGTCATAGGTCGGAATATCGGCACCGCGGAGTGGGTCGAACCGCGTCCCGACCATGTCCAGCCCGCCCTCTCCATCAAAGTCGCCCCAGTAGAGCTTGAAGGGGCGATCCGCTGAGGGGCGTTCCCGGGTGTTCCGGCCCCACGATGTGACGATCAGGTCCATTCGGCCGTCACCGTCAAAGTCTCCGGCGTTTACGCCATTCCAGCGGCCCCGGAGGGAGTTGAGCCCCCAATCCGCCGTCACGTCGGAGAGTCGCCCGCCCACATTTACGAAGACCCGGATCAGGCCCCAGTCTTCCGCCAGGACCAGATCGGGGTCGCCATCGGCGTCCAGATCCGTAAAGACCGCGCCCGAGACGAGGCCCGCATGAGCGATGGCGGAACTGGCGACTGAGTCGATGACCAGATCACCGGACGGGGTCGTACGGAAGATCCGTGAGGGAAAGGGCTGCGGATACGCGACCGGCACCGCACGGGTCCCCACAAACACCTCCAGACGCCCGTCGCCATCCAGATCGGCCGCTGCCATTGCGCCGACCACGCTGGTAGCAGCGGGCAGTGCTGCGCTGGGCGCAGAAGGCCGGCCCGAAGAGAGCCCGCTCCAGACTCCGCCGGGCACTGCGAGGGCCGCTTCCGGGTTCGCCGCTTCGTAGATCGACTGCCCGATCAGGAGGGAGCCGCCCGCCCGCGGCAGTGGCAGCACCGTCGTCTGATCCCAGGCGCCCGCCTCGGGGCCATCGATCCGAGTGAAGCGACCGTTGTCGTTTCGCATTACGGCCAGCCGACCTCCGGCACCCGACGGAATGATCAGGTCAGGATCCCCGTCGCGATCAACATCCTCCCAGGTCAGGCCGGGCCCCATCTGAGAAAGGCGGTGCGGGAGGAGGGGCTGCCGTTCAAAGTCGTTGAAGCGGTTCTCGACGTGGCTGTGTCCCAACTCCGCAGCCACAAACATCGGGGGAACGAGTTCCTCCGTGCCGCCCGGACGCCGCTCTGTGGTCCGGTCTTCGTGGATCTCATAGAGCCGGCCGGCCTCGACCGGAATTCGGCTCACCTTGCCCGAAGGCCAGGCCACCTCGATTTCAAGCCCCGCACCGACAGCCGCAAACGAGGCGATGGCTTCAGGGGAGGACAGATAGAGCCCGCCCGCCGAAATCTCCTTCGTCTGCGGGACCTCGCCCCCCAAGAGAGCGATCCGCGCGCCCACGCCATGAGTATTTCCGCCTTCTCCTCGCAGGGTGACGGTGATCCGTGACGCTTGTGAGTTGTTCCGGAAGACCGAAACCGGCGAGCCCAGCCGATTGATGATCAGATCCAGATCCCCATCGCCATCCAGATCGCCCGAGGCCAGGCCATGCGCAATATCGTCGCCCTGATCCAGTCCCCACAGCGCACTCACGTCCTCGAAGGTCCCGTCTCCTCGGTTCCGGAATGCAACGTTGGGGATCTCCAAGGAGGGGAAGTTGTTGATGACGTGGTCCCACTCATCGGTCATCGTCGAGTTGAGCAGGCGCTGGTTGGTGTCTGCGTCGAGCACGTCCCAGACGTGGCCGGTCGTGATAATAATGTCCTCGAATCCGTCCAGGTCGACGTCCATGAAGTGCGTGCCCCAGGACCATCCCGACGCCTCGACTCCCGCGGCGGAGGCCGTCTCGACGTAGCCCCCTGCCCCGTCACCCATGAACAGGGTGTTGCGGTTCATCTGGATGCGCTGAGCGATCTCCCCGGGCGCGCTGATGGTGGGTGCGATGGTCGGCATCTGGGTCCGCTGCAGCGTGGGGTCTCGCGGGGCCATGTCGACCACGAAGAAGTCCAGGCTGCCGTTCCGATCCACGTCGGAGAAATCGACCGCCATGGAAGAGGCCGACGTGTTGCGCAGAGCCAAGGGACTGATCGACTGGAAGGTGCCGTCACCCTGGTTGATCCAGAACTGGTCCGGGCTTTCGAAGTCGTTGGAGACGTACAGGTCGGGGCGCAGGTCGCCGTTGACGTCCTGGAAGCGCGCGGTCAGCCCCCATTCATCCGGAACCGAATCGAGCGGCTCCCCATCTTCCTTGAGGAAGCGGCCACCGGTCCAGTCCATGGGGCTGAAATGCCCGGACCCATCATTGAGGTAGAAGACATCGGGCTCGCCGAACTGCCAGAGCCGAATGCCCTCGGGCTCAACATAGGCGCGGTAGAATTCCCGGAACTTCTCCTCGATCTCGTAACGCCCGTCGCGATTGCGCACAATCTGATCGAAGCCTCGTTCCTGGGGGGGCCAGACGTTGCCGACCTTGACCCTCTTGTAATTGGTCTCGTAGAGATCCAGATCGCCGTCGCCATCGATGTCAGCGAGGGCCAGAGTGGTGGTGCCCGCTTCACCCTGCAGACCGGATGACGCGGTGACATCCGTGAACGAGCCTGCCCCGTCATTGAGCATGAGCACGTTGGCCTGGCCCCGGGCTCCCACGAGCAGGTCCAGATCACCGTCGCCATCGACATCCGCCAGCGAAACTCCGGTCACATCGAGGCCGTCCAGGGCGGTGCCTGAAGCCTCCGTGATGTCCTCGAACTTCATCCCACCCAGGCTGCGATACAGGGCGTTGGGTCCGTCGGTCCTTCCCAGGTAGACATCGGCCAGGCCGTCTCCATCCACATCGCCGATCGCCACGCCCGACCCGTGGGTCAGGAGCTGGTTTGCAAGGCGACGCTCTTCGCTGACGGCATTGGTGAAGTCGATGCCACTCCGATTCGCGAAAATGGAAGAGAAGGCAGGGCCACCGGTATTTGCCACCGCCAGAGTGCGCACCCGTCCAAAGTCAGCCTCCTGCCATGGACCCGGCTCGGGCTGGGAACAGGACGACAGCGCCACCATTCCAATGCCCACGGCCACAACAACCGTACGGCGGCCGCGCGCTGCATGGACGGCCTGCCTAGAACAAGAACCGTCGGATCGCGTTTCCATCATCCTGCTACCTCTACCGCTGTTCGAAGATATTCGGCGTCAGCCCGGGTCCCCGGGGATCAGGCCAAACTACGGGCCCGCCGTGCAACCGCCAAAGTATACGTTCGGGCGGCCGGTCCACTACCGACGTCTCAGGGCCCGGCCCCAAGGCCCCCAAAGGCTGCCATTCCGGCACTGACGCCTCCCCCACCGACTCCTGCCATCCCTGTGTCATTTTGGCAGTAGTCCGCGAGTGGATCACGAGAATCCGCATGAACAAAGGGTTCTGGCAAAAGGCGGTTTCAGGCACAGCCGTTGCACTGAAGTGGTGTGTGAATTGATCAGGCGTCCGGCAAAGCGCCGGGACGCTTACCGATAAGAGGAGCAGAAATGGGCAAAGTCATTGGAATCGACCTTGGGACGACCAACTCGGTTGTCGCGGTCATGGAGGGCGGTGAGCCCGTCGTGATCCCGAACGCCGAGGGCGGACGCACCACGCCGTCCGTCGTCGCCTTTACCAAGGATGGCGAGCGCCTCGTCGGTCAGGTCGCACGCCGTCAGGCCATCACCAACCCGCACAACACGATCTTCTCGATCAAGCGCTTCATGGGCCGCAAGTCCAGCGAGATCCACGAGGAAGAGAAGTTCGTGCCCTACGACGTGACCGCCGATCCTCAGGGTCGTGTCGAGGTGAAGGTCCCGAACGCCGACGAGAGTTTCTCGCCGCCCGAGATCTCGGCCATCATCCTTCAGAAGATGAAGCAGACCGCCGAGGACTACCTTGGAACCACGGTCACGCAGGCTGTGATCACGGTCCCGGCCTATTTCAACGACTCTCAGCGTCAGGCCACCAAGGACGCCGGCAAGATCGCCGGTCTTGAAGTCCTGCGGATCATCAATGAGCCGACTGCCGCTGCCCTGGCCTACGGGCTGGACAAGCAGGCCGACGAGAAGATCGCCGTCTTCGACCTGGGCGGGGGTACCTACGACATCTCCGTGCTCGAACTGGGCGACGGCGTCTTCGAGGTAAAGGCCACCAATGGTGACACCCATCTGGGTGGTGATGACTTCGACCAGAAGATCATCAACTGGCTGATCGAGGAGTTCAAGAAAGACCAGGGCATCGACCTGTCACAGGATGCGATGGCGCTGCAGCGGCTCAAGGAAGCCGCCGAGAAGGCGAAGATGGAGCTCTCGACCACGATGAGCACCGACATCAATCTTCCCTTCATCACGGCCACGCAGGACGGTCCGAAGCACATGAATCTGGCGCTGTCGCGGGCCAAGTTCGAGCAGCTGTGCGAAGAGCTGATCAACCGCACGATTCCGCCCATGAAAAAGGCGCTGGATGATGCGGGACTCACACCGGCCGACATTGACGAGGTGATCCTGGTCGGTGGCTCCACGCGAATCCCCAAGATCCAGGAGATCGTCAAGGAGTTCTTCGGCAAGGACCCGCACCGTGGTGTGAATCCCGACGAGGTCGTGGCCGTTGGCGCCGCCATTCAGGGCGGCGTGCTGGCCGGTGAGGTCAAGGACGTACTGCTCCTGGACGTGTCGCCGCTTTCGCTGGGAATCGAGACGCTGGGTGGCGTGATGACCTCGCTGATCCCGCGCAACACCACGATTCCGACTAAGAAGTCCGAGGTGTTCTCGACTGCCGAGGACGCTCAGACGACGGTCGAGATCCACGTGCTCCAGGGTGAGCGCAAGATGGCCTCGGACAACAAGACCATCGGCAAGTTCCAGCTGACCGGCATTCCGCCGGCACCGCGGGGCATGCCGCAGGTTGAGGTCACCTTTGACATCGACGCGAACGGCATTCTGCACGTCTCGGCCAAGGACAACGCCTCGGGCAAGGAGCAGAAGATCCGCATCGAGGCTTCGAGCGGGCTGAGCGACGCCGAGATCGAACAGATGGTCAAGGACGCCGAAGCCAACGCCAAGGAAGACGACGAGCGTCGTTCCAAGGTTGAGGCCCGTAACCAGCTCGACCAGCTCGTCTACCAGGTCGAGAAGGATTCAGGCGAGTGGGGCGACAAGGTTTCGGCCGAGACGCAGCAGCGCCTGGGTGCGGCGATGGACGCGGCCAAGGAAGCCCTCAAGGGCGACAACGCGGCCACGCTCAATTCGGCTCGCGACGAGCTGATGCAGGCCTTCAGCGCTGCCGGCGCCGAGATGTATCAGGCGCAGGCTGCCGAAGCACAGACCGCCGAGGCCACCGAAGAGGCGGGTGAGGATGGTGCTGCCGCCGAGGCCGACGGTGCGGAAGCCGAAGGCAGCGACGACGACGAGGTGGTCGAGGCTGACTTCGAGATCGTCGAGGAAGAAGAAGAAGAAGAAGAAGAGAAGTAGACGAAAGAGAGCCGGCGTCGGCTATCACTGACGCCGGTGGGGCGGGGATCCAACGGGTCCTCGCCCCTTCTTTCTGGCCCGTTGTCTCAAGCGCTGGCAGCTTGAAGCTGGGCGGGGCAACCGGAATGATGGGAGACCTCATCTGACGGCTGTAAAAGGACCGCGGATCGACGCGGCATGCCATGTGTAGACAATGCAGCGGCTACCGCCGCGAACGTTCGAACCGAGAACATTGAGAGGAACAGCCATGTACGACCCTCTTCGCGCCAAGACGAAGGTCGTCTTCTACTCCGTCACCGCATTCGTCGTAGGCCTGGGATTGGCCTCCGGCTTCGGATGGACGGCAACGTCGCTCGCTCTGCCAACCATCGATGAATCGCCACAGGTGAACGAAGCGTCGGTGCGACCCGCGCGTGACCTGTCCGATGCATTTGTAAGTATTTCGAATGTGGTCACGCCCGCGATCGTCCGGATCGAGGCGCGGCATCCGATCACGGCTTCGAGGCAGCAGGTGCCGGAGAACCTCCGGAGCTTTTTCGGCCCGGAGGGCGGTGGTGCTGCGCCGGATGGCCCCCGAGGCGGGGCGGTCGGCGGCGGAAGCGGCTTCATCGTATCGCAGGATGGCTACATCCTGACCAACGACCATGTGGTGAGCGGGTCGGACCAGATCCTGGTCTACTTCCCTGATCGTCGCATGGCTGTTGCGACGCTCGTCGGCACCGATCCCTTCACCGATGTCGCGGTGATCAAGGTCGACATGGATGAGAAGCTGCCGACGCTTTCGTTTGGCGATTCGGACGCGACCGAGGTTGGACAGTGGGTTCTGGCGATCGGAAATCCCGGCTTTGGCAGCGGCAACCAGCTCGACTACACGGTGACCGCCGGAATAATTTCCGCTCGCGGTCGGGGACTGGGGCTGATCCAGCAGGAGCTTTCCCGGGATAGTCGGACCGCCGAGCGTGCCACCTACTCGATCGAGGACTACATCCAGACCGATGCGGTGATCAATCCCGGCAACTCGGGTGGGCCCATGGTCGACATTTCGGGCCGCGTCATCGGGATCAACTCGGCCATCGCCTCGCCGACCGGCTACTACCAGGGTTACGGCTTTGCGATTCCGATCAACCTGGCGCGTCGGGTCATGGAAGATCTGATCGAGTACGGGCACACACGTCGCCCGATCCTTGGCGTTTTCATCGCGGACGTAGCCCCTGAAGACGCCGAGTACTACGGACTTCCGTCGGTTTCGGGTGTCTTTGTACAGAGCGTAGACCCGGAAGGACCATCGGCGGCAGCCGGACTCCAGTCCGAGGACATCATCATAGCGATCGATGGCGTTCCGGCTGGTTACGTGGGCGGGCTTCAGGCCATGGTCGCCAGACGCCGTCCGGGCGACCGGGTAGCGGTGACCATCTTCCGAGACGGGCAGCGCCAGGAGGTGACCCTGCGACTGGGCGAAGCCGATCTGGTGAACGAGCCCGAGGTGCTGGCAGCCGCGCAGACCGACAAGGTCGAGCGGCTCGGGATCGAGGTTCAGGCAATCACCGAAGAGATCGCCAGTGCGGCACGTCTTTCCGGCCCCGGGGGGGTGATCATCACCCAGACGGTGCCCGGGAGTGCGGCAGCTCGCCGGCTTCTGGGGCGCGGGTTCAGGATCCTTGAGATCAACGATGTCCAGATCAGCACGGTGGACGACCTCTCGAGGGTACTGAACGAAGTCCAGGGCGGTGCGATCGTGCACTTCCTGGTCGACGCAAATGGCGTCCCGCCACGCGTGATCAACGTCCGCATGCCGGGATGACCATCTGAAGCGGCCACGTGCCGACTTTTGGGAGCGGGGTATCTAAGGGTGCCCCGCTCTTTTTCTTCCCGTTATCTTTTTCAGGTTGTCCCGACGCGAAAGTGGCGGAATTGGTAGACGCGCCAGATTTAGGATCTGGTGGCTATAGCCGTGGGGGTTCGAGTCCCCCCTTTCGCATCTCCCCGCTCATTCGCGTTGGCTCTCCGACGCACCCGCAACGCGCAAAGATCATGAGTATCGACGTATCTCGTCTCGACATCGAAGTGACCGACGGCGCCGCTTGGCGCCGGACCATGAGCGTCACCATCCCCGCCGACATCGTCAGCAGCGAGCGAAAGAAAATCGCCAAGACGCTGTCCAAAAGGGTGAACATTCCCGGCTTCCGTGCGGGCAAGGTCCCGGCCTCGGTGATCGAAAAGCGTTTCGGGCAGTCGCTCGATCGTGAAATGGTCGATCGGGTGATCGGCGACGCCTACAAGGAGGCACTGGCCGCGCGCGAGCTGCAGCCGATCTCCGAGGGCGAGGTTGAGAAGGTCGATTTTGAGTCCGAGCAGGACCTCAAGTTCGAGATCTCCTTTGACGTCGAGCCCACCTTCGACATTTCGCGCCTGAGCGGATATTCGGTCGAGCGACCTGCTGCCGCGGTCACCGACGAGGATCTGGATCAGGTCTTTGAGCGGCTTCGTGGCCAGCAGGGCACCTGGGAGCCGACCGAAGAGGGTCACCCCGAAGCCGGCGATCTGGTTTCGCTGACGGCGACCCAGCTTGCGGACGACGAGCCGGAAGGAGAGCCCAAGGAGTATGACCTGAACCTGGGCCAGGGCGACGCCATTGAGGATGTCGAGGCGGCGGTCTACACGCTCAATGTGGGCGACGAGGGCGACTTTGAAGTCACCTTTCCCGAGGACTTTGCGAATGAAGAGCGTCGGGGACTGACGCAGAACATCCGCCTGAAGCTCCGTGCCCGTAAGATCCGCAAGCTTCCCGAGCTGGACGACGAGTTCGCCAAGTCAGTGGGCGATTTCGAGAACCTCGAGGCGCTCACCACCCGCGTCCGAGAGGATCTGCAGAAGGAAGCCGAGCAGCAGTCCGAGCAGGGGGTTCGCAGCCAGCTCCTGGACGCCATTCTTCAGGCCAACCCCTTCGATGTGCCAGTTTCGATGGTGAACCGCTACATCGATTCGGTTCTGGGCAACTCGGGAGTCGACGCCAAGGACGAGCGCATGGCCGGGATCCGCGAGCAGTTCGCAGCCGAAGCCGAGCGGGCGGTACGCCGTATTCTGGTCATCGAACACGTGGCCGAAACCAAAGAGTTGAAGGCCACCGAAGACGATCTCGATGAGCGCATCGAAGAGATCGCCAAGACCAACGACACATCCGCCGCTGAAGTGTACGGCCGCTTCCAGAAGTCGGGACGGCTGGAGCAGATGGAGCGGGAGATCACCGAAAAGAAGGTCTTCGATTATCTGAAGGCCGAGTCCGAGATCACGGACGCCAAGTAATCCGACCTAACGAACGGCACTGAACAGGAACACGCATGGCCATTTATCCGCCTTATGTCATCGAACGCACCTCTCGCGGGGAGCGCAGCTACGACATCTTCTCGCGCCTGCTCATGGACCGCATCGTGTTCCTGGGCAGCGGGATCGACGACAACGTCGCCAACATCATCGTAGCGCAGCTCCTGTTCCTTGATGCCGAGGATCCGAGCCGTCCGGTCCACATGTACATCAATTCGCCCGGCGGGCACGTCTACGCCGGGATGGCGATTTACGACACCATGCAGCACATGCGCGCTCCGGTGCACACGTACTGCGTTGGAATGTGTGCTTCGATGGGTGCCGTGCTGCTGACCGCCGGTGAGCCCGGAAAACGCCATGCGCTGCCCAACGCCCGGATCATGATCCATCAGCCCTCGGGCGGGTCGCAGGGAACGGCGGCCGATATTGAAATTCAGGCGCGCGAGATTTTGGACATTCGTAAGCGCCTGAACCGCGTAATGGCCAAGCACACCGGCCGCACGGAAGAGCAGATCGCACAGGATGTGGACCGCGATCGCTTCATGTCCGCGGACGAGGCAGTCGAGTACGGGCTGATCGACCAGGTCCTGACCGGACCGGTTGATTCTGGCGAGAAGCCTGCCGATACTACCACATTGAAGTCGACGTCTGACAGCGACGAATAAGGCTCGAGCCATCTGAATGGCTCAGACCTGAGCGAGGAAGGACCATGTCCAGTGACAAGCACCTGCGATGCAGCTTCTGCGGCAAGTCGAAAGACAGCGTAAAGAAGTTCATCAGCGGCCCGTCGGTTTACATCTGCAACGAGTGCATCTCGCTGTGTAACGAGATCCTTGCGGAGGAAGAGGAGCGGGAACAGACCGACCAGTCGGTTCCCAACCCCAAGCCCGAGGAGATCAAGGCGATTCTCGATGAGTATGTGATCGGGCAGGAGGCGGCCAAGCGCGCGCTCTCGGTGGCCGTGTACAACCACTACAAGCGGGTCAATCACGGGGGCGTGCTGGACGAGGTCGAGATCGACAAGGCCAACATCCTTCTGATCGGCCCGACCGGCGTGGGCAAGACGCTGCTGGCCCAAACGCTGGCGCGCTCGTTGCACGTGCCCTTCACCATCGCGGACGCGACCACGCTGACCGAGGCCGGTTACGTGGGTGAAGACGTCGAGAACATTCTGGTGCGGCTGCTCCAGGCGGCCGACTACAACATCGCCGACTGTGAGCGCGGGATCGTCTACATTGACGAGATGGACAAGATCGCGCGCAAATCGGAGAACCCTTCGATCACGCGTGACGTGTCGGGTGAAGGTGTTCAGCAGGCACTGCTGAAGATTCTGGAAGGCACGGTCGCTTCGGTCCCGCCGCAGGGCGGCCGGAAGCATCCGCAGCAGGAATACATCCAGATCAACACCCGCAACATCCTCTTTATCTGTGGTGGTGCATTCGACGGCATCGAGAAGCTGATCGAAGCCCGTGTGGGACAGCGTGCCATCGGGTTCGCCGACGAAGACTCCCGCATTGACGATCGCGATGCACTGCTGGCCCATGTCGAGCCCGAAGACCTCCAACGCTTCGGAATCATTCCCGAGCTGGTGGGTCGTCTCCCGGTTTCGGTGGCACTGGACTCTCTGGACGAGAACGCGCTCTGCCTGATTCTGACCGAGCCGAAGAACGCTCTGATCAAGCAGTATCAGAAGATGTTCGAACTCGAGGGCATTGGCCTGACGTTCGACAAGGACGCGATCCGCGCCATCGCCAAAAAGACCATTGACCGCGAAACGGGGGCCCGAGGCCTGCGTTCTGTGATTGAGGACGTGATGCGTGACGTGATGTTCGAGATCCCGTCGCGGGCCGACGTCCGAGAGGTCGTGGTGACGGTCGAGAGCATAGAGAATGGGGTGCCGCCCCTTCTGGTCCTGCACCCGGAAACCGAAGAACGGCGTCTGGAAGCCTGAGCTGATTCCTCCCTCCTGACCCGCCGCGCATGCCCCAGCTCGTTCGCGTAGACGAAACCGTCGAGTTTTCCGCCGAGTTGCCGGTGATCGCACTCCGGGACCTGGTGTTCTTTCCCTACATGGTCCTTCCGCTGCTGATCGGTCGGGCAGGATCCCTGGGGGCGCTGAACGAGGCGCGCGCGGCCGACTCGCTTCTGGTTCTTGTGGCCCAGCGCGATGCCGAGGTAGACGCACCCGAGTCGGGAGACCTCTTCTCGATCGGGACACTGGTCCGGGTCGTCGAGACCACAACACTGCCCGACGGGACCGCCCGTGTAGTGCTGGAAGGGCTGGGCCGGGTGAATCTGGACCGATTCCTTGAGGGCGCCGACTACTTTCGCGCCGAGGTTTCGCTCCACGCCACGGCGGAGAAGGAACTCGAAGCGCCGGGGCCCGAAGTTGAGGCGCTGGCTCGCACGGTGTCCCGCAACTTCTCGAACTACGCTCGCCTGAACGAGCGCGTCCCGTCGGATCTGGCGGAAACGCTGATCGAGACGCGCGACCGGGTGCGGTTGGCCCATCTGATTTCCGGGCATCTCCTGCTGACTCCGCCGGAGAAACAGGAACTGCTGGAGACCCGAGATCTGGTCGCTCACATGAGCGTCCTCAAGGACGTACTCACGCGGGAGCTTGAGATCCTGCGAATCGAGGAAAAGCTCGACGAGCAGATGCAGCTGCAGATGGACCGGGACCGAAAGCAGTTCTACCTGAACGAGCAGCTCAAGGCGATTCAGTCAGAACTGGGCGAGTCTCCGGAGTGGGCCGAGTTGGCCATGGCCATCGAGTCCGCCGGGCTTCCTCAGCAGGCACGGGAACGCGTGGAACGCGAGCTCGGCCGACTGCAGAAGCTCAACCCCGCCGCCCCGGAGTCCGCCGTAATCCGGACCTACCTGGACTGGATCGTTCAGCTTCCATGGCAGGCCCGTAGTGAAGACACGGTGGACGTGGAGCATGCGGCCACCGTTCTGAACGACGCGCATTTTGGACTGGACGAGGTCAAGGATCGGATTCTCGATCACATCGCCGTGCTTTCGCTGGTCAAGGAGCTGCAGGGGCCGATCCTTTGTCTGGTGGGCCCTCCGGGCGTAGGCAAGACGTCGCTGGGGCGGAGCTTCGCGAACGCACTGGGTCGTGACTTCGTAAGGGTTTCGCTGGGCGGTGTTCGGGATGAGGCGGAGATCCGCGGTCACCGGCGCACATACGTCGGCGCCATGCCGGGTCGGGTGCTGCAGGGCATGCGGCGCGCGGGCACCGTGAACCCGGTCTTCCTTCTGGACGAGGTCGACAAAATGGCCACCGATTCGCATGGCGATCCGGCGGCCGCACTTCTGGAAGTCCTTGATCCGGAGCAGAACAACACCTTCACGGACCACTACCTGGAACTCGACTACGATCTGTCCAAGGTCCTGTTCGTGGCCACGGCGAATACGCTTCAGGGCATCCCTGAGCCGCTTCGCGATCGGATGGAGGTCATTCGGATCCCGGGCTACCTGGATACCGAAAAGCGGGTTATCGCCGAGCGCTTTCTCTGGCCGCGCCAGAGCACCCGTCATGGGCTGCGCGAAGGCTCGGTCGAATTGAGCGCAGATGCGGTCCAGGCGATCCTGCGCCGCTATACCCGTGAGGCCGGAGTACGCGAGCTGGACCGGCAGATCTCGCGGATCGCGCGGAAGCTGGCCCGCGGTATTGTGGATGGGACCCGTTCGGGCATCCCGCAGGAGGGGGGCGATGGCGCGGTCCACGTGATTGAGGCGGGAATGCTCAAGGAGCTTCTGGGTCCCCCGCCCTACCTGCCGCCCGAGGAGGCCGAACACGCCGACGATCGGGCTGGCATCGCGAACGGTCTGGCCTGGACCTCAGCGGGTGGCGAGCTCCTGGACGTGGAAGTGGCGGTGGTGCCGGGCAACGGCGACATCCGCCTGACCGGCACGCTCGGGGACGTCATGCGTGAATCGGCATTCGCCGCGGTGACCTACGCACGCTCTCGGGCCGCGACGCTCGGGCTGGCCGCGGATTTCCACCAGAAGGTCGATGTGCACGTCCACATTCCCGAAGGCGCTACCCCCAAGGATGGGCCGTCAGCCGGCATCACGATGGCCGTGGCCCTGGTGTCAGCTCTGACGGCGATCCCGACATCTTCCGATGTGGCCATGACCGGCGAGATTACCCTGAGAGGTCGGGTACTTGCCGTCGGCGGGATCCGGGAGAAGGCGGTGGCTGCGCTGCGTGAAGGCGTGCGCACCATGATCCTTCCCGAAGCCAATGTGCCGGAGCTGGAACGCCTTCCGGCCGAGGTCCTTGCGGGCCTGAAATTCCATCCGGTACGTACAATGGACGAAGTCCTGCAGGTTGCCCTTCAGTCGATGCCCACCTCGGCGGTTGATACCGCGTCGAGCCCGGCCGCGTCGACGGGCACACCGGCACCGGGGCAGAGCTGATGTCAGGTGAGATTTCGGATCGCGCGCAGCTGATCATCAAGAGCGTCGAGTACGCCGGCACGCTGGCGAAGCCCGACGGCCATATTCCCGGGACGCTGCCCCAGGTGGCATTCTCGGGTCGATCCAATGTCGGAAAGAGTTCGCTGATCAACACCCTGTTGCGGCGGACCCGCAAGCGGATCGCGCACGTGTCGGCCACCCCGGGCAAGACGCAGCTGATCAACTTTTTCAGTGTGAACGACATCTTCTACCTGGTCGACCTGCCCGGATTCGGATACGCCCGCGTGCCGAAGGCGTTGAAGGCCGAGTGGCGCGGATTGATTGAGGGCTATCTGGAGCGCCCCGATGGTCCGCTCGGGATGGTGCATCTGGTGGATAGCCGCCGGCCGCCCACGGAGCAGGACTACGAGATGCTTGAGTTTCTGGCTGGAATCGAGATGCCGACGATTGTAGCGCTGACCAAGATCGACAAGCTGAAGGCCTCCGAGCGCGAGAAGACGATCAGCGCTGCTCTGCAGGACTTGAAGATCGATCGGGATCAGATGGTCCCCTTCTCGTCCGTGACCAGCGAAGGCCGGGACGAACTCCTGAACGCCCTGACCGAGTTGCTGGGCGTATCCGCGGCGGAATGAAGCTCCGGCGCTGCCTGCGGGCGTTGGGCGAAGAGATCGGCCCGGTGGTCGTTCTTGGCGTCGCGCTCGGCATTGCCGGGTGTGCCGCGGTACCGGAGGCAGGAGGAGCGCCCCGGGGTGGTGCCTTTGATCGACCTCCCGCCAACCTGCGCGACTCCGTCGGTGTTCCGGCTGGCTACGGGTCGCTCAGAGTCGACGAGATCTCGATCAACCTGGTTGAGGGGCCTCTGACCATTCAGGTGACACCCCTGGATGAGGGAATCCTGCGGCTGCTGGTGCCCGAGAGTCACGACAGGCTCGCAGCCATCGCAACCGCTTCGGGGCCGGACGGCGGCGGGAGCCTGTTCCTGGTCTCCTTCTACACCGAGACGCAGGGGCTGCGCTTTTCGCAGACGGAATTGACCGTGACGGCTCAGGGGCGGACGCTGCGGGCGGCCAGGGTAGCCAGCATCACACAGGGTTGGGGCACAGGCCTGTTGCGCCAGCGGGAGCCAGCAACGGCCATCTACGCCTTCCCCGAAGTTGATCTGGATCAGGAGTTCGAGGTCGAGTATCGCACGGTCAGGAGTTCTGCCTGGGCCGGCATCCTGCCCCGCGTGCGGGCGGAGCGGGGGCGGGTAAGGGGACGAGCTGGTGGGGGGGGTCGACCTGACGTGGGAGCATCTTGAAATGGGGAGTTTCGTTGGAAACTATTGAGATCAGTCGGCACATCTCGGCGTCACCCGAGGTGGTCTGGAAGGTGCTGGATGACTTTCGGGGGATTGAGCGCTGGAGCCCGGGGATCAAGCGAGCGCGGCTGCTGACCGACGGACCCACCGCGCGGGGGACCATCCGCCACTGTGACTTCGTCCCATTCGGGTCCGCGAAGGAGCGGGTCGAAGACTACCAGCCGGAGCGCCGGATGGCAGTCTCTCTGTTCGATATTTCGGGGATGCCCTTTGACCGCGCTGCGGCCACCTTCGATCTGGCCCCCGACACCGGCGGGACGCGGCTCACTTTCCGCTACACGTTCCACCGCAAATGGGCGGCCCGGCTGGCGGGGCCACTTCTTTCCTGGATGCTGGGTCGCGGACTGGCCCAACTGGTGGACGGCTTGCAGAACGAATGTGAAGCGGGGCGCGACCCCTGACCACACGGGCGGCTCAGTCCTCCAGCCCGTACTTCCTGATCTTCCGGTACAGAGTACGCTCCCCGATATCGAGCATCTCGGCCGCCTTCCGACGATTGCCGTTCACTTCGGCCAGAGCGGCGATCAGCGCCTCCTTCTCAAGGTCCTCCATGGTCATCCCCGAGCGATAGACCACGGTGCCCATGTCGGCGACCAACCCGTCTCGATGGTCAACGTCCACGACGGGGCCCGAAAGCTCGGACCTCAGGGGACTCCGGTCCTGCATGGGCAGTCTCCCGAGTTCACCGGAGCGTCGAACCGCGTCCAGAACCCCTGGGCCATCCGCGCGGTACGCGTCGAACTCTTTTCGCAGATCGTCCACATCCATCCTGAGATCGACCAGCGTCCGGAAAATGAACTCCATCTGCTGCCGAGCGTCGGGATCTGTTGAACCGGCCTGCGTCCGGGGAATGTGGACGGGCAACAGGTCGCGCCCCCCATCTGCCAGACGGACTTCGTCAGGGATGTCCGCCGGCCCGATCTCTCGCCGGGGCGAAAGCACGACCATGCTCTCCACCAGATTGCGGAGTTCGCGCACGTTCCCCGGCCAGCGATGGTTCCGGAGGATCTCCATGGCGTCCTCCGAAATCCCATAGAACTGCCGGCCACTTCTTTCGGTGACTTCACGAACGAAGTGGTGGACCAACCGCGAGATATCGCTGCGCCGCTCGCGAAGGGGTGGAAGCGCGATCTGGAGGACGTTCAGCCGGTAGTAGAGGTCCTTCCGGAAGTCGCCCAGTTGCACCAGCCGCCGAAGATCCTGATTGGTCGCACCAATGATGCGCACATCGACCGAAATCGGGACCTCGCCACCGACCCGCAGAAACTCCTTCTGCTCCAGCACCCTGAGCAGCTTGGTCTGGGTAGCGAGCGGCATCTCGCCGATCTCATCCAGAAAGATCGTCCCCTGATTCGCCAGCTGAAAAAGGCCCTTCCGGCCGTCGACCGCCCCGGTGAACGCGCCCTTCTCGTGCCCGAAGAGCTCGCTCTCAAGCAAGGTGTCGGAGAGGGCGGCGACATTGACCGCAATGAACGGCTTGTGACGGCGCGGGGAGAGCCCGTGAATGCCTCGGGCGATCAACTCCTTGCCGGTCCCGGACTCGCCGGTGATCAGAACCGTGCTGGAGACCGGGGCGATCTGAACCACACGCTCCAGCGCTTCGCGAATGGCGTCGCTCTCGCCGACGATGCCGGTCATTTCCTGCAGCCGGTGGCGCTCCATCAGGCGTCTCGCAATCAGCGAGACTTCGTCGGCGCTGGTGCCGGCGGGCAATACCTCGGCAAGCCCTTCCCAGCTGACCGGTCCAACTCCCGGCGCAAGGACAGCCATTACCGGCAGGTCCAGCGAATCAGCGGCCTGCACGAAGAGCGCCGGCGGGCGCGCATCCGAGGTCCCACCGGTCAGGATCAGGAGGGCAAGGTCGTCACCGCCCGCGAGCTCCTCGCCGGGGGTCACCAACTCCACGCGATAGCCTTCACCCTGCACAGCCGACCGGAGCCGGCCCGCCAGAGGCAGGTCATGCGTCGAAATCAGAACACGCTCAGACATTTCTCGCCCCGCCATCCGAATCCCCGTTCACCGAATGCTCGGTGTCTCCATGCAAAAGATCCTTCACATGCTCGACGACCGGTCCCAGAACCGCGAGCCCGTCTGCCACCCCACCGGGCGAGCCCGGAAGATTCACGATCAGTACCCGGCCGCGGCTCCCTGCCAGCCCGCGCGACAGGGCAGCAAAAGGCGTCTTCGCCTGACCGGCGTGCCGGATCTCCGCGGCCAGTCCCTCGGCGTGTCGTTCAAGTACCGGCCGCGTGGCTTCCGGAGTGACGTCGCGAGGACCGAAACCCGTCCCTCCAGTGGTCAGGATCAGATCAACTCCTCCCCCATCGGCCCACTCCAGCAGCCGCCGTGTGATCTCAATCGCTTCGTCGGGAACAACTTCGCTGAGCGGAACGGAGTGTTCTTCCCGCTCCGCCCACTCCTTCAGCCGAGCCCCGCTGACATCCTCGCGGACGCCGGCTGCGCAGCCGTCGCTGACCGTCAGAATTCCGACCCTCAGGCTCACCTGTGGATCGACCCCTCGGTGTAAAACGGCGGGCGCTGGACCACAGCGGCGATGGACTTACCGCGGATTTCGATTCCGAGTTCGGTGCCGGCCGCCGCATGCTCGGCCGCTACGAACCCCATCGCGACGCCGTGCCCAAGAGTGGGGCTCATGGTTCCCGACGTGACCACGCCCACCTGCTCGCCATCCTTTACGATGGGGTAGCCGTGGCGAGGGAAGCCCTTCTCCACAACTTTGAGCCCGACCAGGCGATTCGGAACGCCGGCCTCCTTCTGGGCAACCAGAGTCTCGCGTCCGACGAAGTCACCCTTGTCGAGCTTGGTGATCCAGCCGAGTCCCGACTCCAGCGGTGTGTGCTGGTCGTCCAGATCGTTGCCATAGAGTGCGTACCCGACCTCGAGTCGCAGCGAATCGCGGGCGCCCAGCCCCGACGGGATGAGGCCGTGGTCCTGTCCCGCCTCGAGCAGCGCTGTCCAGACGGACCCGGCGCGATCCGCGGGCAGATAGAGTTCGAAGCCATCTTCACCGGTGTAGCCGGTTCCACTGATGATCGCATCCACACCCGAGACCTTCCCCAGGCCGAAGCGGTAGTAGCCGATCGTGTCCAGATCGGTCTCCGTGAGCTTCTGAAGGATGGCGCGAGAGTTGGGTCCCTGCAGGGCGAGCAGCGCGATGTCGTCGGAGCGGTCGCGCAAAAGCACATCCATGCCTTCGGCGTGCTTCTCGATCCAGGCCCAGTCCTTCTCGCGATTCGAGGCGTTGACCACCAGCATGTAGTGGCGCTCGAGACGGTAGATGATCAGGTCGTCGATAATTCCGCCGGTCTCCAGGGTCATGGCGGAGTACTGCGCCTGGCCGACCTCGATCTTGGACGCGTCGTTGACCGCGACTTTCTGGATCAGGGCCAGGGCGTCAGGGCCGCGCACGTCGAACTCGCCCATGTGCGAGACGTCGAAGAGCCCCGCAGCCTCACGGACAGCCTTGTGCTCCGCCGTGATTCCCGAGGGATACTGAACCGGCATCGAATAGCCCGCAAAAGGAACCATCTTGGCGCCCAGGGCCACGTGCTCGTCATTCAGCGGTGTCAGCTTGAGATTGTCGGACATTCAGGTCTTCCGTGTCGTTGAATTGAGTCGAATGGCGACACGCTGGTGTGTCGCCGAAGCCACGCTTGGTGGCCAGTTCCATAGTGCCCGGTCAGGCGAGCAGCTTGACCAGAAGTGCCTTCTGGGCGTGCAATCGGTTGTGCGCCTGGCGGAAAATCCGTGAGCGTGGGCCGTCGATGACCTCGGCCGTCACTTCTTCACCCCTGTGTGCTGGAAGACAGTGCATGAAGATTGCGTCGTCCGCAGTCAGGGCCATCAGTTCGGATTTGACCTGGAATGGTGCAAAGGCTTCTGCACGGATCCGCGACTCTTCCTCCTGGCCCATCGATGCCCAGACGTCGGTGTTTACGACATGCGCGCCCTCGACTGCGGCCCGGGGGTCCCGCATGAGTTCGACCGATCCCGTCTCCGAAGCCCATGCCAGAATCTCGGGGTCCGGATCATATCCCTCAGGACAGGCAAGCCGGATCCGGAAGTTCATCATCCGGGCCGCTTTGATCCACGAATTCGCGACGTTATTCCCGTCTCCGATCCAGGCGACTTCCAGTCCGCTCAAATCGGAGCCGAACTCTTCCTGCATGGTTTGCAGATCTGCCAGCAGCTGGCAGGGGTGCACCAGGTCGGTCAGTCCGTTGATGACCGGAATCGAAGCGTGATCGGCCAGAATCTGGACCTGATGGTGCCCGAAGGTCCGCACCATGATCGCGTGCCCGTAGCCCGAGAGGACCTGTCCCGTGTCTTCCAGCGGCTCGCCCCGTCCCATCTGGGAATCCCGGTCGGAAAGAAAGACGGCATGGCCGCCCAGCTGGACCATCCCGACCTCAAACGAAACCCGAGTGCGGGTCGAGTTTTTCCGGAAGATCATGATCAGCGCTTTTCCGACCAGGGGGGTTCCCTGTTCCTCGCCACTCTTGTGCCTGGCGGCGAGCGCAAGCACATCCCGGAGTTCGTCCGGGGTGAGGTCCGTCAGTGTAAGAAAGTCCCGCTTCCCTGCCTGGCCCATCGGGGCTCCCGGTTCAGAGGATATAACGTCTCAGATCTTCGTCCTCGGCGATTGAACCGAGGTTGGCTCGAACAAATTCCGCATCGACCCGGACGTGCGAGGTCTCGCCGTCGGGCAGATCGAAAAGCACTTCTTCGAGCAGTGTGGTCATGACGGTGTGAAGGCGGCGCGCGCCGATGTTCTCCATGCGATCGTTGAGCTCGGTCGCCACGCGCGCGATTTCACGGATCCCGTCTTCGGTGATCTCAAGTGACCCGCCTTCGGTCTCGATGAGAGCCTTGTACTGATTGGTCAGTGCGTTCTTGGGCTCGGTCAGGATCCGTACGAACTCTTCCTCGCCCAGAGAATGTAGCTCTACGCGAATCGGAAAACGGCCCTGCAACTCGGGAATCAGATCCGAGGGCTTGGCGACGTGAAAGGCGCCGGCCGCCACAAACAGGATGTGGTCCGTGCGGACGATCCCGTACTTGGTCGGGACGGTCGATCCCTCGACGATGGGGAGCAGGTCCCTCTGGACCCCTTCCCGGCTGACGTCGGGGCCCGAAGCGCCTCGCTCCCCGGCAACCTTGTCGATCTCGTCCAGGAAGACGATCCCCATGTCCTCGGTGCGGTTCATGGCCTCGTTGATCACGTCATCCATGTCGACGATCTTCTCCAGCTCTTCCTGGAAAAGGATGCGTCGGGCCTCAGCAACGGTGACCTGCCGCTTCTTGGTCTTCTTGGGGAGCATGTCCTGCAGCATCTCCCCAAAATTGAAGTCCATCCCTTCGCCGCCCATCGGGACCATCATGCCGTCGATGTTGGCGGCCTGCGTGACCTCGATCTCGACCTCGCGGTCCTCGAGTTGATTGTCCTTCAGCAACCCGCGGAGCTTCTCGCGAGTGCGGGCTCGCCGCTGGTTGGCATCCTCGTCGGCGGGCGTCTGAGAGACACCCTGGGGCCCGGCCACGAACACGGCACTGCCTGGTTCGGGATGGGCAGACTCAACGGTCGATTCCTCGCTGGCGGGGAACAGAAGGTCAAGCAGCCGCTCTTCCACGCGTGACTCCGCGAGGTCGGCGACGTCGTCCTCGCGCTCGGCGCGGACCATGTTGATAGCCATGTCGACCAAATCGCGAATCATGCTTTCGACGTCACGACCGACGTATCCGACCTCGGTAAACTTGCTGGCCTCGACCTTTACGAATGGGGCGCCTGCGAGCCGCGCCATCCGGCGCGCGATCTCGGTCTTACCCACACCGGTGGGCCCGATCAGGATCAGGTTGGACGGAACGATCTCATCGCGGAGGTCGTCGCTCACACGCTGCCGCCGCCACCGATTTCGCAGGGCGATCGCAACCGCCTTCTTGGCGTTCTTCTGACCAATAATGTAGGTGTCGAGTTCCTGGACGATCTGACGTGGCGTGAGCCAATCGTCATCCACCCGGTCGTCGCTGCCCTTTGCCGGCTTCTCTGCTTCGGACGTGGGCACGGGTGTATCTTCGGACGCGGGCACGGGTGTATCCTCACCGACGGCACTCGCTACAATGGATTCGCTCAAGATGAGGTCTCCTCGCCGAGCTCAAGGACCGTGATGTCTTGGTTCGTATAGATGCAGATATCTCCGGCGATCATGAGCGACTCGCGCACGATCTCGGCCGCGGTCAGGGTTGAGTGGGCCTTGAGGGCCCGCGCGGCCGAAAGGGCAAAGGTACCGCCAGAACCGATCGCTGCGACTTCATCGTCGGGCTCGATCACGTCGCCCTCTCCACTGATCAGGAAGATGTGATCGCGGTCAGCCACGAGAAGGAGGGCGTTGAGCTTCCGCAGGAAGCGGTCGGTCCGCCAATCCTTGGCGAGCTCGACGACCGCTCGCGTGAGGTTGGCGGGATAGCGCTCAAGCTTCTCCTCAAGCCGTTCGAACAGTGTGAACGCGTCCGCCACCGCTCCGGCAAAGCCGGTCAGGATCCTGCCGTCCTTGAGCGCCCGGACCTTCTGGGCACGGGTTTTCATGATGGTGTCGCCCAGGGTTACCTGGCCGTCTGCACCCAATGCGACTTTACCGTCTTTTCTGACCGCAATAACGGTCGTAGCGCGGATGTTCCGCTCCATACCTACTCCTGAGAATCCCTGTATTTCCGGGGTTGGAAAGCTAACAGTCTGCCGACTTGGCAGGAATGGGCCACAGGAGGGCCGGCATCGCTACCTCAAGGAAGGAGCAACGCAGCCACGGTGGAGGAGCAGCCAGCAAACAAACGCCGATCACTGAGAGCGTCGAGGCGCCCTCGTGGCAAGGCGCTCCGACGCAGATGTAGCATCGCTACCTCAAGGAAGGAGCAACGCAGCCACGGGGGTGCATCAGCCAGCAAACAAACACCGATCACTGAGAGCGTCGAGGCGCCCTCGTGGCAAGGCGCTCCGACGCAGATGTAGCATCGCTACCTCAAGGAAGGAGCAACGCAGCCACGGTGGAGCATCAGCCAGCAAACAAACGCCGATCACTGAGAGCGTCGAGG
>JBDNHE010000266.1:0-14633 GCA_041688945.1 Gemmatimonadota bacterium | reverse complement strand
GGGTTACGAGCGGCATGGGGCCATCTTCTTCGTTGGACCGCCTCGACGTAGCTGACGGCTATGCCTTCGGCGATCCGCCTCGAATCTGGCCCCATGGCGCTCGTAACGCGGCTCGCCCCACTTCTTCAACAGGCTTCTAGACTGTGGCGGGCTTTGGACGGGCCTTCTTTTCCTTCCCGTCGCCCATGCGAGCCTGGATCTCCAGAAGCGCCGGCGATGCCACGAAGATCGAGGAGTAGGTTCCGATGATCACACCCAGAACCAGCACGATCGAGAAGTCCCGGATGACCGCCGGACCGACCGCGATCAGCGCCAGCAGAACCACCAGGGTCGTGCCCGAGGTGAGGACCGTACGCGGAAGCGTCTCGTTGATCGAACGATCCACCAGATCGACCGGGTCCTGCTTGCGAGCCCCCTTCTTGCCGAGGTTCTCGCGGATCCGGTCAAAGACCACGATCGTGTCGTTCAGCGAGTAACCGACAATGGTCAGGATGGCGGCCACGGTGGGCAGCGCGATCTCAATCCGGAAGATCGCGAGGAATCCCAGCGTGATCGTGATGTCGTGGATCGTCGCAATCACGGCTGCCATTCCGAAACGCAGCTCGAACCGGATCGCCAGGTAGATCAGGGTCAGCAGGAAGGAGAAGATGATCGCAAAGAGCGCCTTCTGCTGCAGTTCTCCACTGATTCGCGGTCCGACCAGGTCAGCCGATTCGATGACGAACGCATCGGCACCGAAAGCCGTGATCAGCTGATCACGGATCTGGTCACGAGCCTCCGAGATCGGGATGTCGGAGAGGGGCGCGCGAACCAGGTAGACATTCTCGCCGGAGAAGCGGGTGACTTCCGGCCCGTTCGCTCCGCCGAGTGCCGATCGAACATCGCCGACCGAGGTCTCACCCTCGAACTGAACGTGGACCAGGACACCACCGGTGAAGTCGACGCCGTAGTTCTGCCAGTTCCCGATGAGCGCCACGTTGGCGACCATCCCGACGATCCCGACCAGCAGGACAACAGCGGAAAGGGTGTAGGCAGTCTTTCGCTTCTCAATGAAGCGGTAATTGGCTGATTGGAAGAAGCGCATGGGGGTCAGATGCTGATGGGATCCGACGCCTTCTTGCCTGACAGATAGATCAGGAAGAAGGTGCGGGTCACGTAGAGAGCAGAGAAGAACGAAGCCACGATTCCGATCGACAGGGTGACCGCGAAGCCGCGGACGGGGCCCGTACCGAACTGGAAGAGGATCAGGGCCGTGATCAGAGTGGTGACGTTGGCGTCAACGATGGCTGAAAGCGCATTGCCGAAGCCTTCATCCACAGCAGTGCGAGTCGCGCGGCCGGCCTCGAGTTCCTCGCGGATTCGCTCGAAGATGAGGACGTTGGCGTCCACGGCCATACCGATGGACAAAATCAGACCCGCCAGACCCGGCAGCGTCAACGTGGCCTGAAGGCCGGCTAGGCCGCCCAGGACCAGCGTCACGTATACGCCGAGAGCGCCCACGGCGATCACACCCGCCATCCGGTAGTATCCAATCATCACCACCAGGACTAGGGCCAGACCGACTGCTCCGGCCACCTTGCCGCGCGCCACCGAATCGGCACCGAGCGAGGGGTCGACCGTCCGTTCGTCTTCGATCCGGAGCGGGGCGGGAAGCGCACCAGCGCGGAGCACCAATGCCAGGTCGCGGGCCTCTTCCATGGGCGAGTTGCCCAGGTTGATCTGCCCGCGCGCACCAATCCGGTCCTGAATGACCGGGGCACTCATGACATCGCCGTCCAGCACGATTGCCAGATAGTCGCCAACGTGCTGACCCGTAAAGCGTGAGAACTCTCTGCCACCGGCACGAGACAGTTCAAAGGCTACCTGAGCCTGGTTGAACTGCGGATCGCGCTGTGCGATGGCGTCTTCCAGGCGGTCACCACGCAGGAAGGCGTCTTCCTGGAGGACGTAGAGGCTCTTGTAGACCCCTACCCCCAAGCCAACCGGCTCGGAACCCCAGGTCAGCACGATGTCTCGCGGGAAGGCGCGCTGAACCGACTCAAGGGCAAGGAAGGCCTTGGCCAGCTCCACGTCCTCGACGGCGACGTAGTAGATCCCTTCGAACTCCCCTTCGCGAAGGAGAAAAGTGAACGGCCGAAGGTTCAACTCGGGCTCAGCCTCATCGACAGCCGGGACCGAATCGATCGCGGTCGTGTCCGTGGCGCCACCACCGAACAGAGCGGCGTTGATCTCATCCGCCGAAGGCCCCTCGGTCGCTTCGAAGCTGCGACCCAGAGCGGCCAGCGAGTCGGGACCCAGCGTAGCGACGATCGCCCGGTCAATCCGGGGAAGCGCCGGAGCGAACTCCGAGCGCGGCAACACCAGCTTGAACTCAAGGAAGGCAGCCTGCTGGACGATGTCCCGCGCACGCTGCTGGTCCGAGATTCCGGCAAGCTCAACGATGAGCCGCTCAGATCCGGCCTTCTGGATCAGCGGCTCGTTGACGCCCAGCTCGTCGATCCGCTGACGGATGACGATTTCGACCTGGTCGATCATCTGACTCTTGGCCTCGGGCGACAGCGTGCCGTCCGGGTCGTCGATCTCGAGCGCCAGGTGCATACCGCCCTGAAGGTCGAGGCCGAGCTTGAGGCTCTTGGAGTAGAGCTGCCAGCCCGCAACGATCATCACCAGTACGATGGTGACAATGCGTCCGCGCAGGGATTTGAACATGGACCGCGTTCCTGAAGAGATGTGGTGGTTATGACAGCCCGATAAGCTCGGCCCGCCTCAGGGCGGTGTCAACGCGAGACTCAGGATTGGATGTTACACAGGGAGAACTGGAGTGGTCCGCCTTGCCTTTTTTTCGTGGGGACAGCTCCGCCACTTGGCCTGCCATATGGGAGTAAGTCCGTTCAGACCGACCGACGTAGAACGGCCTGAACGCGGGCCAGCAGGCGAGATGGATCGGCCGTTTTGGGGATGAAATCGTCCGCGCCCGCCATCAGAAGCTCGGTCTCGTCCCGCTCCGTGCCCGTTCCGGTGCGGATCAGCACCGGCAAGGCGGCGGTATCAACGGCGGATCGGATCTTCTGCAACACTTCGCGACCATTCATCCCGGGCATCAGCAGATCCAGAATCACAACGCTGTACTCCGGGTCGATCTTGAGGATCTCAAGCGCCTGAAAGCCATCCTTGGCCTCGGTCACCTCAAACCCCTGCTTCTGCATGACCGTGCGGACCAGGAGCCGGGCATCTTCGTCGTCGTCCACCACAAGCACTCTGGGTGGTCCTTTGACCTCATCCTCAGGCTCGTCTTCGATCGCCTGGCCCAGAACACGCTCCACCTCGACCAGTGTGGTCTTGGCCAGGCGTACCCAATCCAGCGCGACCTCATGCATGCCCCGCATTCCGCCCTGCTGAGCCACTCGTTGCAGAGTCGCATGCCCCTTGCGCTGCTCAACCGCGGCCGTGAAGCGCGGGCCGCACACCAGGACTTCAACGATCGGGAGTCGGCCCCTGTACCCGGTAAAGCCACACTCCGAACAGCCCACGGCGCGAACCACCGGCTCCATGCCGTGGCGCTCGGTCAGGCGCTGTTCATCGGGGGTCAGATTGCCGCGCACGGGTTCAGCGCATGCACCGCAGACTCGACGCATCAGCCGCTGGGCCAGAGCGCCACGCAGGGTCTGCGCGATGGTCGGATACGGCAGCCCCATGTCCGCCATACGTGCGACGGCACTTACCGCGTCGTTGGCGTGGACGGTGGCCAGCACAAGGTGACCGGTCATAGCGGCCTGCGCAGCCACCTCGACGGTCTCCTTGTCGCGAATCTCACCGATGAGGATCACATCGGGGTCCTGACGCAGAATGGCGCGGAGCGCCGACCCGAAGGTCATCCCCTGTTTGGTCTCGACCTGGGTCTGAGTGATGGCGGGCAGGTCGTACTCAATCGGGTCCTCGACCGTCATGATGTTGATCTTGCCGTCGGCCATCTCGCGGAGTGCACCGTAGAGCGTTGTCGTCTTACCCGAACCTGTCGGGCCCGTGATGACGACGATTCCGTCGCGGTTGCTCAGAAGCCCCCGCAGCCGATCGAGTTCTTCACCGGGCAGTTCGAGGTCGTCCAGGGTCAGTGACGCGCTTGAGTCGAGAATACGGATCACGCACTTCTCGGATCCGGCGACGGGGAGCGTCGACACACGCAGGTCATAGTGCAGGTTGCGAATGCGCACCCGCGCCTTGCCGTCCTGAGGACGCAGGCGATCGGCAATATCGAGCCGCGAAAGGATTTTGATGCGCGAAATGATACGGTTCAGCGCGGACATCGGCAGATCCATGTGCTTCCGGAGCACACCGTCCACGCGGTAGCGCACCGAACCGACCTTTCGGCCCGGCTCGATGTGGATATCGGAGGCGCCCTGCGCGATCCCGTCGGTGATGATCAGATTGGTCAGCTTTACGACCGGGGTCGACCGAACATCGTCTTCTGAAACGGACTCGGGGCCCATCTCCTCAACGAGCTTGACCGCATCGGCTTCGTCCATCTCGGCTTCGAGTGAACCCAGGATCGAGGCGACCTGCTTCTCGGGAGAGAAGCGTCCGTCGAGCGCTTCCTGGATCGAATTCAGCGAGGCCAGGTGGAAGATCGCGCTGCGCCCGGTACTGAACCCGACCGCTCGCTCCATCTCCACATCGGTCGGATCACAGGTGGCCACCACCAGATGCCGGTCATCCTCAAAGAGTGGGAAGATCAGATGCTTCCGCGCCATGGTCTCAGACAGCAGCAGCGCAGCATTTGGATCCGCAGTGTGGAATTGGGCGACTTCCAGTCGATAGTAGGACGCCACAAGCTCCGCCAGCTGGGGCTCGTCTACGTGGTAGCTGCGAATCACAACGCTCCACGCGTCCTGAATCGAGGCGTCAGCCGGGACGTCTACCCCGTCGGGCGCACTGAGCCCCGCTCGCTCGGCAATCCGAACGAGCCAATGAACGGAATTTCCGCTCACGGGCTTTGCCACGGGGAACCCGTCGGCGTCGAGGCCTCCTTCACTCACTGCGAAACCACCTTCCGCTTACCGCGCTTCTCTTCGTACATCGACCGGTCGGCATCCGCGAGGAGGTCGTCCAGCCTGATTCTGGTTTCACCATCGGAGCGGGACACGCCTACGCTGACCGACAGCTGGAACGGGTCCCTGCTTGTTTCGTTGAACTCCCGGACGGCGCGTCGAACGCGTTCCGCCAACTCGTTCTGATCCTCGCCCAAGCCCTCCGGGGCGAGAACGGCAAACTCATCCCCCCCCATACGAGCCGCAAGATCCGATTGCCTGAAAGCCACCCGCAGTATGTCCGCTACGCGATTCAGGGCCCGATCACCGACGTGATGTCCCAAGGTGTCGTTGATGGTCTTGAACCGATCCACATCAATAAAGACGAGCGTCGCCCCCTTCCCGGTTCGGCGAGCAAGCTTGAGGTACTGCTCACCCAGATCCGAGAAGCCACGACGATTGTACAGCCCCGTCAGGTCGTCGATCAACGACAGGCTTCGCAACGCCGCAAGGAGCCGGTGCCTTTCCATCGCATACCGAATCGCCCGCCCCAGCACGGTCGAGGTCAGTTCGGACCGCAGAAGGCAGTCCTGCGCCCCGCCCTGAACCGCGCTCAGCGCGACCTCGTCATCGTCCGTCTCGGTCAGTACCAGGATCGGGACCGAGGGAGAGAAGGCGAAGGTGCGCTCAAAGGTCACCAGGCCTTCGGAGTCGGGCAGATCAAGCTCAAGCAACACAAGGTCGATCCCGCCGGCGGAGAGCCGTTCAAGCCCTTCCGTGAGCTCCCCGGCTACCTGCACAGAAACCTCCGGGCGCCGCATTCCCTCAAGCAGGGCGACGTGCGAGTCGGCCAGCTCGGGATCTGCAGCAACCATCAGGATATTCAGGGGGTGCTGAGAAGCGGGATCCATACTGCCTTGCAATTAGGATTTCCGGGGACGCAGGAAGCTATTGAGGGCTGAGGGCGTGCGCCACTCCCGGCGCAACGAATTCTACGTTTACGGTCCTCTCCGGGTCAGGACGGCGAAAGGCGGGCCTGCCAACGCTCACAGACCCGCCCCAGACCGCCGCCAACCGCCAGATCAGCCCCCGCGACCGTCCCCAAGGATGATCTGAGCAAAGAACTCTCCGACCTCCTCTGTGTCGTGCTGAGCCAGCCAGAAGAGTGCCGTCTTGCGGCTCTTGAGGTGGGGAGCGTCCATGGCCAGATCCATCAGCAAAGGAATCGACTCCTCGTCGGGCCGTTGAGACAGCGCAAAAATGGCCTGGTCTCGAACGGACTGGTCCTCCCCTTCGTCCTCAACAAGGCCCCGCAGCGCCTCAAGCAGGTTGTCCGCGGCAAGCTGGCCCGCCCAGAACACGACCGAGCGCCTGACGTCCTCGCCGAGGTCGCGATCTCTCACGGCCCGGGCCATTTGCACCGAAACGTCTGCATCCCGGGCGAAGCGGACCGCCATGTACGCGCGCCCCACAGCATCGTCGTCGGCACCCATCCATGGGACCTGGACCAGAAAGTCGGCTGCCTCCTGGGCGTCGAAGTGCCCCAGGTCGACATCGCCCGGGTGGCGCCCGGGCAGCCCGACATCCAGGTCGAGTACATCTCCGCCGCGCATCGCAACCCGGACCTCCATTGGCCCATCAGAGCAGGTCTCACGCTCTCCGCGACCGTTGTTCCAGTAGTACTGGGAATCGTCCGAAATCATGCGGACGCCATTGCTGCAGATCAGCACGTCGTCGGATACGTCGAATCGGAAGGTCACCGCCGTGTTGCCCGCCTCATCGATCCGATCCGCCAAGCTCTGGGCTGAAACCCCCGAAGAGGCTGCCAACCCGAGTGCCAGTATCCCCACCGCCCGTATCACGATCAGCCTCCCCGAATCAGTTCCAGGAGGAACTCCGCCACCCGGGGGTCACGGCTCTGACCAAGCCAGAAGATCGCCCGCTCCTTCAGCTCTCGAGTCTCCTCGTTGCGAGCGATGTCCATCATGGCGTCGACCGCCTCGGTGCTGCGGGTCTGCGCCAAGACGAAGATGGCCTGCTCCCGCAGCTCCACATCCTCAGCCGTGCGATAGATCCGGAGCACGTCTGCTGTCGGCGCACCGGTCTGACCGGCCCAGAAGAGTGCGTTCTTGCGGACCTCGGTGTCTTCCGACGTATCCAGGGCGCGTTCAAGCAGCCAGGCCCGACTCTCGTCAGAACGGCTCTGAGACACGGCAAACAACACCTGTTCACGGATCTCGCGGTCGTCCACACTGTTGTAGAGTGAGCGAAGGAACTCGGCACTCCCCGGTCGCTGTCCAATCCAGTGGATGGCGTTGCGACGCAGCTCAGTCGGGACGTCGGCCCGTCCGGCGTAGTCACGCAGGATCCTCGACACCCGATCGGAATCGTGCTGCGAGATCGCGAAGATCGCTCGCTCCTGAATTCCCTCGCCTGCGGTTCCGGACTCAAGGATTGAAAGGAGAGCGTCGAGGGCCTCCTCCGAATCGACCTGAGAAAGCCAGAACACGGCGGCTTCGCGCACCTTCTCCGACGGATCGGGATTGCGGTGTGCCAAGTCGAGGAGCAGCTCGACGGTCTCCGGATCGGGATTCTGGGCCAGAAGGAAGATGGCCTGCTCACGGAGTTCGACCGAGCACTCGTCCCGATCGCGCAGGACCTCACGGAGAATCGGCGCGGCGCGCTCGGAGTCCATCTGAAGCAGTGCGCTCAATGCCGCCGACCGCATGCTGTCCTCATCGTCCTCACAGCCGCTGGACGCGCTTTGTGCCACCGCGGCGGCAGCGCTGGCATTGCCCCGCTGTGCCTGCTGGGACTGGATCCGCACCAGCAGTGCCCGCGCGTCCCCAACCGTGGGTGCGTCCGGGTAGCGGTCCATCTGTGACCGAAGCAGGTCGACCGCCTGGTTCATGTCGGAGCCCCCGCCCTGCCGAAAGAGCGCCTGCGCCTGCCAGTAGTATGAATCGCCGACGTAGGTCGAACTGGGATGATTGGCACGGATCTCCGAATACATCCGGATGGCTGCCCGGTAGGACCGGTCATTCAGCGCCCGGCGAGCCGCCCGATAGAGCGAGTCCGCAGGGTCCTGCGCATCCCAGGACTCCGGAATGTTCAGTGCCTCGAAGCTGCGGGCCCCGCTGAAGCCGAAGCTGCTCCCTACGCGTGCCGCCAGAGCCCGCGATTCGAGCGACTGGCGTGCCAGCGAAGATCCGAGCGCCGCCAGCTGAGTCCTGGCCGCCATCCCGGATGCCCGGGCCATTGCAAGCTCCTGACCGACCGCCAGCTGTCGCGAGCTGGAAAGCGTCTGCGTTACCGCCAGACGACTCTGGAGCTCGGCAATCCGAGCCTGCTGGGCGATACCGGAGTTGGTCCCCGACTGCGCATTCAACCCCATCGCGGCCACCGCAGTGGCCACCATCACAAATCCCGTCTTCAAGAATCGCATCTCTCTAATCTCCCTCAGGTTCCGGCGTAAGCGGGCCGGGCGGCGGGCACGATGGCCCGCATGCGCGGCATCACGTTCTGACTTTCAAGGTCCTCGTTGAGGAAATTCATCTCCTCCCGTCGGCGGTCAGGACTCAGTTCGTCCCCGGCCACGACCGTCACCTGGACCAGAATCAGCTCCAAGTCTTCCAGCAGCCTGCGCATCTCGAGCGAAATGTCTGCATCCGAGTCCATCAGCAGGCGGGTCTTGTCCAGCAGCCCTCGGCCCCAGATTTCAACGTCCTGATCAAGCGATCCGGCACGACGTGCATCGGTGCGCACGAACTGGAGCAGCGACTCCGTCTCGGCGATGTGTTCAGATGCGATGGCACGCACCGCGACCGAGCTCCGCTGGGAGTCAATTGCAGGGGCTGCCGGCGCGATCTGCGGGGCGGTCATGCGACCGATCCCGACGCCCATCCACAGGAGTACCGACGCGGCAGCCGCCCAACCAAGCCACGGACGCAGCGCCCGGCGCCGGTCCGCGAGACGGATGACATTGCCCGAAGCGACCTCGGCAGGACCGGTGGCCGAGCCAGTGGCGGCCTCGATGGCGGTCCACATTTCGTCCCGCGGCACTGAAGGCGCTGCGTTGTATTCCTCGCGCAGCACCTTCACCCACGCGGGATCGAGCGGCTCGCTCAGCTGATCCTCGCGGATCGGGTCGTCGTTGATCATGTCGTCATTCATGTAGCGAATCCTGGTATCATGCGAATCCTGGTGCGAAGTCCTGAAGCGCCACCCGCAGTCGGGATCTGGCTCGACTCAGCCGTGCTTTCGAAGTGCCTTCCGCGACATCCAGCGAAGTGGCGATCTCTCTGTGGTTGTAGCCCTCTACATCGTGCATCACGAACACCGTCCGGTAGATCTCTGGAAGCGCATCCACCGCTTCCTTCAAGCGATCCTTGAGGTCCGGATCGGCCTGCTTGGGACCCCGGGTCGGCAGAGGTGCCACATCCTCGAACGAGCGTTCCCGTTTACGGTGACGATCAACCTTCCGAAGCACGTTGAGTGCAACGGATACCGTCAGGGTGTGCAGCCATGTCGAGAATGCGGCGTCTCCCCGGAACTGATCGAGTTTTGCATGAGCCCGGATAAACGCTTCCTGGGTCATGTCCCGAGCCAGATCCTCCTCCCCGGCCATTCGGTACGCCAATCGGTAGACCCGATCCACGTGCAGGTCGTAAAGCACGCGAAAAGCCTGCGGGTCACCCTCTCGGGCGCGTTTAATTGCTTGTTTCTCTTCCAAACGGGGGGCTCCACGGTGATCGCCTTCGTGCTCCCTCTCACAACCATGGGACACAGGCATTGCAAAGACGGTTGCGGGATTGAGGAAACCGGTGGTCTGGCCCAAGTTCCACACATGAACAGACGTGCGCTACTGCTGAGTTTGGGAGGGGTCGGAGGGCTCATCGTGGCCCTGGCCATCGCACGCCCCTCGAAGATCGCCCCCAGCGCGACCTTCCTGCAGGAGATCGGTCCGATGCTCCCGCAACCGTTTGCCCCTCCCCCCTTCGCCCTCCTGAACCCCCAGGGTGATACGGTGCGCATGGAGGATCTGAACGGTGCGCCGGTGGCGCTGTTCTTCGGGTACACGCACTGCCCCGATGTTTGCCCGATCACCCTGGCTCAGTTGGTCAGGGTCCGGAGCGACCGCGAGTTGACCGACCAGGACTTTCACATCGTGTTCGTGTCGATGGACCCTCTGCGCGACACGCCAGAGGTACTCAGTCAGTTCGTCGATGGCTTCGGGGGCGAAATTCTGGCGCTGACCGACCATGAAGAAGAGGTGTGGCGCCAGGCCAATCTCCTGGGGATCCAGGCGCAGAAGGGCCCACCCATCAACCCGGAGGACCCCATGTCCTACCTGGTTGAGCATTCCGCCCGCACGCACTTTCTGGATGAGATCGGCCAGGTAGTGGCGGCGCTGGCGCCCATGCCGACGCTGGATGATGTCGAAGAGGTCTTCGATGCGGTGCTGGAGCTGGTGCGCGGCAGACGCTAGCGGGCCGGTCGCTCGATCAAGAGCGGGATCGGCAGGAGTTGGAGCGGCTCAGATAGAGCCTGCCGCCAAGGCTCAGCCGGCCTCGGGATCCAGAGGCACCTCAAGTCGAGCCCGGGCCCCGCGGGGTGCGTTGGGCCGGTTTTCCAGTTCCAGCGATCCTCCGTGTCCTTCGATGATCTGTCGAGAAAGCGCCAGCCCGATTCCAGAGCCACCCGGTTTGGTCGTATAGAACGGGACGAACAGGTTGGTCGTCTCCGAAACACCCGGTCCTTCGTCTTCGACATACAGCGTCAGCCGACCTCCTTCGACACTCCAGTGGACCGTCACCTTGTCCCAGTCCTGATGCCCGTCTTCGAGCGAGGCATCCACACCGTTTCGGATCAGGTTGATCAGGACCTGCTCCAACTGATCGGGGTCTGCCTGAATGTCGACGTCGGGGCCGCCCTTGATCTCGACGGGCAGGCGGGTTTCCAGGCCGGTCACCCGGCGCACCAGAGCGCCCACGTTGACCGGTGAAAGCTCGGGCTCGGGCAGGCGGGCCAGCTTGGCATAGGTCGCCATGAAACGGCCAAGGGCCTCAGCCCGGCTCTGGATCACCCGAAGTCCCTTGCCCACGTCCTCGTCGAAATCGTCGGGACGGGCCTCGCGCTCCAGCAGCGATCGGAGTGAGCCGCTGATCGACTTGATGGGAGCCAGAGAATTGTTGATCTCGTGGGAGAGCACGCGAATGATTCGCTTCCACGCCTGCCGCTCCTCTTCCCGCAGGGCCCGGGACAGGTCGGAAAGCACCAGCAACTGCAGGCGTTCGCCCTCCTGGCGGACGATGCTCCGACGAAGCTCCCACCGCCCCTGCCCTCCCGGATAGGAGAGCTCCAGCGTGCGCGGTGTAACCCCCGTCAGCGCATCCGCCAGCCTCAGCTGGGTGGCCGTGCGCTCCAGCAGGCGGTCGGCAGGCTGACCAAGCAGTTCTTCGCCTGCACGGTTCACCAGCTTGAGGCACTGGCGTTCGTCGAAGGCGAAGAGCGCTACGGCGACCGACTCCAGGACTTTGCGAAGCGTTTCCGTGGCCTCGACCGCACCGATGCGCTGCTCGCGCAGGATACTCTCGAGGGCGTTGATTTCGTGATAGGTCAGAGAAAGCGCGTCATTGGCCTCCGCCTCCGGCACCCGAGCGCGGATCGAGAAGTCTCCCTCGCGCAGGGCCGCCAGCATGTTGGCCAGTGTCTGGAGCGGACGGACCACCCGCTCCCTGAGGGCCAGTGTTGCAATAACCCAGGCCAGCACCAGGGCCGTAGCGCCCAGCCACTGAGTGCGCGGGCCCACATCCCCCAGAAACAGGAAGCCCAACGAAACCACAACGCCCGGCAGGCCAGCCAGCAGGGCGAGGAGGACGATCCGGCGATCGTGAGTCAGGCGCACAAGGGGCGACCGCGGCATCCGGACCTGAGCCTTCGACTTGCGGGGCGAGTCCATCAGCCAGCCTGCGAAGGTCCGATGTCGTGGCGCTGAAACCGGCGGTAGAGGGCGCTACGGGAGACCCCCAGTGCGTCCGCGGCCTTGGACACGTTGCCACCGTATCGATCAAGTGCCTTTTCAATCAGCACTCGTTCCGCCTCCTCCAGCGTCAACTCCTCCATCAGCCCCGAGCCGTCGTCCCTGCGACGAAGTACCAGGTCGGCGGCCATGATCTCACGTCCGCGAGACATCAGGACCGCGCGCTCCATGGTGTGCTCGAGCTCACGCACGTTTCCGGGCCAGGCATGGCGCATGAGTGCCTCCTGGGCCTCGCGAGACAGCCCGTCCAGGTCGCGCCCGTAGTGCTTGGCGACCTTCTTCAGAAAGTGCAGCGCGAGCGGGACGATGTCCTCCCGACGCTCCCGGAGAGGCGGCAGATGGATCTCGACGGTGTTCAGGCGATAGAGCAGGTCTTCCCGAAAGGTGCCGGCCGAAACGTCCTCTTCGAGCTTGGCGTTGGTCGCCGAGAGCACCCGGACGTTCACCTTGCGGAGTTTGGACGATCCCACCCGCTGGACATCGCCACTTTCGAGCACGCGCAGCAGCTTGGCCTGCTGCTGAAGCGTGATGTTGGCGATCTCGTCCAGGAAGAGCGTGCCGCCGTCGGCCAACTCGAAGCAGCCGACTCGATCGGTCTTGGCGTCAGTGAAAGCGCCTTTGACGTGACCGAAGACCTCGCTTTCAAACACGCCCTCGCTGAAGCCGCCCACATTGACTGCGACCAGAGAGTTGGCGGCCCGTGCGGATGCCATGTGGAGCCATCGCGCCACGACTTCCTTACCGGTCCCGTGCTCCCCCCGAATCAGCACATTCGCGTCTGAGGGGCCGACCCGTTCCATCATCTCCAGAACGGGGTCCATGGCGCGTGACTGCGCGATCAGGTCGGGCATCCCGTCCTTGCGGATGCGGTCGGTTTCCTCTTCCAGTCGCTGACTGCGCCGTAGCGCGCGGCCCAGTTCAGCCTGCGTGCGCATGGTGGCCAGGAGCCGATCGTTGTCCCAGGGCTTCTCGATGTAATCCCGGGCTCCATGTCGCATGGCCTCGACGGCCTGTTCCACGCTCCCCCAGGCCGTCATGACAACCACGGGAAGCGTACCATCCACCTGACGCAGGCGAGTCAGGAGGTTCAACCCCTCGGCCCCCGAGGTGGTATCGCGGGTGTAGTTGAGGTCAATGAGAATGGCGTCGAAGTCGTGCTCTTCGACCGCGCGGAGCACGCCGGCCGGCGAGTTGGCCGTGTCGATCAGAAAGCCTTCGGCCTTGAGAAGCAGGCGAAGCGCTTCAAGGACGTCGGCCTGGTCGTCAGCGACCAGAATGCGGGGCGACTGTGACTGGGTGGGCATGAAGTACGGTGCTGCGAGGAGCGAACGGGCGAAAGCGGCCTGTCGGGGCTCGTTACTCGTCGACGATCCAACCATCCCGGAGCTCGATGACCCGGTTTCCGTACTTGGCATACTCTTCGTTGTGCGTCACCTGAATGATCGTGGTGCCTTCCTTATTGAGCTGAGCAAGGAGGTCCATGATCATGCGACCCTGGCTGGAGTGCAGGCTTCCGGTCGGCTCGTCGGCCAGAATCACCTTGGGCTCGGCAATAACGGCGCGGGCTACGGCGACCAGCTGCTGCTGCCCACCCGAGAGCTGCGTGGGGTATAGATCCTTTTTGCCCACGATCTGAAAACGGTCCAGAGAATCGGCGACGATGGCCTGCCGGTCCTTCCGCTTCACATTCCGGTAGGAGAGCGGGATCTCGAGGTTCTCGTACACGGTCAGATCGTCGAGCAGGTGGTACTGCTGGAAGACGAATCCGATGTACTCCTTGTTCAGCTCGATCCGCTGACGAGGACGGAGCGCATGGACCGGCTGGCCGTAGAGGTAGTACTCCCCTCTCCAGTCGCCATCCAGCATCCCCATGATGCTGAGGAGTGTCGACTTTCCGGCACCTGAGGGCCCCATGATCGTGACGAACTCGCCTTCACGAATGTTGAGGTCGATGCGGCGGAGCACGAACGTCTCGCCGGCTCCGGTCTTGTAGGACTTCTCGATGTTGCGAAGCTGAATCATTTCCCCTTCCCGTCTCCGTTCGTTGCCCATCCCACCCCGGGTGCGCATCCCCTGGTGTGGTGTAGCAGGGGTCCCGTTGTATTCGGTCACGGGACTTCTGCTACAACCCACCAGAGTCAGACAGCGCCCGGCGTTGAAGAGTTTCCTCTCCCGTCACGCTCAAGGTAGTGAAATGCCCGCCCCCAGCCAGTAACTCGACTGACTTGGGCGAGATCGAGATGTCACTGGCCTCACAGGTCGCCGGAAGCCCAAACAAAGCGACCCGAGGGTTTCCCCCCGGGCCGCAGGTCAGGCGCCATCCCGTCCAGATGAACGCCTGCCGCCCCAAATCTTGCTCGTCAGCAACCGCTGGTCGCGGCACACGACCGCTGGTCGTGGAACACGACTACTCGTCGTTGGCGTGTATGTCGAATCCGGCCTCTTGCATCTCGTGGGCCCTTTTGACGTCGTCTTCGCTGACGACCTGACCATCGAACAGGTGGATCTGACGCTCGGCCACATCCGCGTAGCGCGGATCGTGGGTCACCATGCAGATGGTTGCACCT
>JBDNHE010000265.1:0-29122 GCA_041688945.1 Gemmatimonadota bacterium | reverse complement strand
TGGGTGCAGCGGGCCCTCGCCCGGTTGGTGCTGCGCCAGCCCTTCCTGTCGTCGACCAGCTGGGAGCAGGCGCTTGATCACCATCGCCGGGCAGTCGCGGCCGAACCTGAGGTCGTGCTTTTTCAGATGGACCTGGGCCAGGCTCTCCATCGCTCAGGGAATGACGCAGAGGCGAGGCGGGTGCTCGAGCATGCCCTGACCCTCCCGGACGTATGGCCGGTCGACCCGACATTCAAGGCGCAGATCCGTGCGTATCTTGAGGACGAGATGGGCTAGTGGCGGCCGGGACCTCTACCCTTCCCGCGACAGCAGCAGTTCCTCGTTAGATCTCACCCCGGCTACGCCACGCCCTGGTGATCGTCGCGTATGGAGGCAGGCGATCACAGGCGTTCACGGACCTCTGCCCAAGGGATATACGTCGTCTCAGGCGCAGCCAGCCGGCGCTCGAGTTCGTCGACGTGCCAGTCAGGGATGGGCACGTCATCGGGGCTCGCGGCCAGCGCGTCCCATGCTTCGCCGAGGAGTTCGATTCGCTCCTCGGGCGGAAGCCGCAGGAGGTGAGACCTAACGAACCGTTGGTATGGCGCATCAAAGTGTCTCAGCCATTATGGGAGCTTCACATTCCTTTCATGGCTGAACGGTAGATTGCATGTATCTGTCACCTCAGTCACGATCTTGCGTATACTGTCGACGGAGCGCTGATGACTCACCCCGGGGACGCTTTAATGGCCGACGAAATACGCAGACCCGCTGCGCGGTTGATCGACGCCTCGGCCCGGAAACTCAGCGGTTGGCCACGGCGAGTCGTGCCTCAGTGCCTGCTGACTCAGGGCGTTTGGCGGCTGTTTCCCTTGTTGTTTCTCTTGCTGTTTCTGGGACTGCTCGGGTCCTCCCAACTGAGTGCGCAGTCGGTCTTCGGTCGTGTCGTTAACGCCGCCTCCGACGCACCCATCCCCGCGGCTCAGGTCCGCCTGGTCCGAGTCCTGGACGGGGAGACCGAAGTTCTGGCTTCGCTTCCGGCTGGGAATTCAGGGCAGTACCGGATCATCCTCCCGGGGCCCGGCGACTACCGCATTCTCGTCACCTCACTCGGCTACATCGACTCCGACCTGATCCCCTTCCGCATCGGGGGGCTGGACGACGCCGTCGAGATCACGTTTCGACTCACAAGCCGGCCGGTCGAGATCGAGGGGATTGAGGTCACGGCCACCGGGATGGCCGCCCGCCACCTCAAGACCTTCGAGGGCTTCAAGGCGCGCCTCGACAATACCTACTCGGTGGGCCCGGCTCGGGTGGTGGCTTCTGACGATCCCTCCATGGTCAACGCCAGTCGGGTGGAGGACGTGCTCAGGTGGTTCCCGCCCGAACGCGGCTGTACCGAGTTTTTTGTTGATGGTCGGCTGCAGTCGAACTGGGTTCCGTACTCTGAGTTGGGCACCCACGACCTGGCCGGAGCCGAGTTCTATCGCAGCTGGATTGATGCTCCGATGGAGTTGCGGGACGGCCGACGCTGCCTGCCTGCCCGCGACTGGACCGTGATCGCGATCTGGAATCTCCCGCTGGGCCAGATCGCCCCTCGCAGTCGGCCGCTGCCCCCCGCACGCGACATCGACGTCCTGGTCATGGACGCCGCCACCGGTCGCTTCGTGGACGCGGATGTCTCGCTGATCAATCCGAACGACTCCACGGTACAGCGAGTGCAGGCGAAGGATGGCCGAGCCAGCCTTCCCATCCCGGAGACCTCCACCGGCTGGTCCGTCGATGCGATCGCCCCGGGGTACGTAAATGCCGATGGCTTCCCGGTGGACAACCTCGACTTCCGGCAGCCCATCCTGATGTGGCTGGAGACTCCCGGTTTCGTCTGGCCGGAAGAGGTGCCGGGCACTCAGGTGGGCGACTGGAGTCAGGGGCAGGAGGTTGCGGGGCGAGTCACTCACGTGACCACCGGTGAGCCGCTGGTATCGGTCCAGGTCTGGCTGGACTCCACCACGGCAGCGCAGACCGGACCGGATGGCAGATTCCTGATCAAGGTGACCGAACCGGGCGCGCACCGGATCGGATTCACCTCGCTGGGCCTGGCCGAAGTGTCTACCGAGATGGTTTTTCGGTCACCCGAAGACGGCGCCTTCCTGCAGATCGAGATGGGCCCCGAGGCGGTCCAATTGGCGCCAATCACAGTGAGCGTCATGCCCCGGCAAACACTCATCCAAGTGCAGGAGTTGCAGCATCGCATCAACCTGGGTGGTGGTGACTACATCATGGCGGAGGAGCTGGAAGTTCGGGGGTATCCGACCACACGGGGGATGCTGCAGGATGTGAGGGGGCTCAGCTTCGTGGACGGAACGCCCGTCTTTCGTGGAGCCACGTCATTGAGCGGCGGTGCCTGCGCTCCCGCCTTCTACATTGACGGTGTGCTCCAGCGTTCGGGGGTCGACGCCATCCTGCGCATGCCGACCCACGACTTTGAAGTCATTGAGGCCTACCCGGGCGCTGCTTCGGTTCCGGCGGAGTTCTCGGGCAGCAACGCCCGCTGCGGCGTCATTGTCATCTGGACCCGACGGGGCACGGTTTCCATATCCGAGTTGCTGAACCGGCGGGGCGGAGGCTGAGCCCGGGTAGCTGAGCCCTGGCTAGTGCGGTGTATCAAACCACACTAGCGCACCCCCTCGGCCCACGTACCTTCCGATCCGGTCCGCATCATGCGGCCCGCCGCGTCACGCCTTTCACTGCACGGTATGGTTTTGGACCCTCTTCAATCGCTCCATTCACGGATCATCGCCCTCTCCTCGCACCTGAAGGCGTCGGCGCTGCTCGTGGCCTTCCTGGCGATCGGCTGTGGAGATGCGGCCCAACCACCCCTGGTTCCGGGAGCGGTCGCACGCCCCGCCTTCTCGGGCCGCGCAGCTCTCGCTCTCGCCGACACCCAGGTCGCCTTCGGCCCGCGGGTTCCCGGCACAGCTGGGCATGCTGCACAGTTGCAGTGGATGCAGGAGATCCTGACGCCACTCGCGGACGAAGTGATCGTCACCCCGTTCAGCCACACGCATTCGACGACCGGCGAGGTCATCGAAATGAACAATGTGATGGCGCGCTTCAATCCACAGGCTGAACGCCGCCTGTTGTTGATGGCGCACTGGGACACACGGCCGACCTCCGACGCCGAGGACACCCCCGAGAAGCGGGCGATGCCCATCCCCGGCGCCAATGACGGGGCCTCTGGCACAGCCATTCTGCTTCATGCCGCCCAGCTCTTCGGTGTCCAGCCCCCCGAGATCGGCGTGGATCTGCTCTTCGTGGACGGTGAGGACTACGGACCCACTCCCGCCGACATGCTTTTGGGTGCCAAGCATTTTGCCCGCACCGTTCCGCGGGATGACCGGCCGCTGTACGGAGTCCTGGTGGATCTGGTGGGGGATTCAACGCCCATGTTTCTTATTGAGGCCTACTCGGCCCAGTTCGCCCCTGAGATCGCGCAGCGCGTCTGGGGGCTGGCCGCGGGGATGGGGATGTCCGTCTATTTTCCGAATCGGATCGGGCGGCAGCTGCTGGACGACCATGTGCCTCTGAACCAGGTCGGGATCTCGACCATCGACATTATTGATTTCGACAACGGCCCGGGGAACGCCTACTGGCACACCCAGAACGACGACATCGACAAACTGAGTGGCGCGACCCTGGCGCTCGTAGGCGAGTTGCTGATCGAACTGGTCTACCTGGGCGGATGATGGCGACCTACACCAATCCACACCGAGAACGACTGCGATGAGCGATTCCAGCCCGAAACCGAAAAGTCCCGGCGCCCACCGCGTGGCCGTAGTCCAGGCTGCCCCCCGCTTCTTTGACCCGGACGCCTCGGTCGACAACGTCGCCAGGCTGACCGCCGAAGCGGCGGAGCAGGGGGCTGAGCTGGTTCTCTTTCCCGAGGCCTACATCGGCGGGTATCCGTGGGGGCTGGCCTTCGGGACCGCGGTAGGGGGACGAACTCCGGCCGGCCGTCGGGTTTGGGGCCGGTACCGCGACGGCGCCATTGAAGTCCCGGGGCCCCACACCGACCGCTTGGGTGAGATCGCAAAAGAGCACGGCGTGGTCCTCTGCATCGGCGTGGTCGAGCGCGACACCACGCACTCCCACGGCACCCTGTTCTGCACGCTTCTCTACTTCGGGCCGGACGGCGCGCTGCTGGGCAAGCATCGCAAGCTCAAGCCTACCGCGCAGGAACGGCTGATCTGGGGCGAAGGGGACGGCAGCACCATGCCGGTATTCGAGACGGCGGTCGGCCGAGTCGGCGGCCTCATCTGCTGGGAGAACTACATGCCGCTGGCCCGGATGGCGATGTACGGCAAAGGCGTGCAGGTGTACCTGGCCCCCACCGCAGACGCCCGCGACCGCTGGCAGGCCTCCATGCGGCACATCGCCGCCGAAGGCCGCTGCTTTGTTCTGGGCTGCAACCAGTACGTCCACCGCGACATGTACCCGGACGATCTGGAGCTGAAGCACGAACTCGAGGCTTGGCCTGAGGAGCTGTGCCGGGGCGGGAGTGTGATCGTCGGTGCCGACGGCGACGTCCTGGCCGGTCCGCTCTACGATCAGGAAGGAATCCTGGTGGCGGACATCGACCTGGGCGATTCGGATCGCGGCAAGTTCGACTTCGATGTCACCGGCCACTACGCCCGTCCGGATGTTTTCCACTTCAGCGTCGACGAGACCGCCCGGACGGCGGTCAACTACGAGGCCCAAAGCCCTTGAGTTGGGCTCGACACCGTCGTTAAGCTCCAGATCCTTCACAACACCGGGCGCACCGCCCGAACCCGAGAGGCCGAATGTCCCAGGCGACCGATACGCGCACCGAAGCACTCCTGCGTGAAGCGACTGATTACTCCGCTCACAACTACAAGCCGCTTCCGGTTGTGCTGGAGCGGGGCGAGGGCGTCTGGGTCTGGGATGTGGAAGGCCGGAAGTTCCTCGACATGCTGGCTGCCTACTCTGCGGTCAATCAGGGCCATCGTCACCCGGCGATCATTGCGGCCGCCCGTGAGCAGATGGACCGCCTGACGCTGACGTCGCGCGCCTTCCACAACGATCAGATGGGCGCCTTCCTCAAGGAGCTTTGCGAGGCGACTGGCTTCGAGAAGGCGCTGCCGATGAACACCGGCGCCGAGGCTGTAGAGACCGCGATCAAGATGGTCCGGAAGTGGGGCTACAAGGTGAAGGGCGTTGAGGCGGACAAGGCTGAAATCATCGTCTGCACCAACAACTTCCACGGCCGCACCACGACCATCGTCGGCTTCTCGTCGGAGCCTCAGTATCGCGACGGCTTCGGACCCTTCACGCCCGGCTTCAAGATCGTGGAGTACGGGGACTCCGAGGCCTTTGAAAAGGCGATCACGCCCAACACGGTCGGCTTCCTTGTCGAGCCGATCCAGGGTGAGGGCGGCGTCATCGTTCCCACCGAGGGCTACTTGGCCCGCACCCGAGAGCTGTGCACTGAGCATCGGATCGCCTTTATGGCCGACGAGATCCAGACGGGGCTCGGACGCACCGGGCGGATGTTCGCGACCGACTGGGAGGATGTCCGGCCTGACGTGCTGATCGTCGGAAAGGCGCTGGGCGGCGGGGTCTATCCGGTTTCCGCCACTATCGCGGACTCCGAGTTCATGGACGTGTTCCATCCCGGGGACCACGGCTCCACCTTCGGCGGCAATCCACTCGGTGCCGCGGTAGGGCGGGCGGCCCTCAAGGTCATCCAGGACGAGAAGCTCGTCGAGCGCTCCGATGAACTGGGCAGTTGGTTCATGGATGAGCTGCGAAAGATCGACTCACCACACGTTCTGGAGGTGCGCGGTAAGGGCCTCATGATCGGTGTGGAGATCCACAAGCCGTCCGGCCCGGCCCGCCCGTTCTGCGAGGCACTCCAAGCCCGCGGAATCCTGGCCAAAGAGACGCACCATCAGGTCATCCGGTTCGCCCCGCCGCTCGTGATCGATCGCGAGACGCTGGCATTTGCCTTGGAAGAGACGCGGGCGGTTCTGGCCGGGTAGCCCCGCACCTGGCAACGCGGGCAGGCGGGCGATGCCTGGCAGGTAGGTCGAGCTGATCGCGGATCATCTCTCCGGTCAGGAGCCGCGGGTGACTACCACTCGATCGAACCCTGCTTGGTGGTATCGATCGCCTCGGCGTCGCCCCCGTCCCCCAGAAGCACCGACTTGATCTGCCCGTACAGAAACTCCTTGGACTTGGCGTCGCGAGGGTCCAGTCCGTAGTGGTTGATCAGAAGCGTTTGATGCTGGAGCCACTCCTTCCAGCAATCCCCGCAGATTTCCCGTTGGATACGTTCGCCCATTTCGTTGCGAAAGGGGGGCTTCTCAAGCGGGAGTCCATCCCCGCACCGGCGGCATTTGATCGTGTCCACAGCAGTCCTCGTCATTACCTTTTCTGGGTTGATGGCCCCCCAATCTACACCTGAGAGGAAGCCCTGTGTCCCGCACCGCGATCATTGGGACTGGATTCAAAGTTCCCGACCGGATTGTCACCAACGACGACCTCGCCGAGATGATCGACACCAACGACGAATGGATTCGGGAACGTACCGGAATCGAAGAGCGCCGTTGGGTTCGCGAGGGTGAAACTGGTGCACAGATGGCGGCTGAGGCCAGCCGGATGGCAATCGCCGACGCAGGGATCGATGCCTCTGAGATTGATGCCATCGTCCTGGGGACCCTGAGTCCGGACCATTTCTTTCCCGGCACGGGCGTCTTCCTTCAGCGTGAGCTCGGGCTGGGCACCATACCGGCCCTCGACCTCCGAGCCCAGTGCAGCGGATTCCTCTACGGACTTTCCGTGGCCGACGCCTGGATTCGAGTCGGCCAATATCGGACGGTCCTTCTGGTGGGCGTTGAGATCCAGAGCACGGGTCTCAACCTGACGGACGCCGGCAGGGACATGGCAGTTCTCTTCGGAGACGGGGCCGGGGCCGCCGTCCTGCAGGCCACCGACGATCCTGATCGGGGCGTCCTGACGACCAACATCCACTCCCAGGGGGAGTACGCCAAGCTGCTTTGGGGCGATGCCCCTTCCAGCTGGCGGCATCCGCGCATCTCCGAAGATGACCTCAATGCGGGCCGGCACTACCCGACCATGACGGGCAAGGAAGTGTTCAAGCACGCGGTAACTCGGATGCCGGAGGCTGTCCATGAGGCCTTGGATGCCACCGGATTGTCCGTCACCGACATCGACCTTCTCGTCCCGCACCAGGCAAACCTGCGCATCTCGCAGATGGTCCAGAAGCGCCTGGGACTGCGCGATGATCAGGTCTTCAACAACATCCAGCGCTACGGGAACACGACGGCGGCGACCATTCCGATCGCTCTGGCAGAGGCTTCCCGCGAGGGTCGGATCAAAGGGGGCGACCTGGTGTGCCTGACGGCTTTCGGGTCCGGCTTCACCTGGGGAGGCGCGCTGATCCGCTGGTGAGGGTGCCCTGACACCATTGAGATCCGGATGAGGCTTCGGGCCTATCGAGCCCGACGGCACCCTTCGTCCGCGGAGACGGGTCAGCCCTGTCTGAATTGTCACCGGTTCTGCGCTACGGGTAGACCGTTTTTGCCTCCTAAGGTAAATTGGCGGACTGTCTGATGGTCAGTTCTATGCGGAGGTCGGGACCGGTGAACAAGAAAGAGCTCGCTCACATCGAAAAGCGCCTGCTTCAGGAACGTGCACGCGCCGCACGGTCACTTGGTCTGTTTGACGAGATGGCCAAGGCCGATCGCGAGGCGGGCGATTCGGAGATGGCTGCCTACACCGATCACATGGCGGATCAGGGCACCGAGTCGCAGGAGCGCGAAAAGGCGGCACTCTTCGCTACCAAGGAAGGCCGCTACCTGTACCGGATCGAAGAGGCGCTTCGCCGTCTCTACAGTGATCCGAAGGACTTCGGAAAATGCCACACCTGTGGCAAGACTGTCGGGTACGAGCGACTCGATGCGCTTCCGCACGCGCGCTACTGCATCGATTGCAAGAAGAAGGAAGAGTCGGCGGTCTGATTGTCTGCCAGTCCAGGCGCCGCAGAAATGAAAAACGGGCCCGACGCCATTGCTGCGTCGGGCCCGTTTTTCTGATTGGCAGGGGCGGTCAGGCGGCGGTCTCTTCCTCGCCCTCGCCTTCCGTCAGCTCCTCGTCTTCTTCTTCTTCTTCTTCTTCTTCTTCTTCCTCATGGAGGGGCGAAACCTCCCGCCACAGCTCCTCGATTTCGTTTCGAAGGCGGCGAACCTGCGCTTCCAATTCGGGGTCCTGAACGTGGTAGCGAGCTGCAGCAAGCGCCCGATAGGCGCGCCAGAGTGCTGAGGAGGTCGGCGTCTTCTCGTGTTTTCGCCGCTTGTCTCCCTGCAGCCGAGTGGTGACCCAGTCGGCCATCTCCTCATCCAGGAGCATGGTTCCGCCCTCCGTCTTGCTTTCGGCCTCAACAAACTTTTGCAGCTTTTTGCGAAAGCTCCGCGGGACCCCGGCAATCACGTAAACCGACAGGTCATCTCTCTGTAGTAGTTCCGACGCCATCTCTATTCTCCTCCTTAACCCTTCTTCCCACCCAGTGCGGCAAGGAGCCTCTCTCCCACCGCTTCAATCTGCCAACCCTTGATCCCCGCCACCTCGCCAAGTTCCTCTTTGGAGCGCGGATGGGCGAAGGCCGTCTCAACCACCACGGCGTTCGGCATAAGCGTCCCCCGGTCCAGCCCCAATTCATCAGCCGCCTTGTTGCGAACCGCCTTGAGTCTGTCCGCGACTTCCTCAATTTCCGGCGGCGGCCGACCGCGGCCGTCCCGCTTGGGACGTGGCCACCCGACTAACTCTGCGTCCGGAAGCTGGTCGATCGCCCGAATCTTCTCGATCAGTGAATCGCCTTCAGAATGTGCCAGGCGGCCGTTCATCCCCTTGCGGGAAGCGAACTCGCCGACCGACCTGGGCGGGGTTACCGCCGCGTCAATCAGGACATCGTCCGCCGCAACGCGAAACGGGGCCCGATCCAACGTACGAGCGATCCCATCTCTCCATTGCACGGCTTCCCGGAGTCGCGCCACTTCGCGCGGGGCCAGATCTCGGCCCTTTTTGACCTTGATGACCAGATCGGCATCCAGGTCTTCTTCCGAGCGGATCGTCTCCAGGACTCGGCACTCCTCGTGGGCCCAGTGGGCTCGTCCCGCCGTGTCCAGATTGGCCCGCAATTTTGCCACAAGCTCATGCAGGTAGCGGGTATCGCAGGCCGCATACTCCAGCATGTCTTCTGGGAGTGGGCGCTTGGCCCAGTCCGCGCGCTGGAATTTCTTTGCCAGCTTCACGTCGAGAAACTTCTCGAGGAGGGCCGCAAGACCGAGCCCCGACTCACCGAGCACCTGAGCGGCGGCCTGGGTATCGAACAGGGCCGTCAGATGGATGTTCAGATCGCGGTCGAGCAGGCGCAGGTCGTAGTCCGACCCGTGCATCAGGATTTCGCGACCCGGATCCTCCAGAAAGGGGCGGAGCAGATCGCCCACCTCCATCGTCAGAGGATCCAGAATGATGTCTCGGCCTTCGGGAGTGGAGATCTGGATCAGGCAGACTCGGTCGCTGTACCGGTGGAAGCCGGCAGCTTCGAGATCTAGGGCGATGGAGCGCGTGCCGGCCATTTCAGCAACGATGCGGCGCGCGTCCTCGATGTTTTCGATGAATTCGAAGGACATTCGGAGGGGGACAGGGGGGAGGCGCCCGGACCGCGGACACAACAACTGCGTCTGCCTACACGCGGGACCCGCTGTTGTTCCGTGGCCAATCCGTCACCGGAGGTGTCTTGCCCGCCTGTCCGGGCCTCACCAACCTTCATCTTCCAGAACATCTCCGTCTTCACCGGATTCGCATGCTTCGCACCAAGGTCGTCTGTACGATCGGACCCGCATCTTCCTCTCCTGAAATTGTTCGCGAGCTGGTATCCGCTGGTCTGAGCATGGCTCGGATCAACATGTCTCACGGTACGCAAGATGATCATCGGAAGGTCATCGCGACCGTCCGTGCGGCTGCTGCGGCGGTCGGCCGTCCCGTGCCGATTCTGGTTGATCTGGCCGGGCCCAAGATCCGGGTGGGGACTCTGGACGAACCGATCATGCTGGAAGAAGGAATGCGCCTGACCTTTGCTCCCGAGGCGACGGCGTCGGGTGACGAAATTCCGACCACCCACGCAAAGTTGGCTGAAGATGTTGGGCCGGGGGATCAGGTCCTCCTGGACGACGGACTTCTGGAGCTTCGGTGCGTGTCCACGGATGGCGTGAAGGCCACATTTGAAGTGGTGATTGGCGGGCTGCTCAAAAGCCGAAAGGGGATCAACCTTCCCGGCGCTGACGTGCAGGCCCCTTCGTTGACCGAAAAGGACATTGCGGATCTGAATTTCGCCCTTGAGGAAGGTGCGGAGTACATCTCGCTTTCCTTTGTTCGCAAAGCGTCCGATGTGGTCGATCTCAAGGCCAGGGTGCGGGGTCGGGCCCTGGTCGTCTCCAAAATCGAGAAGGCGCAGGCGCTGGCGAACATCAAGGACATCATGGCCGAGACGGATGCCGTGATGGTGGCGCGGGGCGATCTGGGGGTCGAACTCCCCTTTGAGCAGGTACCGATGGCACAGAAGCGGATCATCCAGCTGGCCAATTTCTACGCCCGCCCGGTGATCACAGCCACGCAGATGCTGGAATCGATGATCGACTCACCCCGACCCACCCGCGCGGAGGCCTCGGATGTGGCCAACGCGATCCTGGATGGTACCGACGCCGTCATGCTTTCCGGCGAGACAGCGGTCGGCAGGTACCCGGTCAAAGCACTCCGCGCGATGTGCCGGATCGCCGAGGAGATCGAAGCCAGTGGTGTGCTGCGCGGCGGACCTCACTACGACACCAGCTTCACCAAGGGAGTGAGAGCAGGTGCGACCGACCGCGAGCATGCCGTCGCGAACGCCAGCGTCGAAGCGACGCGTGATCTCGAAGCACCCGCCCAGATCGTGATTACCCGGAGTGGCTTCAGCGCCCGACTGGTCTCCAGCTACCGTCCGGCCGTTCCGATTTTTGCCATCTGCACCGATCCCGTCACATACAGCCAGCTCTCGGCGGTATGGGGTGTGCGGCCGGTTCTGGCTCAGGAGGAGGAGGTTTCTTACGAGGCGCTGACCGAGTTCGGAAAGCGGGCCGTGCTCGAGACGGGGGTGGCAGGGCCGGTGACTCTGTGGTCGTCACTGCCGGCTATCCATTCCACACCTCGGGTTCGACCAACACGATGCGCGTCGAGCAGCTCTGAACCCATGCGGCTGACTTTCCTGGGCACCGGCACATCCTTCGGGGTTCCCGTTATCGGATGTGATTGCGAAACCTGCACTTCGGATGACCCCCGTGACCGCCGGACGCGTCATGGGGCCATGCTGGAACTCGACGACGGCCGTCGCCTGCTGATCGACACGCCGCCTGAACTGCGGCTTCAACTTCTGGCCGCGGGGCTGGACCGGGTCGACGGGGTCTGGATCACCCACTCTCACGCTGACCACCTGCACGGCTTCGACGACCTGCGCATCTTCACCACCCGCGGGCGGCCCCGGTTGCCGACTTGGGTGGCCAACGGTCTGCTCCCCGAAGTCCGGGAGCGTTTCGCCTACATCTTCGATGAGGGCGTGGTGCCCCCGGCCGGGACTACCAAGCCCATGATCGACCTGCGCGGGTTCGACCCGGCTCATCCCGTTGAGATCCTGGGGGAATCGTTCCAGCCTCTGGCTCTGCCTCACGGTCCAATGACGGTCTACGGCTTCCGGGTCGGTGCCCTGGGCTACGTGACCGATGCCAAATCGCTCCCCGATGAGGTGCTGCGTCGGCTCGCCGGCGTCCGCACTCTGGTGATCAACGCGCTGTGGTGGGGGAATCCGCATCCCACCCACTTCAACGTCGAAGAGGCCGTCGAGGCTGCACGGCTCGTGGGGGCGGAACGTACCTGGCTGGTGCACATGACCCACCGGCTCAGGCATGCCGAACTCGAAGCCGCCCTCCCTCCTGACATTCGTCCCGCATGGGACGGACTGACTGTGGAGATTTAAGCAACAAATGAACGCTGTCATTCGAGCACCGTTGATCGACAACCGGGCGTCGAGCTTGGCAAAAATCTCACCTATGGGCTGATGGGTCGAGAGGGGTACCCCTCGCTCGAACTGCAGCGCAGTCCCGACCAGTGGCGCACCTGATCGGAAACTCGGTAGCTTTACGGTGTAGAAGAGTTGTGGGTTCCTGTAGTGATTTTCAGCCGTAAAGGCTTTTCCCCAAGGAGCATCCGATGGATCGTGACGGCGTCCCATACATCGTGGTAGAGAAAGAAACGGGCGGCATGGGCGCGTTCGTTGTCGGCGCCCTTGTCGGGGCGGGCCTGGCGCTACTTTTCGCGCCCCGGTCCGGAGAGGAGACCCAGGAAGAACTCCGTGAGCGCGCCCGCCAGCTTCGCGACGTTGCTGAAGAGCGCGTTCGCGACGCTTCGCGCAACCTTGAAGAGCGTCTGGACACGGTTCGGTCGGGTGTGGCCACTCGGGTCGATCAGGTGAAGGACGCGGTAGAGAGTGGTCGCGGTACCGCCCGTGAGGCGCGAGTCGATCTGGAGCACAAGCTCGAGAAGTCGAAGGCAGCCTATCGGGCCGGGATCGATGCCGCTCGCGCGACTGCTGCGGTCGAGGACGAGGACGCTGACGAGGCGTAGCAGCGCCGGAGACGAACTTCCGACACACCTTGTCGGGCCGCTGTGGCGGCGTGGCTGGTCCTTTACCCGTCGGGTGGTTCAGAAGTCCGATGAGGACGGCATTTTCTTCATGGCCGGGGCGATCTCGTTTAGCGTCCTGATCGCCTTCGTGCCGCTTTTTCTTTTTGTTGTGGGTGTGGCCGGGATGCTGGCCTCGTCGCGTTTCGGGGATCCGGCGGGGGTGTTGATCGCCTTCATGACCGAGAATCTCCCCGTGTTTCGTGGAGACCTGGACGTTTCATCGCGCATCCGCGATGAGATCACCACGCTGTTGGCGGACCGGACTGGCTTCACCGTGGTTGGCGCGCTCCTCCTGATCTGGTTCGGCGGCCGGTTGGTCGAGACCCTTCGGATCGTGCTTCGGGAGATCTTCGATATGGGCCAGTATCGCAGCCTGATCCGGGGCAAGATGTTCGATGTGCAAGTCGTGCTTCTGGGCGGTGTACTCTTCCTGATCAATCTGGGGGTAACCGCAGTCCTGAAGGCGTGGCGGGACTTTGGCATCAACTTCCTGGGCCTCGAAGGTCAGACGCTGGGTCTGGTTCAAAGGGGGTCTGTACAGGCGTTGGCGGTGCTGGCCATCTGGCTGCTCTTCCTGTTCGTCTACCGCTATCTGCCTGCGCGCAGACTGCCTTGGGAAACGGCGCTGATCGCGGCCACATTTACCGCCGCCGTACACGAACTGCTGAAAGGTGGCTTCGGATGGTATGTTTCCGAGGTCGCAAACTATGGCTCGGCCTACGGAAACCTGATTTCGCTCGCAGTGCTTTTGTTCTGGATCTATTACGAGGCGATCGGGTTCATTCTGGGGGGCGAGGTGGCACAGGTATGGACCATGCGTGAGGCCAGGCGAGTGCAGATTCGCGAAATCATGAGAGGCGAGGAATGAGGCAAAATCATTGGCGGACAGGCGTGCTGACGGTCGCTCTGGGTGCCGGCACATTCATGATGGTGCTTCCCAGTGCTGCCTCGGCGCAGTACGCCGGACTCAGCCTCTCCGGCGAGGATCTGCTCTACGAAGAGAACATCCTCCAGCGTCCGATGGACGCGGTAGTGCCGTTGATGGCCAACCCCGGCGGGCGCTACGTGGTGGTGCATCTGGCCGAAAACCGCGTCTACGTCTTCGAAGGCGAGCACGCCATCTGGTCGGCCAACGCCGGCACCGGAACCGGCCTGCAACTCGACCGCGGCGACCGTAATTGGCAGTTCTCGACGCCCAAGGGGCTGTTCAAGGTCAAGAAAATGGAGCGGGATCCTGTCTGGGAGGCTCCGGATTGGCACTGGCTGGAGCGAGGGCAGCGGCCGCCGCCGATGGGCCACCCGTCTCGCAGCATCCGAGGCGGAATGGGGAACACCGCAGTCTATCTTGGCGACGGCATCGCAATCCACGGAACGGAGAGCCCACAGCAACTGCTCAATCCGGACCCCGACGCCCGTCGGATCTCGCACGGCTGCATCCGCCTGACCAATGAGTCGGCACGTGAGCTGATGCATTTGGTCGACGTGGGCACGCCGGTCCTGATCTACTGAAATGAGTAATGATGCGCGCAAAGTCGTGGCTTCCAATCGGAAGGCGCGGCATGAATACGAGGTGCTGAACACCTGGGAAGCCGGGCTGGTCCTTCGCGGTGCCGAAGTGAAGTCGCTTCGGGCTGGCAAGGTCTCCTTCCAGGACTCCTTTGCGCGCGTGCACGGATCGGAAGTTTTCCTTCATTCGCTGCACATTACGCCCTACGAGCAGGCCAACCGCTTTGCGCCGGACCCGGTCAGGGAGCGCAAGCTCCTGCTGAATCGCTCCGAGATCGCCAAGCTGGTCGGCAAGGTCGAAGAAAAGGGCCTGACTCTGATCCCTCTCGACATCTACTTCCGTCGAGGCCGCGCAAAAGTGACGCTGGCACTCGCGCGGGGCCGCAAGCTCCACGACAAGCGCGACAAGCTGAAGAAGCAGACCATGGAACGTGAGGCTCAACGCGCGGTGCACTCCACATGATGCGTCGCTGCCTCGTTACGGTCGCGGTTGCTCTCACGCTCGCGTTCGGCGGACCGAATGCCGCGTCCGCTCAGAACCAGCTCCAGGTCCGGGCTGGTAACCAGACCATTCGCCTTGAGATCGGTCGCCAACGCGGCTATGCCTCCGTCGTCGCCTCGGCGCTTGGACAGCTCGGGTGGCGGTTTCGGACCCAGGGGGATGACTGGATCGGGAGCCTTCAGGGGCAGGGTGAGATGCGCCTGCGGCCCGGCCGACCCTTCGTTCAGATTGCCGGCGAGTGGGTGCAACTCACCGATGCTCCTTTTCTGTTCGGCGAAGACCTGCACCTGCCCGTTCAGCTGCTGATAGACGTCTGGCCGGATCGCATGCCCGATGTGTTCCGGGCCGAAGGCGCCCGGACGCTGCGGCTCCTGAATGAGGAGTTGGTAAACACGGGCTTCTCGGCCCCCACCGCTCCCATTCAAGAGACCCCGGTCTCAACCGTCCCAGCGGCTCAGGCCGCACCCCGTCAGAAGCGAGTGGTGGTGATCGATGCCGGGCACGGCGGGGTAGATCCGGGTGCCATCGGACCTTCCGGGACGCGAGAGAAGGATGTGGCCCTGGCGCTTGCACTGGAACTCGCGCGCGAACTGGGCAGCGATCCCACGCTCGAGGTTCACCTGACCCGCAATACGGACGTGCTCGTCCCTCTCTGGCAGAGAGGCGAGATCGCCACACGGATCAAGGGCGACCGGCCGGGGATCTTCATCTCGATCCACGCGAACGCCCTTCCGGCATCTCGCCAGGTTCGCGGCTACGAGACGTACTTCCTGAGTGAAGCCCGAACCGAGCACGAAGCCCGCGTGGCCGCTCTTGAGAACTCCGCCGTGGAACTGGAGTCGCGGTCGGGACCTCGGGGCGGGGACCCCGAATTGGGCTCCATCCTCAATGAGCTCCGGAATCTCGACTACCAGCACTGGTCTTCCGAACTGGCTTCGCGAGTGCAACGTGAAGTGATGAGCATTCATCCCGGCCGCGACCGGGGCGTCAAGCAGGCCCCGCTGGCCGTCCTGACCAATGCGCTCATGCCGGGCATCCTGATCGAGGCTGGCTTCATCACCAATCCCGAAGAAGAGCGGTTGCTGAGGGACGTGGTCTTTCAGCGTGACACCGCCCGCGAAATCGCCCAGGCGGTCCGAGACTTCTTCCAGCGCTATCCGCCGGGCGCGACGGGAACCGGCGCCGCCTCACGATGAGGGCTCTGGCCCTGCTCGCGAGTCTCCCGCTCCTGGCCGGGTGCGTGTACTTCAACACCCTGTACAACACCCGGGACGCTTGGGACCGCGGGGAGCGGGCGCGGCTGAGCGGCGATGAAGTGGCCGCCCAGGCCGCCTACCTTGAAGCCACCGAGAAGGCTGGCAGAGCGTTTCGAAAAGACCCGGAGGGTCGTTGGGCGGATGAGGCCCTGTACACTCTGGGACGGGCCTATCTCCATCTCGGGCGTTGGCACGACGCCCGCGAATCGCTTCTGGCGGCGATCGAACTGTCCGACAGCGACGCCATGACCCGCGGGGCCCACGTCTATCTTGGCGCCACGTACGCCATGGCCGGGAACAGCGCCGACGCTCTGACCATTCTGAACGCCGCTCTCGCTGGCACTCTGGACGAACGGACCCGCGCCGAGGGACACATGTGGCGAGCCCGGGTGCACCTGCGCATGGGGCTGGTGGATGCCGGCTGGTGGGACCTGGATCGGGCTGCAGAAGCGAACCCGGCGTTGACCATTCCGGCTCACCTTGAGCGCGTGCGTTGGGGCATTGCGGCACGGGACTCCGCCCGGACCGTCTCGGGCGCCCACGCTCTTCAGGGCGACCTGCGGGGAGCGGTGTGGGTCGATTCGCTCTTCACCCTGGTCCAACAGGCGAGGGAGCCTTGGGGTCCGGCCGCGGCCGCCCTTCTGCTGGCGCCCGCCCGGACCAGCGACTGGCCTCCACAGCCGCGTAATCGGCTCCTCTTTTTGCGAACCGATCTGTTTCTCGAGGCCGGTGACACCCTGGCTGCCGAGTCCGAACTGGGCTGGATCGCGGCCGGGGCGGGAGAGGGCGCTGTCGCGGCGCGGCTGAGACTCGCGGACATCCGACTCCAGCGCTCTTTGACACCTGCCGATCTGGAGAGTGTCCGCCGCGTCTTGCTCCCCGCCGTGGGTGATTCGCGGGTGCTGGAACTCCTCCAACTTCTTCGCGAGATCGAGATCCTCAGCGTCTGGGCGTTGCAGGGTGAGCCGCTGGCCTATTTCGCCGCGGCGGAACTGGCCCGGGATCAACTCGACACGCCTGGCCTGGCACGGGGCCTGTTTCTGGCCTTGGCGCAGGCGGATCCGTCGGGCCGCTGGGCGGGCAAAGCGCTGCTCGCCGCACTGGCTCTGACCCCGGATGACCAGCGGGCCGGAGGGCTCTTTCAGCTCCTTGAGACCCGATCCGGCGACCCTTACGTGCAGGCGTCCAGGAATGGCTATCTTGACGCCTATGGCCTGGAGGAATCCGAGGCGCTGTTGAGTGAAGTCACCACCGCACTCCGTGCAAGCGCCACGGCAGAGGCCGAACGACGAGACGTTCTGATCCGGAGCAGGTCCGGCGGAGCTGAGGGGAGCGACAGACCGCGATGACATCACCGATTTCAGTCTTCGGAACCACGTTCCAGAACCCGGTACTCCTTGCCGCTGGCACCTGCGGTTTCGGCCAGGAGCTCGCTGAAGTCGTCGACCTGGAAGCCCTGGGTGGGATCGTCACGAAATCGGTGACATGGGAGGTCCGCGCGGGAAATCCCTCGCCCCGAGTGACCGAGTTTCCGGCAGGGATGCTCAACTCGATCGGGCTGGCCAATCCGGGAGCCGAGGCAACGCGTCGGGACAAGCTCCCGTGGTTGGCGGCCAATCTGAGCCGGGCCCGGGTTCTTGTCTCGGTGGCGGGCCACACACCCACCGAATACCTGGACATCGTCCGCCTGTTGGACAGCGCCGATGGCTTCTTGGGGTTTGAATTGAACCTGTCGTGCCCCAACGACTCGGTCCGCGGCGGCCTCCCGTTTGCGCTCGATCCAGAGGCGCTGACCGCGGTGGTCGAGGGAGCACGGGCGCTGACTCGCCGTCCCCTGCTCGCCAAGCTGGCGCCCAACGATCCGAGGTTGGCGGAAACCGCCATGCGTGCCCGCGACGCCGGGGCCGATGGGATCACGCTCATCAACACACTCCCCGGGCGGGTGCTCCATGCGGATGGTCGCCCGGTACTGGGGGCCGAGCAGGGCGGAGTCAGCGGCCCGGCGCTGAGGGCGGTGGGAGTTCAGGCGGTTGCAGCCGTCCGCAAGGCCGTCGAGATCCCGCTGCTGGGCGTTGGAGGGATCTTCACCGCCGAGGATGCTCGGCAATACCTTGATGCTGGCGCCACCCTGGTACAGATGGGTACAGCGAGCTTCGCCCGCCCCCGTCAGCCCCAGATCGTCGCCCGAGAGCTGTCCGGCAGGTAGTCCCGATTCCCGCGAACACTCGAGTCTGATCTTCATGGCTGAAATCATCATCCCGCTGGACGTACCTTCGGAAGCCGAGGCCTTTGCTTTGGTCGACCGGCTCGGCGAGGACGGCACCTTCTACAAGGTCGGCCTCGAGTTGTACACTCGGGCTGGACCCTCAGTGGTCCGCACGCTCAAGTCACAGGGCAAAAAGGTGTTTCTGGACCTGAAGCTGCACGACATTCCCAACACCGTGGCTCAGGCCGTGCGCGCCGCCGCTGCGTTGGACGTCGATCTGCTTACTCTACATGCCACTGGCGGGCTGCCCATGATGGAGGCGGCGCAGGAGGCGGCGGATGGCCAGGTTGATTTGCTGGCCGTGACCCTTCTGACGTCGTTGACTCCTGCCGATGTCGAGCTGATCTGGGGCCGAAGCCTCAACTCGGTCCGCGGAGAGGTGGTCCGGTTGGCTGCCATTGCTCGCCAGGCCGGGCTCTCAGGAGTCGTGGCGTCCGCCCAGGAGGCGCGTGTCCTGCGGCAGGCCCTTGGCCCTGAGGCCCACATCGTGACGCCGGGGATTCGCATGCCCGGCGGCGACGTCCATGACCAGGCGCGGGTTGCCACGCCTGAGAACGCCGTCAGGGATGGTGCCTCTCACCTGGTGGTTGGCCGGGCGATCACCCAGGCGCCCGATCCAAGAATCGCTGCGCGAGAAGTCCGGGCCTCGGCCCAGGCCGGTGCGGCGTGACCCACGGTTCCTCGCGCCTTGGTGCGGCTGCCCTGACCGCATTTGTCTTCGTCGCCTCCATGGCGTCGGCCGGCTCGGCCCAGGATACCCGCTCGGTGGTGGACCAGGTGATCGCGGCACTGGGAGAAGGCGAGCCTGACGGGATTGTCACCTTGCTGGAAGACCGCGTCATTCTGAGCGTAGAGGGTTCGGAACACGATGGTGTGACGCCACGTCAGGCCACTGCCGAGCTCGCGCGCTTCCTGGCGAGGTATTCAACGGCTGCTCCGGTCTCGGTGCGGTCGGGAGCCCATCCAGATGCGGATCGGGCCTTTGCCGAACTCTCCTGGGCGCTCCCTTCGGTCGACACCGAAGAGGTGCATGCCTTCGTGCTCTTTCTCGGGATGGAGTTGCATGAAGACCGCTGGCTTATCAATGAAGTTCGAATTCTACGTCAGGCCTGATTCATGACCCTGCGACTCTACAACTCGCTTTCGCGCTCCCTTGAAGACTTTGCACCGGCTCAGCCGCCGGTGGTGAAGGTGTACGGTTGTGGCCCGACCCTTTACGGCCCGGCCCACATCGGGAATTTCCGGACCTTCATGGCCTACGATCTCTTCCACCGATATCTGGCGTGGAAGGGGTGGACGCCTGAGTTCGTCGTGAATTTCACGGATGTCGACGACAAGACGATTAACGGAGCGGCAGAGGCCGGGCTGCAGCTGTCCGAGTACACCGAACCGTATGGCGAAGCCTTTGAGGCGGATTGTGCCACCCTGGGAATTCGGGCCTTTCGCGACATCCCGCGGGCGACGCACCACGTTGAGGCGATGATCGAGTGGATCCGCCGGCTGGAAGAGAAGGGCCTCGCCTACAAGGCCGACGACGGCAGTGTCTACTACCGGATTTCCGAGTTCGAGAAGTACGGGGCGCTTTCCGGCAATCGAGCCGATGGCACCGAGGGCCGATCCCGCATCGATTCGGACGAATACGACAAGGACGATGTCCGCGACTTCGTGCTCTGGAAGTCCGCCCGTGACGCCGACCGCGACGTTGGGGCCGTATGGCAATCGCCGTGGGGTGAGGGACGCCCCGGCTGGCATCTGGAGTGCTCGGTGCTCAGCATCGGCGCCCTGGGCGAAACGCTCGACGTTCACATGGGTGGGGAGGATCTGCTGTTCCCGCACCACGAAAACGAGATCGCCCAGTCCGAGGGCGTGACCGGCTGCACCTTTGCCCGATTCTGGCTGCACACCAAGCATCTGCGGGTCGAAGGCCAGAAGATGTCCAAGTCGCTGGGGAACACGTACACTATTCCCAATCTGATCGAGAAGGGGCACCAGCCCGCAGCCGTCCGACACCTGATGATCTCCGCCCAGTATCGGAAAGAGCTGAACTTCACTTTCGATGGACTTGAGGGCTCCGCCAGGGTCGTGCAGCGACTGACGGCTCTGCATCGACGACTTCAGGAGACCCGGTCCGAAGCAGGCGCGCCGGACGCCGGCTTGCCCGCGGTCGCGGCGAAGGCACTTACCGCATTCGAGGCGGCACTCGATGACGATCTCAATGTCTCCGAGGCCTTTTCGGCGCTGTTCGGGATGCTGTCCCGCACCAACACGGCTCTCGACAGTGCAGGCGGACCGGTTGATCCCGCTGGCCTGACGGCCGTGTCCGATGCCCTGAACTCCATGGACAGTGTCTTCGGAATTCTGGAACTCGCGCTCGCCGCCGACGGACCGGATGACGAGCTGGCGGCCTGGGTCGAGGGACTGATCGAAGAGCGGCAGGCGGTGCGGGCGGCCAAGGACTGGGCCCGCGCCGATCAGATCCGGGACGACCTGGCGGCGCGCGGCGTTGTCCTTGAAGACACGGCCGACGGGACCCGCTGGAGCGTTCAGTAACCTCACCAGCGGCGTGAGCCGACATCGTGGGCCGGCATCGTGGGCCGGCGTCTTGACCCGGCCGCACGGCCCGGAGAGCTTAACCCCCGTGTTTCTGCTCGCGTGGCGCAATTGGTAGCGCACCTCACTTGTAATGAGGCGGTTGTCGGTTCGAGTCCTTATGCGGAGAAGTTGTACATGTCTCATTCGAATGGCTTGTACTTCTCCACTTGTGGTTTATATTCGGTTTAACGATTGTCTCACCCCGAGATGGGGGAGAGGCCGAGCTCCGTTAGCTTAATTGGTAGAGCACGGGATTTGTAATCCTGAGACCTCGGTTCGATTCCGGGACGGAGCCGGCCCCCCATTCGGGGCGGAAGTGTTGATTGATTCCGCCACGGAGCGTCGAGCCGAGTGCAGCTCTTTTCTACCGACCCCAACTGGATCAATCCCGGTGAGGAGGAAGGAGTCCGCAAGTTAGAGCGGGCCGGGCGAGTCCTCGCCCATCTCGCGGGAATGCCGTTCTTCTTGTCGAACGACGGCGCATATCTCAAAGGCCTGAACGCGTGGTTGCGAAGCCTTCCGCTTAGCGGCGTCGGTGCTCGCAACTCTTGGGTCGCTTACGCCCGCGATGTTCTGGTCTGGTGGAGGCATCTCGAGTCGCGAGGCCTCGCGTCCGTATGGGAGGCCACAAAAGACGACTACCTCGCTTATCATGCCGCACGGACGAGGGGAGCCGATGTCATCAGCCCAGCGACGTGGAATAGGTCCAACCAGGCACTTGAGTCGCTGTACACATGGGGTCAGGAACACGACTACGTAGAGCGGCCGCCCTTTTCTTACAGACGGGTGAGGTCGGGCTTTGGGGCCGAAGATAGGCGTGTCATCGCTACGACGAAGCCGCTTCCTACGCGGCCCATCCGCTTCCTGACCAAGGAAGAATTCGACCTGTGGTTGAGGCAGGGGATGCGACTCGCGGGACCGGACGTACCCACCAACGGCTATTCCGTTCGGCTATACCGTGCCATCGTGTACCTGATGGTCACGACGGCCGTAAGGAAGAACGAGGCCCTAGCGCTCCTGAGGTACGAGCCGGGTATGCCGGATGTGGGTGGTAGGATCTTGATTCCCGCCCATTTGAGGAAGCGTGAGACGGTAGACATTTCGCCGGCTCTCGCCGCTCCGGTGAGGAAAGAGATCGCAGACTACATCAAGCTTGAGCGCCCTGAGAGCGTGGAGCGAGGTCGCGATGCCATGTGGGGGATCCGAACTCCACTGTTTGCAATCAGAGGCGATGAACCGGGCACGTTCCATTTGCCGAGCTCGGATGAGGTTAGACCATCGTCACGAATCAGCCGCATGGATCGAGCCCGGCTGGTCATCGTCACCAAGCAGGGCACGCCGGTCGAACCGGGTTTGCTCTTCTTGGCGAGCACTAACGGGCGTCCCATGTACCAAGGCTCCGCAGTCGACAAGCGATTTCAAGCGGCGAGGAAGCGCCTGAAGGACGCGGGCAATGACCTGGCGGTCACTCCTCATGACCTCCGACACACCTATGCCGTGCATCGCCTCAACCAGTTGGTACAGGCGTACGCGGGCAAACTGGAAATTGATCGGGGCGGCGACTTTCTGACTGATATTGCTGCGACAGAGCCCCTCAGGATGCTTCAGGACGAGTTGGGACATCAAAGCTTCAGGTCGGTCCTAAAGTACCTCCGCCCAGACGCCTCAAGGCTTCGGTTCGACTGGCAAATTGAACCGTGGGACCCAGCGGGGGACCTGTCGTGATCACTTCCCTTCGTGGTGAATTAGCCTGCTTGGACGGGACGACGCCCTATAATTTCACGGGCGCCACGCACACCCGTGTAGCCCAGGCGTTGATTGGCGCCCTGATCGAGAGGTCAAGCGGCCTGAAACTTGTGACCGCTATTAGGCACCGTAGTTCTCTGGCGAAATTCCTCGAATTTCTCGACTCGGGAGACGTGGACCCGGAATCGGGCTTTCAAGGCCTGCCACACGGTCTACTCGATTCCTTCGAGAGGGATCTTCGGGCCGACTATGCTGGCTCCACTGCTTCGGGAGTTGCGTCCGCAGTTAAGCGATATGTGCGCGATATCGCCGAAATGGGCATCGCAGACGTCCCGGAGTTGGTCCTCGAGGAAGCCCTAGGACTCGACGGTCGATACGATCCTGGAGATCCTTTCCAGCCGTACCCCTCAGATCAACTAAACGCGATCAGACGCGCATGTGTTCTCCGGCTTCGAGCGGCGCTATCCCTTCTGCGATCGGGGGACTCCGTCGCGGAGGAGGGAGATGGAGTGATAGCCGACGCCGTACGACGGATGAGGGCGAACGGTCCTCGTTCCCAAAAGGCATATGTAGAGAGAGTCGATGCTCGGCTCAGTCCGGCCTTGAAGAGTGCCGGGGTCCCCTGGGAAAAGGTCCTTCAGATGGTGGGGCCAACATCTACGATAGGCGAGGCGGTTGCCTGCCTATTGGTCCTGGGCTCGGGCATGGAGGCGGGACAACCATATGTGCTTCGGTCTGAGGCGATCCAAGATCTGGGAGGCGGCACGGCACGCCTTGAGTATGAGAAGTCCCGAGCGAACTCCGTGCAGGAGGACGTTTTCCGCTCTTCTGGGATCACCGGGCTCCTCGGACTCAAAAACGCCTATTTGAAGCTGACGAGGTTCATACGACCCTTCGCTCGGGACGAAGATCAAGGCACTCTGCTCCTCGTCGTTCGTCATACCTCCACCCAGTCCGGGCAGGTCCGCCCGATTGCTTACACACGCCGGGGTCGGCAGGGCGGGTTGAACCGGTTGGTCAGGGAGTACGACTTGGTCGACCGGGAAGGAGAGCCGCTGAGGATCCAGTATTCCCGGGTCAGGAAGAACTTTTGGGAGGCCTCGTACCGTCGGAATCCTTTTTCGGTGCGGTCGGCCACTCGGAGTCGGAAGACCCTGGATATTGCTTCGGAGCACTACTTCAAGGTCAAGGGGCTCCGGATCCTCCACGAGGATGCGATTCGGAAGGGGATTGAGTCCGCTTTCGCGGTCCAAGATCAATCCGAACCAGACTTGAGCGACTCGTTTGTCGCGAAGTGCAGGGACCCACTGAGGAGCCCGTACGCGCCTGAAGGAACGCTCTGTTCGGACCCATTGTTGGGTTGCTTTTTCTGCGGAAACGCCGTCTTCACCAAGTCCAACCTGCCGGCGGTGCTGTCTCTTGCGGCTGAGGCTGCCAGGCAGCGACAGATGCTCCCAGAGGCGGAATGGGCAATGAAGTGGGGAGGCATTTTGGAGCAAATCGAAGAAGGCATTCTTCCCCGCTTCTCCGCCGAAGTTGTAGACGAGGCACGATCCCAGTTCGAAGATGATGTGGACGAACTGTTCCTGTCGTACCGCGTCCTGAATGTGAAGGCTCGATGAAGAATCCCACCTCTGAGCTGCCCGTTCTTTCTGGTATCGACCGGCTCCCCCAGCCCACAGTAGATAGCGACGCCCCCATCATCGCGGGGGATCCGGCCGGGTCACGGTTTGCCGACTCAACCTGGAGAATGGGAGCGGCACGCGAGGAGCCGGGCTACCGAAAGGAGGTGACCATCAAATGGGATGGATGGCCAAACGCTGCCTGGTTGCAGGTCGGTAAGGAGGTCGTCTGGACCCGATTGAACCGGAGGGTGGGCAACCTCCAGAAAGTCCAGAGGGACACCTCTCGGAAAGTCGCCTACCGCCTCAGGGGAGTCCCTGACATTCTCTTCGGAATTGGTGTCGAATTGCCATCGGAAGTCAGCGCCGAGACCGAGTTCTTCTTGATTTCTGAGCTCCGGACGAGGTTAGGGGGCGCCGCGGCTTTGCGGCACGCGCTTGTCGCCTACTCCATGCTTTGGCGGCTTCGCAATCACATCGGCTCCGCGCTGCCGCGAAAACCATTTCGCGGTCAGAAGGTTTCGAGGATCGCGAAAGAAACCAGGAGAAGCGAGAACGCGACTCCTACCGTTCCAGTGGGTGTGATGCGCCCCTATCTCGATGGTTGTCTACTCTTCATCGCAGAAGCGCGGGAAGCCTTGCAGGTTGGGCAGGTTCAGCGCGGGGACTTTGATGTTCAAGAGGCGGAGCCGTCGCGTGAGACGCTCGATACCGAGCAGCGCATCTCCAAATGGTTGCAACGTCGAGAGGAATTGCGACGTGGAGTACCGGGAAAGAGCAACGGAACCATCAACTGGGTGCAAATAAAGAGAGAGGCCGCCGTTGATCCCGGCCACGTGAGAAAGGATGCCGAGCTTCGCGCAGCCATTTCCGTGCATCTGCGCGATTTCGGCTTGGATTTGGGGGAAGAACTCTCGCCGCCGGAATACGCCAACACGTACAACCCGAAGGGGAATGAACAACGCCTCAAACTCTGGCTTGACCGACGGACTTCAGCCCTGCCTACAAAGGGGACCCGAGACGGCGGCTCCCCCGTACGCTGCGACGCGGCTCAGGATCATCCGGTTCGGTCCATCGACCTCGCGTACATCACTACTGAGGCAGGATTGACGAACAAGTCGATCTGGTTTCAGGATCGACCGACGGTAGGCAAGCTGTGGGCCCTGTTGAGGAAGGCCGTGGATCGCCTCGGGAAGGCCGATGCTCCTGAGAGGATGGGGTCGGGCGTCAGGCGAGTATGGCTGCGGGATGTCCGGGCCGCGTGCTTCGTCGTTGTCGCGTACCTCACGGGCATGAGGCACTCCGAAGTCCGCTCGCTGATGCCGAGGTCGGTGCTTGAGCGCCCGAGCGAAGATGGTGCGACGTCGTATTTTTGGATCGAGGGCAGAACCTTCAAGGGTAAAAGGAAGTCAATCGCCGGGGACCGAAGGGGAAGGAACTCCAGGGCTGGTTTGGTTCGGTGGACCGGCGGATCGATGTCGATTTCGAGGGCATCGTACCATCGGAACAAGAACTGAAGCGGCTCCTCCGGCGGGAGGGCCAAACCGTCTTCTTCGGGCTTTTCAACCTCTGTTTCTTCGACCCGTCAAAGGCCAACTGCTACACGCTCGATACTCCGGTCAACGAGAGATCAGGCCCGATCGCCGCCTTCTGCGACCCCGCAGGTTGTGAGAACAGTGCGGTCACCCCGGACCAGCTTCCCCTTTGGAAGGAGCAGCTTGATGAGGTCGAGCGCCATCTAAAGGACAGGAAATTGCCGCGTTTGCAGAGGGAGTCCCTACGTGGCACTCGAGACAGAATCAGACGCGTAATGGGAGGCGCCGCATGACGAAGGTGGGCGGAAACCGCACGGAGTCAGAGCTGTTAGAGGCCACCGATCAGCTCGCGAATGAAATTGAGGCGGCAATTTCTGCGCTCCCGGGCTTAACGGTCACCGAGGCCGCAAGAAGGGCTGGCGTGAGCCGGGCCACGGCGCACAGGTACCCGGCGTTTCTTGAGCACCTTGAGGTCCGTCAGGGGGCCTCAACGCTGGTGACCCGCGCAGATGTAAGTCGAGCCGTGGCGAAGGCGAGGTCCGAGGTTCGTGAACTGAGGGAGCAACTGAAGAAGTATGCCAACCATATCCAGGCGCTCACCTTGGAGCTTGAGGACGCACGGTCGAAATTCGGGAAGGTGATCCCGCTAAAGGGAAGTGCGGAGCCGAAGTGAGCGGCCGGTCGACGGGAGTGACGGGGCGGTAGGTAGTAGCGGGGTAGCCATTGCGGGGAAGCTAAGGTCCCGCTTATACGTGTCCCACGTACGGGAATATCAACCGTCTTAGGGAGGGAACTAGGTTGCGCAATCTCCGAAGCTGGGCCCCGATCGCCGTCCTCGCTTTGTTGGCAGGTTGGCAGTTCCTCCAGCTGAGTGGGGCGAACAGAGGAGCCCAACCCTTAGGACCCGCACCGTACTTGCGCGCTTCGGTAGGGGATACGGTCCCTGCCCTCCGAGGGCATACCGGGGACCTAGCTCTGACTTCGGAGGAGGATCGATGGACGGCGGTGGTGTCCTTCTCGTCCACCTGCGGACATTGCCTCAATCTGGCGCCTTCACTCACCGAGTGGTTCCAGGGAGAGGACGAAGTCGATATCGCCGTCGTCACGAGCGATACGCCCGAAGTTGCGGCTACATATGCTGAGGACTACGGCTGGTCCGTCCCTCTGCTGAGCCTGGTGACCTCAGATTCGACGCGTTCAGAGGGATTCTTTCTCTCTCGAACTCCTTGGCTGTTTCTCTTTGACCCGCAGGGTGTCCTTCGACATCATGGCCACGCGGCGGATCATGAGACGTGGCGCCCCTTGGTGCGGGAATCGTCGCTGGGAGACGCCCGCCCATGACCCCGAGGACGATTGGTCTCGTTGGAGGCTGTAGCCTGACCTTGGTGGTGATGGCCTGCGCCGATCCTGACCCTCCTCGCAACGAAGGCGCACTGCTTGACGGCGGGACGGTGGAGCTATGGGAAGCCGCTGGCGATTGGGGCGTCATCCTCGACGTTCAACTTGCCCCCGACGGATACTATTTCCTGGGATCATTCCCCCCGCACGTCCATCGGATTACGATGTCCGGGGACCGCAGGAGCACCGGAGCAGCCGGGGATGGTCCAGCCGAGTTCCGGATCCCGGTCGCGCTCCATGTTAAGCGGGGTCAAGTCGGTGTGTCAGATGTCGGCCACGGCAGAACCTCCTGGCTGGACTCCGCCGGGATAGTCTCCACGAACGAGCGTTATGCTCCACCACGAGGGCGTCTCGACCTTGCCACGGTGGTTCATGGGGATCCACTCCGGCGCAGATTGACCGATTTGGGGTGGGCCTCTGCCCACTTCCCGGATGGAGCGAATGGGCCGTCCGACTACTGGACCACGTCGGTTCAAGTCGTGTCAGGCGATTCGACACTCCTCGCGTTCGATTTCTCCAATCTCGAACGGCTCGATGGAGGAAGCATCTTCCCGAGTCTACCCCTCTGGGACGCATGCTGGGACGGGAGTCTGCTCGTGCTCGATCCCGCGGCCCGTCGTGTTCTCCGCGTCCTCCCGGATGGCACATCAACCTCACTCCCGACTCCATCCGTCCCCGATCATCGAGCTTCGAATGAATCCATCGAAGACTTCTTGCTCTTGATGGCCGACCTAGAAGGCGTCACCGGAGTCGACGAGGAGACACTCAGGACCCGCGTGCGATCCATGGTTCCCCGGGCCAGGTCTGAGATCCGGGGCGAGTTGCCCATCGCCACGGACATCATTTGCGGGGGCGTACCTGACGACATCTGGCTTCGAGGCTTCGATTCATCGAGTGGGGCAAGCCTTGGGAAGAGTCAAACGTGGCATCTCCACCGGGCCGGAGAATGGATCTTGGTCCGGTTTCCGGAGCAATTCATCCCACTCCGATTTTTTGAAGGTGAGGCGGTCGGATACGAGGTCGACTCACTCGGCGTCCAACAACCGGCTCGCCTCGCCTTCTGATAGCGGCCATCCCCCCCAGGGAGCCTTAGTTCCTGAATGTTCAAGAGTCCTACACAGGGGGAAACAATGAAGAAGTTTCTACTGAAGTTGCTTGTTGCCGCCAATCTGGTCCTTCTGGCCGTGCTAGCGCAGTCGCCCGCGCAGGCGGCTTCTGTCGACGGATGGTCCCGCTGTTGTAAGCAGACGGTCGAAGGTCCCAAGTTTTGCTGCGCCAACTGCTGCTGGTTCACGTATGACTGCGATGGCCCCTTAGACTGTAACGTCATCGTCGAATAGGGCTATTCCATTCCTAAGAGAAGTAAGGAGTTCGATATGAGAAAGCTGTTTACTGGAACTGGACTTGTCGCGCTTAATCTCGTTCTTTTTGCCCTTGCTGGAGCCGCCCCCGCCAACGCCGCGGTGGACGGTTGGAAGCACAACTGCTGCAAGCAGAACACGGGAGGGGCTGGGTATTGCTGCGACGACTGTTGCTGGTTTGGGAGCGATCAGTGCACAGGCAGCGGGCAGTGTCCTGACATTATCCCGACATAATCAGATAGTGCGCTGAGCAGGCCGTCCTGGGGGGGGGGATGCGCACTTGCTCCCCGCGCAGCTCACGAGTGGCACAGAAAGTCCGCGGCCCAGCCGCCGCCCGGTTTGTGCGATCCGAGCGCAGTCGCTGCGGAGAGCGTCTTGGAAATGATCAGGCACTCTGGTGATGCCCTAGAAGCCTGTTGAAGAAGTGGGGTGCGGCCGCGCGAAGGGGTCTTCGGTGTGTACAGGGCAGGAACGACGACGAGTCGTAGCGAAAGCTACGGGGAGGAGGAGAGACGCAGCATGGACCGCCGAACCCCCCTTCGCCCT
>JBDNHE010000264.1:0-4864 GCA_041688945.1 Gemmatimonadota bacterium | reverse complement strand
GCCTTGCGAGTAAAGGTGACGGCTGCGATTTCGTCGATCCGCGACGTGCCCGATCGGATCAGCCCCAGGATCCGCCCGACGAGTGAAGTCGTCTTGCCCGAACCTGCGCCGGCTTCGACCAGCAGGTTGAGGTCCAGGTCGCGCAGAATGACATCGCGCTCGGCCTGATCGGGTGGGGGGGGACGCCCGTTCATCGCCGATCCTCGAACTGGCGGGCCTGCAACAGATGCCCCACGGCCGGCTCCAGTCCGGACCCCTTGTCGCGGGTCCATTCCACCCGCGGAGCCGTGTCGGCGTTGTCGGAATCCTTGATCGACCCGAATCGACAGACCTCACGGTAGTCGCAGTAGCGACAGTCAGCCGGATCGTTGGTCGGCACGAAAAGGCCCTCACGCACGCCCTCGATCAGATGCTGAACAAGCTTCATCCCGCCGTCGAGGTCGGCGGCGGAGTAGCGAAGGGCTGCATTCTCACCGCCCACCGTCGGAAAATGGTATTCCGACGACTGCACCCGTGCCGCATCGCCCGCCGCGCTGTTCAGCTGGTCGACGGCCTCACGATAGATCAGATGCTGCAATCGACGACCACCGTTGAAGGTCCGGGTCTCGGCCTTGAAGCTCCAGGTGCTTCCGGTCTTGTAGTCCACCACCCGAAGGCCGTCGTCAGTCCGGTCGATTCGATCGATCCGGCCACGCACACGGATCGAGGCCCCGCCGGGGAGTGGAAGCTCCAGCGGCCCGTCTCCTCCCAAACTGAACTCGACATGCATGACGTCCTGCGGGACCAGGCCAGATTCAGCCATCATCCCGGCCCACGACAGGGCATCCTCCCGAAGGGCGGCCAATTCGGCGTGAAAGACGGACTCGCCCGGTGGAGGTACGTCGTAATGCATCTCGTTGGCCCGCTTCTCCAGCACCTCGAGCGTCAGTGTTCGAAAGCCGTCGGAAGGGAAGGGTGTCTCGGTTTCCCTCGCGCGGCGGACGGCGCGTTCGAAGACGTCGTGCAGCAGAGTTCCGCGGTCGCCCGGCGAGAGCCACTTCTCGAGATCGAATTCGGGATCGTCTGGCGGCATGACCCGGAGCACGCGGCCGTAGAAGTACTGCAGCGGGCACTTGCCCAGCGTCTCTAGACCCGAGGCTGACAGCAGTGGGCCATCGGCTGAGGTCGGATCGAACGAGGCGTCCGGCCGGACCACCCCCACGGCAGGCCCGGGGGCGTCACCCGGCGCCTGGGCTTCCCGCGCCAACAGACCCCGATCCAGGACGGCGTGCCGGGTGCGGAGCTGCGTGCGCGCGTCTCGGAGCGATTGCGGGCCGACCATGGCCGCCAGCCAGGTGTCATCAGTGTCGATGCCCGGTTGGCCCCGCGGGACGCGCGATACCGGCTCGCCGAGTGCCTCATTGAGACGCTCGTATCCGGCGGCGGCCTCGCCGGTGGCTCGTCGGAAGAGGGCGAGCACCGCCGAGGACGGCTGCAGCTGCCGACCCACTGCCGCCTCCCAGGCCGGGTAGCTTACGACCACCTCGCCTCGCACTCCCTCAACCAGCGCCAGGAGCCGGAACTCCAACTCCCTCATTCGGTCGTCGGTGACCGGGATGCCAGCTCCCAGCGAATGGCGCTCCCGGTCGAGCAGAATCGGATCCTGTCGATCGGAGCCGGGAAAACGCCCCTGGTCGAGCCCGACAACGAAGGTCATTCGGCGACCCGACTTGCCACCGTGCTCGATATCGGCCAGATGGATGGCGCCCCCGTCCGAAATCCATGGCGCCCGGCCCTCGGTGCGAGGTGCGGGGACCCGGAAAGACAGATGCTCCCGGACCGCTGCGATCGCGGCTCCGAGGCTGGTGGGTCTGGTCAGGGTCGCCTCGATCCGTTCCAGCGTGCGGACCATTCTCTCGTGGGCACTGCGGTCGACTTCGGAATGGACCTCGACCATCTCCATGAGTGTCCGTACGCCCCGGGCCAACCGCGCCGGTGAGATTCGCTCTCGCCCTTCCGCGGCCTTTCCGGGCACGGCCTCGATCAATCGTTCCATGAGCGACCGGAGCGACCGCAGGTCGTCCAACTCCCGCTCAATCCGGCCGGCAGCCACCTCGGGCGTCTCATATCGGCGTGGCCGGGCATCGCCTTCGGCTCTCCTGCGGATCGCATTGTCGATCAGTCGCAGGTAGCGGTCCCGGCCCCATCCGATTCGTAGAGCTCGGAGTTCACGTCCCAGTCGGGGCGAGTCTTCGGTGGTGCGGCCGGGGGCAACCAGGTCCCCTGAAATCAGCAGCCGACGAATGGCAGCCGAAGAGTATTCCCCGGTTACCCAGTCGACGAAAGCGTGCAGGACGCGGCCCGGTCGCGTGCGTTCGACTGGCAGGCCCACGGCGTACGTGACTTCGATGCCCATTCGGGACGCCAACGTCTGCAAGGCTGGACCGTAGACTCCGGGGTCGGGAGTGACGATCTCGACCTCGTCGAACGGGGTTCCCGTCGCCCTTACACGGCGGAACACTTCTCGGAGCTCTTCGCTCAGCCCCGCAGCCCGAAAAAAGCCGACGTTGGCCGGAGGTCGCAGGGCGGTCGTGACCGGGTCGGGCGACTCAACGGCGGCTCCGAAAAGAGGGAGGTCCTCCATCCCGGCAGGGGCAGAGCTCGGGCGCGTCGCTGGCACGGAGTCCCTGGCATGTGCTGCCTCCAGCTCAGGGCTTCTCGGCGGCCATAGCAGCCCCGGCGGGACCGCGATCCCCGGGGGCGTGTCTGCATCGAGGAGCAGGGCCCCGCGATCCAGGAGCGCTCGCACGAAGTCGCCTGCGACACCGCGTAGCGACAGTCCGGGCAGCAACAGAAGTCGGTCCGCTGGCAACGGCACGCCGGCAGCCAGAGCTTCGCGGCCCTGCACGAGTGCCCCGGCCACATCGGTGGCCCCACGCTCCTGTAACTGCTCCAGATAGTGACGAAGAACACCTTGAAGAAGGCGTCCTTTCTCTGGGTCCGAGAAGCTGACCGAGCCCATGCGTTCCGGCGGAATCTGAGCCAGGCGAAGCGTCTTCACCGACTCCCTGATCGCTCGGCGGAAGCCAATCCCTTCGCCCAGTTCCAGGAAGGGTGAGTCCTCGGGAAGCCCGGCGAGCACGGCATCCAGCGCTTCATGGATCGCCGCCTCCTCCTCGAACTGGTCCAGTACAGCCAGAATTTTTGCGTCAGCTCTGGAGACCGCGAGTTGGAGTGCCAGAGGGCGCACCGTGGTGACGGCGAATCCTGACCAGTGGCTGCGGCGCCGTCCCATGGCGCGCAGCAATTCGCGGCCCGAGCCCGCGGTCGGCGCGATGATGAGCCGCCGGAGAAGGGGCCCTTGATCGGCCTCCGCGTGGAGAGCGCCCAGAAGGCGGGAGAGTGGGGGAGTCTCGGCTTGTTTGAACATGGACCCGGAACCTAAGGCGGAAAACCCGGTCTGCGAATGGGCTCCCGAGTCCGCTCAATAGTCGGGGGTGGGTGTGACAGGCCGGGGGGCGACAGGGTCAAAGAGCCCCTCCAATTCGTCCAGTTCCGCCCCGATCGCCATGGGTACGAACATGGCCAGTGCGTCCAGAGAGACCACGGCGTTGATCGGAGCGTCGGTGCGGGCGGTGGTTCGGATTCGGTTCGCAAGAGCACGGTTGAGCACCGACAATGCCTGATACGCCTCCACCAGTCCCGCCATCGCGGGATTGGCATCACCTCCGCGGCGCACGCGGAAGTAGTCTCGCATCAACCACATGGTGGTGACCCGATAGTTGGTCTCTTCCCGACTGCTGAGGGGCAGGTGGAACCGGGCCATCGGCCGCAGGAACTCGGTATGTGGGCAACCAGATGCCCCGATCAACAACCCCATGATCGATCGAAGTGCCAGCTGCACGGGCACGTCTTGAGTCAGGACCGTGCGGCGCTCGTCGGTGACTTCAAGCGTGCAGAGGGCGTGGGATGGTTGAGGCTCAAAGCGATCGACGACCTCTTCGATTGCCAGCGCGGCCGGGCACCACCGGGTCTCTTCCAGCGAGAGCGGGCAGTGCTTGCACTGCAGATGCTCCAGGCGCGTCCAGTCAGCATGCTCGTCGTCGCCCTTTGACAGCAACCGACCCGAAGCCCGGTCCAGCCGCACTTCATAGCTGGATTCGGGGCCGTGATCTGTGGTCAGGCGGTAGTGGATGACGACGACGTCGCCAGAATCGGTCGAGGGCATTCCCCAACCTACGTCAGGGGCCCGAAGCGGCGCGAGAAGGCACCCCGACCGTGGTGGTCGAGGTGCTTTCCTCGCCTCGTACTATTCCGCTTTCAGGGCCTGGATCGGGTCGACACCCGCGGCTCTTCGCGCGGGAATCCAGACGGCCATTCCCGCGACGACGGCCAGGGTCAGCGGAACGCCCACCAGCGCCACCGGATCAAAGGGCGACACATTGTAGATGAACCCCTTAACCAACTGTCCGGCGCCGAGCGCGCCCACCAGTCCGAGCGCCATCCCGATCATGGCCAGCCTCATTCCCTCACCGAGCACCAGTTGCACGACGCTCGCGCGGTCGGCCCCCAGAGCCACACGCACACCGAGTTCGCGAGTGCGTTGTGCGACCGAGTAGGCCATCACCCCGTAGATGCCCACGGCTGCCAGAAGCAGCCCCAGAATCCCGAAGATTCCGAGGACCCAGCCACCGATGCGCGCGGGCAGGAGGGCCACACCCATGTGGTCTTCCATGGAACGCACGTCGAACATCGGCATGTTCGGGTCGAGCTCGCGAACGATGCCTCTGATCGCCCCGAGGGTCACCTGGGGATTGGTGGTCCGGGCCGTGAGTGACATTGAGGAGCGGAAATCGTCGCGTTGAGGCAGATACATGAAGTCGGT
>JBDNHE010000263.1:0-4174 GCA_041688945.1 Gemmatimonadota bacterium | reverse complement strand
GGCGGCGTTCGGGGTGGTGGTCCTCCTTCGGGGGCGCACGGATCTAAACGCCTACCGTGGACTCGCTCGCACACACCCTCTTCTCACTGCGGCGCTGGTCGTGAGCTTCCTTTCGCTGATTGGTATCCCGCCGCTGGCGGGTTTCACCGCCAAGCTGGCCCTTTTCGGGGCGGCGATCGAAGCCGGTTATGCCTGGCTGGCGATTCTTGCGATCGTCAATACCGTCGTGTCGGTTGCATACTACGCGCGGGTGATCGCGCCGGCGGTGCTCGCCGACTCCGAAACCACCGACTCGTCAATCCTTGGCCCGCTGTCCGCGGCAGGAACCGGGGTTTGTGCCTTATTGGTGGTTGTGATCGGGATTGCGGCCGAACCCTTCTTTGCTTGGTTCAGCGACGCACTTCTCCTTCCGTAGTGGATGGCAAAGCGAGCCCGTCCCAGTCGATACGCTGCGTCCGCGGGACTCTCGGATGAGCATCTCTTCATCATGACTTAACCTCCCCGTCATCCGAGCCCCGCTAGCATCAGATGACTCGCCAGACCAAGTCGGCGTATCCATTGTCCAGCCCAGGAGGAAACCATGAAGGCGTTTGTCATGCGAGGCATCGGAAGAGTTGGAATGATGGAGAAGGACCGTCCGGTCGCAGGGACCCGGGACGCAATCATCCGTCCCACGAAGGGGCTTATCTGCACCTCGGACATTCACACCGTCAAGGGAGCTGTCGGTGATCGTACAGATCTGACGATCGGCCATGAGGTGGTGGGTATTGTCGAGGAAGTCGGCGCCGAGGTGACGCGGTTCAAGGTGGGAGACCGGGTCGCTGTGGGCGCCATCACGCCCGACTGGGGGTCCGACGCGGCTCAGGACGGCCATCCCTCTCAGTCCGGTGGTGCACTGGGGGGTTGGAAGTTCGCCAACACCAAGGACGGCACGTTTGCCGAGTTCGTGCATGTCAACGAGGCGGACGCGAACATGGCACTCATCCCCGACGGTGTGAGTGACGAAGCCGCCGTCTACGTGACCGACATGATGAGTACGGGCTTCATGGCGGCGGAGAACGCCACCATTCCGCTGGGGGGGACAGTAGCCGTGTTCGGTCAGGGCCCCGTGGGTCTGATGTGTACGGCGGGGGCCCGCCTTCTGGGTGCCGGACGCATCTTCGCCGTGGAGTCGATGCCAGACCGGCAGAAGCTCGCGCGCGCATTCGGCGCCGATGAGATCGTAAACTTCGAGGAGGTCGATCCCGTCCAGCGTATCATGGAGATGACCGGGGGCGAAGGTGTCGACGCGGCAATCGAGGCCATCGGGCTCTCTTCCGTCATCGGGCAGTGCGTGGAAGTCACCAAGCCCGGCGGAACGATCTCCAACGCTGGCTACCACGGGAAGGGAGACTTCATCGAAATCCCCCGGGAGGGATGGGGCATGGGTATGGCGGAAAAGGATATCGTTACGGGACTCTGCCCCGGCGGTCGGCTACGGCTCACGCGGCTGCTTCGGTTGCTCGAAACCGAACGGCTGGACCCGACCCTGATGACGACCCACACATTCCACTTCGATGATATCGAGGAGGCGTTCAACCTCATGGGGTCCAAGGCGGATGGCATCATCAAGCCGCTCATCGACTTCGGCAAACGTAAGGCCTGACCGCGTGTGAGAGGGGAAACCGATGTGGTGTCGCGTTCACAGATCATCCTCGATTCAAAGGGAGAGACATGAGCATGTCCGATGGAGGAGGCGCACAACGAGTCCACATCGTTGGAGCCGGCCCGGCGGGGCTTGCCGCCGCCCTGACGGTGGCGAAGGCGGGTGGAAGGGCCATCGTGTCCGAGCAACGATCCGACGTCGGTCGGCGGTTTCATGGTGACTTCCAGGGCCTGGAGAACTGGACGACGCGGGGTGACGTGCTGGACGAGCTCAGGGAAGCGGGGATCGACCCGACATTCGAAGCGACTCCCTTTCGGGAGTGCACGGTGTTCGATCCGTCCGGGGCAGCATTCACGTACCGGTCGGCAGACCCGATGTGGTATCTGGTTCGGCGCGGCGCCGAGGAGGGCACCGTCGACTACTCGCTCAAGGCGCAGGCGATTGCGGCGGGTGTGGAGCTACGCCTTGGGGAGAAGGCAGACCGCCTGGAGGGAGGGGGCATCGTGGCTCATGGACCGCATCGGCCCGACGCCATTGCGGTCGGGTACGTGTTCACGACCGACGCCCCTGACGGCGCATATGCGGCCATCTCCGACGACCTGGCGCCTGGCGGATACTCCTACCTGCTGGTGTGCGGTGGTCGGGGCACGATCGCGAGTTGCATGTTCTCCGACTTTCACGATGAGGCCGCCTGTCTCGAACGGACCGTCGCGTTTTTCCGGGAGAAGGTTCAGATCGACTACACCGACGCGCGCCGGTTCGGAGGCTTCGGAAACGTCTACGCGGAGAGCCAGGCCCGGAAGGGGAATCTGCTCTACGTCGGGGAGGCCGCCGGCTTCCAGGATCCGCTCTTCGGCTTCGGAATGCGATACGCGCTTCTCTCCGGCCATCTGGCCGCCCGTGCGGTTATGGAAGGTCGGCCGGAGCGCTATGACGCTCTCTGGAACGACCGCTTAGGGGGGCTGCTCCGCCTCGGGATGGTCAACCGATATCTCTATGATCGGCTGGGGAACACGGGGTATTCCCGGCTGCTTCGTCGGATTGATCGGAGCGTTGATGCACGGGATTTTCTTCGACGCTGGTATACGGAGGGACCCTTCCGCCGATGGCTGTATCCGGTGGCACTTAGGAAGTTTCGCAAGGACCGTCGAACACTGATCAAGGACTGTCCCGAAGGGTGTGAATGCACATGGTGCAAGTGCTCGGCACATCAGCGCGATCCAGAGCAGGATTGATCATGAATCACCCAACCAAGGAGCAATGATGAAAGCCCATGACGAAGTCTGCGGCATGGAGATCGACGCCGAGACCGCGGCAGCGAAGGTCAGGTTTCAAGGAAAGACGTACTACTTCTGCGCGGACCGATGCCGGAGGATGTTCGTGGAGCATCCTGACCGTTACGTGCCCGTGAGGGATGAGGGGGAGGAGCCGGGGGACCACCACCATCACCACTGAGGCCGGCGTGGGCCGGCGGCCAGGCTCGTCCCGGCCGCTGGAGGCGCGTGCGCTCCGCCTCTCGTGCGCCCTCGGGCACAAGCGGGCTGGCTCGTGCCGCGGCCCGCAAGGGAACGGCGTCCGCGCTTCTTGCCGGGGGCGTCCTCATCGGGCTGTGCCATGAGCCACGACGAGCGCGGACGCAGCAGATCGGTGATCTTGGTGGGTGGCGGCCTCACCAGTTTGGATATTTCGGGAGTCGCAAGTCGTACACAACCACACGCAACCAGCTGACCAGGCCGGAGAATCCATGAACAATCCGAATCAGTACGCCATGACGCGCCGTCTGAACCTCGACTTCGATGACGCCGACTCCCGGGTGCGCGCCGCGCTGGAGCACGAGGGATTCGGGATTCTGACCGAGATCGATGTGAAGGAAACCCTGAAGAAGAAGCTGGACGTGGACTTCCGCCGCTACAGGATCCTGGGGGCGTGCAACCCACCGCTGGCGCACAGGGCGCTGGAGGCGAACGCAAGCATCGGCCTGCTCCTCCCCTGCAATCTGGTCGTGCAGGAGGGCGAGCAGCCGGGCCAGACGATTGTGGAGGCGCTTGATCCGGTCGTGCAGCTCGGCGTGGCGAACGATCCGAAGCTCGTCCCGCTGGCTGAAGAGGTGCGCGCACGACTCGCACGGGTTCTTGATGCAGTCGAGAAGGCGGACTGAACGGGAACGTGCGACGGCCAGGAAACCAGGCGGGTCCACGTCATTGCCGCCGGCCCGGCGGGGCTTGCCGCCGCCCTTAAACGGCACCGTTGGCTACTCGCTCAAGACGCAGGCGATGGCGGCGAGTGTGGAGCGGCGGTAGGGGCACGCTCGCGAGCTGCATGTTCTCCGATTTTCACGATGAGACTGCCTATCTCGAACGGACCGTCGCGTTCGCCCTCGGCCTTTTCGACCGGAACCCGCTCACCGGAGATCATGCTCTCATCGACCGAAGACCGACCCTCGACCACCTCGCCGTCAACGGGGACCTTGTCGCCGGGGCGGACTCTAAAGACACCGGCATTCCCCTCTGGGCCGCGGAAGCCATCCGG
>JBDNHE010000262.1:0-8314 GCA_041688945.1 Gemmatimonadota bacterium | reverse complement strand
CCCGAAGAATATGCGGAGTTTGAGCCTTGGCAGCGTGGGAAGCTCTCGGTGATCCCGGGGATTACCTGCTTCTGGCAGGTGCGCGGTCGCAGTGAGATTGTCGACTTCGACACCTGGGCCAAGATGGATCTGCAGTACATCGAGGAGTGGAACCTGTGGACGGACCTCAAGGTCCTTGTTCAGACGATCCCGGCCGTGCTGCTCGGAACCGGTGCGTACTGAGGCGGAGTCGCAGCCTCTTTCAGTTCCACCTCCGCCGAAGGTTCGAGTTCTCGGATCTCCGGTTTCCCCGATCGACCTGCAAGGCACCCTCCGGCTGGCCCGACGCGCCGTCGAGCGCTCCGAACCCCTCCGGATCGCGGTCACCAACGCCAATAAGCTCTGGCTTGCCAATGGCGACTCCCACCTTGCGGACTACCTGGAATCGGCCGAAGTCGTCGTACCTGAAACGGCCACCGTATGGGCGGCTCGCCGGCTCGGAATCAGCGGGGTTCACCCGGTGTGGGGCGTGGCCCTCATGGCGGCTCTGCTCGATGAAGCTGATGCGAATGCATGGACGGTCTACCTGCTGGGTGCGCGCCATCCAGTGCTGACCACACTGTGCCGGCGGATTGGCGAACGTTGGCCGGGTGCCAGGATTGTCGGGTCGCACCACGGGTACTTTGAGGGAGGCGATCGCGAGCGGGTCCAAAAGGAGATCCGCGACCTGCGACCCAATCTGCTTCTGGTGGCGATGGGGAGTCCCCTGCAGGAGCATTTCTTGGCCGAACTCCATGCCGAGCCGGTTCCTATCGTGTCGCTCGGAGTCGGCGGCAGCTTCGACGTTCATGCGGGCCTTAAGAAGGACGCTCCGGGCTGGATACGGGGTTCGGGTTTCGAATGGCTCTACCGCGCGCTGCTGAGCCCCCGGTTGTTCAGGCGCTACCTGGTGGTGAACCCCTGGTTTGTCGGTTCCGTGTTCCGGGAGATGCTGGCCGGACCCCGGCGAGGCCCGAATGAGTGAGGCTGCTGGCAGTTCGACTGCGGCGATCATCTCTGATGCGTTGGACCGACTGGATCACTGGATTGAGGAGCGCGACTTCCTGGGTCACGACCCGTTCGACGCGTTGCTTTCGCCGTTTGCGGCGCCGATCCGTCGGCTCCGCTGGCCGTGCGTGGTTCTGACGCAGTTGAGACGGCGCAGCAGGATCGACCTGTCCGGACTGCTTGCCATCCCGCCTCACGAAAACCCCAAGGCCCTTGCACTGGGGGTCCATGCGGACCTCACGCAGGGATATCCGGACGCGGCGGATGGACTGCTCAGACGGCTCCTTCCGCTCCAGCACGAGAGCGGCGGCTGGGGCTACCCGTTCCCCTGGTCCAACCGGCACTTTCGTGCGGATGCCGGAACCCCATCGGGGGTGGTTACGGCCTTCGTCTGCCGGGCAATGCTGCATCGCCTGCGATTCCCGGGAGGCGATCCTCCCGAAATGTTCGACGCGCTGGAGCGGGCCTCCAAATTCATTCGCGAGGATCTGGTCAGGATTCCCACCGGCGAAGACGCGTTCCTGTTCTCCTATACGCCGGGTGATCGGCGCGGCGTCCACAATGCGAGTCTGCTCGCAGCCGAGGTACTCGCTACCGTTCCGAGCACCACGGGCCTCCCTTCGTCGCCGGATGCCGAGGCTGTGACCGGCGCGCTCGAAGCCACGTTGGCGGCACAGCGTCCGGACGGTCTCTGGCCCTATGGCATCTCTGCTCGGGACGGTTTCGTCGACAGCTACCATACCGGCTATGTCCTCTCTTCGATTCGCCGAATCCGCGGTGCGCTCGAACTTGAGGACGGGCTGGATGGGAAGCTCGCAATCCGGCTTGAAGAGGCTACCGCACGCGGCCTGGCGGCTTGGCAGAACACCTTTCTTGGTGGCGAGGGCGTCGCCTGGCGCCCCGGGGCTGCGCATCCCGTGGAGCTGCATGGGGTGGCCCAGGCGATTCTGACCCTCCTGGAGTTCAGAGACCGCCTGCCGGAGGGGAAAGAAAGGGCCCAGGCACTGGCTCTGTGGGCGATCCGCAATGCACAGCGGCCCGATGGGGCGTTTTATTACCTCTGGCACCCGGCGCGCCCCAACCGGAACGCCTATATGCGCTGGACCCAGGCCTGGATGCTGCACGCACTGACAACACTGAACGAAGATGCCGAAGTGGCTTGATTGCGCGTGCCTCCGGCCGATACCTTCCTCAGATGTTTATCAATCCGAGAAGCCGCCTTTTGTCGACTGCCGCGTACGCCATCGCTCTGATCTCCATGCTGGGGTCGGGAGTGGCGCTCAGCGGGCAGGTATTGGAGGCGCCGGCTGATCCTCCGATCATGCCAGGCGACCTGATCAAGCTCGACGTACTCGGCGAGGAAGACCTTTCGGGGGAGTTTCTGGTCACGCAGTACTCGACGGTTACGCTCCCGATCATCGGCGAACTCGAAACCACAGGCCAGACGCAGCTCTCATTCAAGCGGTTGGTCAGGTCCCTGCTCAGCCGCTCCGTGGTCAGTCCTGCCATCGAGGTCATTGTTCTGAAGCGGGTCCGGGTTCTCGGTGGTGTGATGGAGGCCGGGCTTTTTTCTCTCGACCCAACCATGAGTGTGGCGGACGCCCTGGCCTTGGCCGGCGGGCGCACACCTCAGGCCGATGGACAGCGAGTGCTGCTTCGTCGGAGTGGACAGACGATTGAGGAGAACATCGAAGTTGGCACCCGCCTGTCGGCGCTCACCATCATGAGCAATGACGAGATCATTGTTCCTCAACGTTCATGGTGGGAGCGCAACCTGACCTCGATCGTCTCGGGCACTGTGGGTGTGCTCGGCATCGCCGTCGCGCTGATCCGCTGATCATGGAAAACTCTACCGTCTCCATCGGTCAGGCGCTGCGTGAGCGCTGGTGGCTTGTCGTTGACACGCCGTTTGTAACTGGCGTGCTGGCAATCATTTTCGTCTTCGTGGTGACCCCGGTTTTCGAAGCCCGGGGCAGCGTCCGCTTTCTGGAGAACGCCGGGGGCCCGCTTGGTGGCGCGCTTTCAGCCATTGGAGGGGACGGTGGCGGCCTTGGGCTGCTCGCGGGCCTGACAGGGCAGGGCGTTCCGATCTCCACCGAGATGGCGGTCATGAAGAGCCGGACCATCGCAGGCGAGATCGTGGACAAGCTGGGCCTGCGCATGGAGATCGCGGAGCCGGGCAGGGTGCGCCGATCCTCGCTCTTCTCGCTGGTTGAGATTGGACCCGATGCGGGAGAGTGGGTCGTCACCCTTGAGCCCGCTGGGGATCGCCAGTTCCGGGTAACCGGTGAGGTTCTGATCAGCCGGGATCCCTTCAAGCCGGTCCTGAACGAGACTCGGGAGGTCCGGGACCTGGGGACTGTAAGCGTGGGTGGAACGCTACCCCTCGCGGGCGCTCGGATCGTACTGGGTGAAGGAGCGGCCAGCCGGGAACTGATCGAATTTGAGCTTCTCCCCCGCGAGGTCGCGATTGATGGCGTGCTCGATGGGCTGGTCGTGGCGCGCCCGGAGCGAGACGCCGACCTGGTCGAGGTGCTCTTTCAATGGGTCGATCCAGAGATCGCGACTGCGGGGGTGAACGAGCTGACCCGTCGATTTGTGGAAATGCGCGACACGCTTCAGGCCACTGAGGCGGGTCTTTCAGCCCGCTTTATTTCGAAGCAACTGGACTCCGTTTCCGGCGAGCTCAGCCGGGCAGAAGATGAGCTCCGACGATACAGCGAGCTCAACGGGGTTGTCGCGCCCGAAGCGCAGGCGGAAGCCGGGGTACAGCAGCTCGCCGAGGTCCAGATTCGACGCGACGGACTCTCGGTCGATCAAGCGGCCCTCGGGCAACTCCTGACCGAGATCGAGAGCGGGGTCGTGGCCACTCCCGACGGGGAATCGCCCTATCGTCGCCTGATCTTCTATCCAACGCTTCTGCAGAACACGGCCACCGCCGAGCTTCTCAGTTTGCTGGGTGAACTCGAGAACGACCGCGCACTGCTCCGCCAGACCCGCACCGACGAGTCGCGCGAGATCACGGTTTTGAATCGCCGCATCGCCGACCTGGAAGCTCAGCTGCAGAGCGTGGCCCGCACCTACCTGTCCGGCCTGGGCGACCAGATTTCGGCCCTGGACCAGACGTTGACCGGATACCAGGCCGAGTTGTCTCGCGTGCCCCGAGTGCAGATGGGGTACCTGCGCCGCCGCCGCGACGTGGAGGTCCAGACCGAGATCTACGTCTTCATGCGGGCGAGCTTGAAAGAGGCGGAGGTTCGGGCCGCCGGTCAGGCGGGCGGCGTGCGGGTTCTGGACGTTGCCGTGGAGCCCATTGAGCCGATCCGACCCAAGCCCATGATCACCGGTCTCCTGGCGCTGGTGATCGGAGGACTGCTCGGGGTAGGCGGCGCCATCGTTCTTGGCCACGCGGCCGCAGGTCCCGTTTCGGACGAGTCTGCCGCGACTGAGCCGGCGTAAGCCGCCATGTGCGGAATCCTCGGCTGCGTCGGGCGGCCCGAGCCCGAGGCCAATCTGCGTGAAGGGCTTCGCCGGCTGATCCACCGGGGTCCGGACGCCGAAGGACTGATGCGTTCCGAGCATCCGCGTGGCGAAGCCTGGATGGGATTCCGACGCCTCGCGATTCAGGACCCGACCCCACGGGGCAATCAGCCGATGACTGATCCGTCCGGGCGTTGGCGGATCGTCTTCAACGGCGAGATCTACAACTTCCGTGAGCTGAGGTCGGAGCTGCAGCAGAAAGGGCACTCCTTCCAAACGGGGACCGACACTGAGGTGCTCCTGGCGGCCTGGGCTGAGTGGGGGACAGAGAGCCTCCAGCGACTGATCGGCATGTTCGCTTTTGCGATTCTGGACCTGACCTCGGGCGACCTGGTTCTGGCGCGGGATCGCCTCGGGATCAAGCCGCTCTACATCCACGACGACGGGAGCCGCCTCACTTTCGCTTCTGAAATCAAGGCGATTCTGGCACTCGACGGCGTCGAGCGACGGGTGGATCCCGCCTCACTCGGCCGCTTCCTGACCTTTCTGTGGACGCCTTCACCCGGCACCCTGCTCGAGGGCATTCGGCAGCTGGATCCCGGAAGCTGGCTGCGACTGCACGGGAACGGCCGGGTGGAGCACGGGCGCTTCTGGGATCTGGACCTGGAAGGCCTCCTGACCGGGGGTCGGAAGCGGGATGACCCGGCGGAACTGGAAGCGCTCCTGACCGAGGCGGTGCGGGCCCGACTCATCAGCGACGTTCCGCTGGGGGCATTTTTGTCCGGCGGGGTCGATTCCAGTCTGATTGTTGCGCTCATGGCTCAGCTGCAGACTGATCCGGTCGCAACCCACACCATTGTCTTCCCATCCGCAGATGACGCCTGGCGGATCGAAGAGGATGACGCGCCCTGGGCTCGTAAGGTCCAGGAGCATTTCGGGGACCGGCTGGACGCCCACACCCATGAGATCGACGCTGGCCAGGCCGACCTGCTGCCCAAGCTGACCTGGCACCTGGACGATCCGGTCGCGGACACCGCAGCCATCGCGACCTACCAGATCTGCAAGGCCGCGAAGTCGCATTCGACCGTCATGCTGGCCGGGATGGGAGCCGAGGAGCTCTTCGCCGGCTATCCCCGGCACCGGGCGGCCCTGCTGGCCGAGCGGTACCGCCTGATCCCCGGGTTCCTGCGTAGCGGGATTCTGGAGCCGCTGGTCGACCGCCTCCCGGCAGGGAAGGCCGGCCCGCTTCTGGCGTTCTCTCGCCGCGCCAAAAAGTTCACCGCCTCAGCAGGACTCCCCTTTGAGGAACGCTACCTGGGCTTTTCCGGCTACTACGACCCCGACGGCCTGGAAGCGCTCTATCCCGACCCGGCCGCCCACTTTGCGTGGGGGCGTCATGCGGACTGGCTGGGGCAGTCACAGGGGCTCGATCCGGTCACCCGCATGACTCATCTGGACCTCAAGACCTTCCTGCCTTCGCTCAACCTCGCGTACACGGACCGGGCCAGTATGGCCGCTTCGGTCGAGGTGCGGGTGCCGATTCTGGATCACCGAGTGGTGGAGCACGTATTCGCGCTGCCGGCGCGGGCCAAGCTTAGGGGGTCGACCTCCAAGGTGGCGCTCAAGACCGTTGCCGAGCGCTATCTGCCCCGCGATGTGGTTCACCGGCCGAAAGCCGGTTTCCAGGCGCCGGTGCGAGCCTGGGTTGGCCGCGACATGAAGGAGAGGATCGGGGATCTTCTCTCACCGGACCGAGTCCGGGCTCGCGGCTGGCTGGATCCGAAGGAGGTCACTCGCCTGCTTGAGGCGCAGTGGTCGGGCCGGGACGACAACGCACTGCGCATCTGGACCCTGGTTACGCTCGAGGTCTGGGCCCGGACATTCCTTGATGGTGATGGTTCCGCTGAGGTCTCGTGGTAGTCCCGTCTCCGGGGGCCGCGCCTCCGCCCGGTGGTCCATCATCGCCCGGGGGCAGCCTCGTTGACGTTGGCGGGCACCGGATCCGCAGGAATACGCTCTGGAATCTGATCGGACAGGGTGGCCCGCTCCTGATCGCACTCTGGGCCATTCCGATTCTGATGCGGGAGATGGGGGTCGGCGCTTTCGGGTTGCTCGGACTCGTGTGGGCCATGATCACCATCCTCGGCGATTTTGGCCTGGGACGGGCAGGGACCCGGTATACGGCCGAGGCGCTCGGGGCAGGGCGAGCGGGGCGAGCGCGCCAGATCCTGTCGCGGGTCGCGTTGGGTCAGTTTCTGATCGGCGCCATCGGTGGGGCGCTCTTCCTGGCGCTGATTCCCCGCATGGTCTCGCTCTTTCAGATGGAGCCGGCCGTAGCCGTCGCCGCCCTGAGTGGATTCCGGTGGGTCGCCTTCGCCCTTCCCGTCTTTCTGCTCACCGCCGTGCTGCGCGGGGGGCTTGAAGCAGCACAGGCGTTTGGGGTGCTCAACACCATTCGTGGTGTGGGGAATGTCTTCGTCTACCTGCTTCCGGTCTTCGTGATTCGCGCTGGCGGAAGCGTGGTGGATGTCGTGGCGGTGACCGTCGCGGTGCGAGTTCTCATGGCGGTCGGCTTCGGAGTGGCACTGCTCAGGGAGCTGGCGCGATTCGGCGGAGAGGATGCGGTCCCGGTCATGCGATCCGTCCCCGGCCGATCAGGGGTCGTGGCGTTTGGCGTATGGACCTCGATTTCGACTGTGGTGTCGCCGGTTCTGGTCTACATCGATCGCTTTCTTCTGGCGGGAATCGTTGGCTTGGATGCCGTCGGGCGCTACACGGCTCCATTTGAGGCGATCACACGGGTGCTCCTGGTTCCGGCCGCTGTTGCTGGCACGGTATTCCCGGCCGTGGCTTCGCTGAAAGGCGCAGGCGGCATCCAGAGTCTCCGTCGCCTGTTCGGGGGGGCGACCCGGGGCGTCGCCCTCGCCGTGGTGCCGATCGCGCTCCTGACCATTCTGCTCGCCGGGCCGGCCGTCCGACTCTGGCTTGGCGCCGATGTGACGCCGGATGTCATCGCCGTGGTCCGCCTTCTCGCGATTGGCATGGCGGCCAATGCTCTGGCCTACATCCCGTTTTCCGTGGTTCAGGGGCTTGGGCGGGCCGACCTGACCGGCATCTTCCATCTGATAGAGCTGCCGATCCATCTGGCGCTGGCCTTCTGGCTGATCTCCGGCTGGGGACTCGTGGGGGCGGCGATCGCATGGTCCATCCGTGCCACGCTCGACAGCACGCTGCTCTTTCTTGCCGCCGGCTGGCTCCTGCGGCGGGAATCTGATCCCGTTCCGGCCGGGGCAGCCCCATGACTGCGGCTCAGGACCGGGTGCATCCTGCCGAGGGTGAGCAGGCGCCAGATCTTTCGATCGTGATCGTCACCTGGAATGTGCGCGACATGGCACTCGCGTGCCTGCGCTCGGTTCAGCTGAGGAGCGGCGCCCTTCGTACCCAGGTGATCGTGGTCGACAACGCATCGGACGACGGCACGGTCGACGCGATCCGGACCCAACACCCCGAGGTCGATCTGGTCGCCAGCGATGCGAATCTCGGCTTTCCGCTGGGAAACAATCGCGGTCTGGAGCAGGCCACCGGCCGGCACATCCTCTTCCTGAATCCCGATACCGAAGTGGGGGAGGGGGCTATCGAGCGCTGCGTGGCCGAGCTGGATGGCAACCCAGAGGTCGGCGTCGTGGGTCCGCGACTGGAATACCCCGACGGGCGGATTCAGTACGAGTGCGGCCGCCGCGACTATCGGCTGCGTCACCTGCTCCTGGAAGCCTTCTACCTGCACACGCTGCTGCCTCGGAGTGGCTGG
>JBDNHE010000261.1:0-2884 GCA_041688945.1 Gemmatimonadota bacterium | reverse complement strand
GGTGGTTTAACAACTACCGCCTTTTCGGACCGCTCGGCCACGTCCCTCCGGTCGAGTACGAAGCAGACTATCACACCCGTCAGGCGGCCCTCACCACGCCGTCGACACTCACAGAAATCAGTCTCCGATGAACTCGGCGCGATTCAAATAGTGCGCTTTACCAACGCAAGGCGTAATGTGGTGAGAGGACACCCTACATGCCTCCCACAGATACGACTAAATGCGCCGTCTCAAGAGTCTCGTGTTCGTTTCAATCAGCGTCGCCGCTAGTGCCGGGTGTGACCGAGATCAGCCCGCTGCAGAACGCGAACGCGCTCGAACGGCCGCCGAACCTGAGCACGTTCCTGAACGATTGGTGGGTGTCGAGTTCGCGCGGTGGGGAGAAGCGAGCGGGCACGTCTTCTTCGATGTGGCAGGAGTCACGCCTCTTCCGAGTGGATACGCCGTGTTCGAGCGCCGACCGCCGAGGGTCAAGGTACTTAACGTCGATGGAACGGTTCCTATCGACCGCGCGGTGTCAGGCGAGGGGCCAGGCGAATACCGAATTATCACCTCGGTCGAGAACCTCGGACCTGACTCAGTGGCCGTCTTCGATGCGGACTCGCGACGATGGACCGTGCTGAGTCAGGAGCTTGAGGTGGCGCGGACCGTGACTCTGAAGGGGCATGACGCTCCGATACTCGGGACGGCAAAGCTGGGGATGGGGGGGATTCTTGTCGCCAGCGGAAGCCAGATCGTTCCCGGTACCAACACTTTGGGGTCAGCGCGACCGTTGCACGCGATCCTCCTGTTCGACATGGAGGGGCAGTTCGTTCGCGAAATTGCTTCCGTTCCCGGGCCTGAGCTCTACTTCACCGAAAGCGGTGGTTTCGTTCGTCCGCCGCTACCACGCAAGACGGTGTGGGCGGGAACCGGCCAGAGTCTCTATGTCGGGACCGGAGACGCACCGACAATCGAAGAATTTGGCGCGGCTGGCCGGGGCGAGATACTGCTGACGCTTCCCGCCGGGGACGTCCTTCCTCCCGGACGGACGGCCGCGATCTTGGACAGTGTTGCCGCCTCTGGCACGTCTGCGGGGAGAAGGTTTCGCCGAGAGGCCGAGATCGCCGGGTTCCCTTCCCAACTGCCGCCCTACGAGGTGATGGTCGCTGACGGAGATTCCCTGCTTTGGATCGGCGCTTATCGTGACCCTTCGTCGGCCACACGCGCTTGGCGTGCTGTCGACGTTCGCTCGGGCGAGATCAGGTGGCTGTTGAACCTGCCATCAGCTTTTGAGCTGTATTCCGCAAGAGGCTCGGAGCTCGCTGGCGTTTGGACGGACCGGATCGGTCGTGAGGAGATAGTCGTGTATCAAATTCAAGTCGGATCGGAGGGATAAGATGGCGCGAAGAGCCATTGGAATCGGGCGAGAGACAGTGCTGGTCGGTACGGTTGGTATCCTCATCGGCGCTTGTTATGAGGCGGATTCTTCTCCCCGCTTCTCGGACCGCGTAGAACTGAGTGTGGTGTCTGAGATGCAACTGGAGGAGACACTTGGTAGGCAGCTTCAGGAGATCCGCGGATTCGACTTGTCGGGCGACGGAACGCTGGCTTTGATAACGGACTCCCGTGCGACCGCCGTGTCACTGTACGACGTCGCCACGGGAGACCTGTTATTGCGTCGCACGTTCTCCGGCCAATTGAGTAAGCCGCGCGCAGCCGTCTACAGCGAAGGAGGAATTCTCGTACCAGACGGGGAGCCACGTGTCACCCTTCTGAACGCGGACGATCTGTCAGTCATTAGAATGATGCCTCTCGACCAGAAGGTTCCGACTACTAGTGTATCGCCAAGGGCGTCTTCCTTCATCGTCACGAACGTCGACACCCACTATCCCGGCGACTCCTTCGTCGAGTACTCACTCGACGGGGAGAAGATTGGGAGCTTCCATGAGCTTCCCGATCATGCTCTGACCCCATTCTGGGGAGAGTTCACTACGGAACACCTAGCCCGCTCCTCAGATGGTGACTTCGTCGCATCCTCAATGTCGTATCCGTTGCAACGATATTCAGATGGCGAACGGCTCGAGTTTGGTTCTCCACCTCCGGGTTATCGAGAACCGAGGAGACCGGAACGTTTCGAGTTTGGTGGTGGGCCCGACGGTCGCAAGCGCTATGAGGAGTTCGCCCGGAGTTTCACCACCATTTCTTCGGTCTGGACTGTAGCGGACAGCCTGCTGGTGGTGGAGCATATGGACCTCGATCCGACAGAAAACGCAGTTCGCTCCCCTTCATTCTCAATTGACGTGTATGACACTCATTCGCTCGAGAAGGTCGCCTCCGGGGTCGCTCTGCCGGGGCCGATAGTATACGCGGCCTCGACAATCCGTGTGGTCACCGTTCGGCCGCCGGCGGGCCCTTGGACTGTCACTGAATTCAGCCTAATAGGAATCCAATGAAAACACCCCGAATGCGGACAATGGTTCAGGTCCTACCCCTCGTCGCCATCACCGTACTCGCCACTGCACTGGCCAGTGAGCGGAGAGCGTCCTTAGCAACCCGCGACAACTGGGCTGCATAACAACAGTTTGCGCCTCCGCTCGCTCCGGTGAATCACGGCTCGCTGAACGCGAGCCGTGCCGGTAACCTTGAAACGTTAGAAGAAATGGGCCCGAGGAAGGGATGGGGCGATAGGGGGCCGGGAGGAGGTGCTTGCTGGGTTCTCCCGAGCCGTACTAAGTTCCTGCATCGTTAGGAGGCCTATTTGTACCTAAATTGAGCGATTGGGGTGGGCGAGCAACAAAAACGCACCGGGGGTCGAGGGCATGGCAGCGGTGAGGGTCGAAGCGGGTTGACGGGCCGGTATTCGGGCTGTTCTGGGGCGACGGTGAGCACCCTTGGGGCCCAT
>JBDNHE010000260.1:0-5090 GCA_041688945.1 Gemmatimonadota bacterium | reverse complement strand
TCGGCGAGGTCTTCACCATCTGCTGGAACTTCAGTTATGGCCAGTTCCAGGGCATCGAGGCCGGTGTCCAGGTAGCCGCTCTCGACCAGGCTTGGTCGCAGCAGGCCGGATTCGGAGCTCTGGCGTGTGCCGCGTTCCTGAAGGATGGGCTCGTCATGCCCAATACTCAGGAACTGATCCCGGTTACGTCCGCCAACGTTGGCGCTGCACGTGAGTCTTTCAACGCCATCATGAAGTAGGGGCAAGCACTAGAGATGAATCCACACCATCGAGGCCGGCCAGCATGCTGGCCGGCCTCGATGGATCGCAGCACTATTGGACGCGGAGGCGCAAGTGTCGATTGAACAGTCAGAGCAGGCCACGCAAGACCCCGACCCAAGGTCCTCGAAGGGGGGCGATGGCGTCTTCCTTCGGGAGTTTGGACGTACAGCGGGTCTGATCGGCACTATCCTTCTGGTTATGGCGATCTTCGCCATCGCCTCTGATGGGCGCTTCCTCATGCCGGAGAACCTTCTCGGGCTGCTGAGGTACATGAGCACACTCGCGATCGTGGGCCTAGGGCTGACCGGGGTACTGATGGTCGGAGAGATCGACCTGTCCTTCGGTGCCGTGTACGGACTCAGCGCCATGCTCACAGCCGTCGCCTGGATCAATTGGGGATGGAGCGTGGGCGCGGCGATCGGCCTTGCGCTGCTCATGGCGATCTGCGTCGGGCTCTTCAACGGCTTCTTCACAACGGTCGCAAAGATTCCCTCATTCATCGCCACTTTGGGTGCCAGCACGCTCGTCTTCGGTTTCACGCTGCTCGTCAGCGGCTCCGCGACATACTCGCCCATGTCCCCAGGGTCCGGACGGACGATGAATGAGGGGCAGGTCTCCTTCTTCCGCGGACTAAGCAACCAGGATCTGCCGCTCGGGCTGCCCATGGGCGCCATCTGGATGGCCGTCATCGCCCTTGGGTTTTGGTACATCATCAGCAAGTCACTGTTCGGCTTCCGACTGAAGGCCATCGGCGGCAATGCAGTGGCTGCGCAGTTCGCCCGGATCCCGGTGCGCCGATACAAAATATGGGCCTTCGTCATATGCTCCCTTTCCGCGGCGGTGGCTGCCATCTTGACCTTCGCCTTCATCGGGTCCGTGCAGCCGGACTCCGGTGTCGGACTGCTTTTCCCGACCTTCGCCGCCGTCGTCATAGGTGGGGCTAGCCTGTCGGGCGGGCGTGGCACCGTACTAGGTACGCTGCTGGGTTGTCTACTGCTGGCGATCCTCAACAATGGTCTCGCGCTCGTCGCGGCCGGGGCGTTCCTGCAGCAAATCTTCATCGGCGCGGTCACGATCGGCGCTGTGGTCCTAGACCAGGCAACTCAGCGATGGAGGAAGGACCGCTAGCGATGACGGACACATCAATGTCGAGCGGCATCGAGATCCACGACCTCGTCAAGACCTACGGCGACACGGTCGCCCTGGGAGGCCTGACCCTGCAGGCCCGGCCCGGGGAGATCCTGGGAGTCGCGGGCCCGAACGGTGCCGGTAAGAGCACTATGGTCAAGATCCTCGCGCGCGAAACCAAGCAAGACGGCGGAACCATCACCCTCAACGGCATGCCGTGGTCAGCCGACGAGGACGCGCATCGGGTGGCCATCGTTCACCAGGAGCCGCAGCTCTTCCCGAATCTGACCGTTGCTGAGAACCTGCTCGTGGGACTGGAGCCGTCCCGGTTCACCCGGCCCAAGGGTCGCGACGCGAACTTGGAAGTGCTTCGCGAGGTGGGACTGCTCGAGCATGCCAACGCGACAGTTGACAGTCTCCCGCTCGCGCTTCAGCAGCGCACCGAGATCGCCAAGGCCTTGGCCAAGAACGCCGACGTCTTTTTGTTCGACGAGCCCAACTCCGCTCTCACCGAGAACGAGTCGGCGGAGCTGTTTGAGCGGATGCACGCCTTGGCCGGTCAGGGCAAAGTGGTTGTCCTTGTCAGCCACAGATTGGCCGAGCTGGCTACGCACTGCGACCGCATCGTCGTCATCGTGGACGGACGATCGAGAACGGAACTCGTTCCACCCGAGATCGACGAGGAGAGGATCGCCCGCGAGCTCGTCGTGGGCCGCTCAAGCTCGAGCGCTGCCGCACGGGCAGCACGGGAGGAAGGTTCTCCGACCCTGCTGCGCTTGGCTCAATGGACGCATCGTCGGGCTCGATTCACGGGTATCGATCTGGATGTCGCCTCCGGCGAGATTCTGGCGATCGTCGGAGTGGAAGGCTCGGGGGGTCGTGAGCTGATCCGATCAATAGCGGGATTCGAGAGAGCGCGGGGCACGCTTGACCTGGATACACGAAGCGGACCAACTGCCCAGAGCCAAGTGGCCTTCGTCACGGGCGACCGCAGTGAAAGCCTGTTTGACAACTTATCGGTCGGCGAGAATCTGTTCCTGCGCGAGGCCGGTCGACTGACCACGAGGGCGTGGACGCTCAATCGTCGCGCTGCCCGCCGCCGAGCGTCCGAGTCGCAGAAGGCCTTTTTGGTCAAGACAGCAAGCCTCGGCACTCCCATCCGGTCCCTCAGCGGCGGCAACCAGCAGAAGGTGGCGATCGCCTCTGCCCTGGCAGTCGGACCAGTTCTGCTGGCACTCGAGGAGCCCACCCGTGGAGTCGACCTGGGTAGCAAGGCCGAGATCTATCGCCTGCTTCGGGACTACTCGGACACAGGTGCGGCGGTAGTCATGTACTGCACGGAAGACTCCGAGGTCTTTGATGCCGCGGATCGGGCTATTGTCCTTTCTCGTGGCCAAATCGTAGGGAGTCTGCTGATTGCCGACTACACAGATGCGGAGAGCCTGGCCGAGGCGATCGCATCGCTTGCTGGCTCTGACGCCCCGCACCACCACCGACCAGAGCCCCACCCGGAGGACACGGCCGCTTGAAGATTGCCAAGGGCGAGCCGATGCTGATCGCCTACCCCGAGCCAAGGCGTCGGAGAGGACTCGATCGCCGACGAAGCGCCCTATTGCGGAGGTGGCGCACGGTGCCCTCACCGAATTGGGTTCGGAGCCGAACTCCGCGAGAGGCGTGGCTGCTATGAGTAATCACATCGCACCCATGGTTCCTGTGCGGATCCAGTTGGGAGGTTTGACAGCGACCTTCGCTGACGGGGACCTGTTTGACGTCAGGTGGCGTGGGGCCGAGGTGATTCAACGCCTTTATCTGGCGGTTCGGGATGAATCGTGGAACACCATCCCTGCCCGCTTCTCCAACCTCGTGGTCAGCCAAACCGACGAGGTTGCGACGATCGACTTCGACGCTCTGCACGAGCAAGGGTCCATCCAATATAAATGGCATGGCGCTATCGCTGCAAGTGCGGATGGCATTCTCAGTTATGAAATGCGCGGTCGGGCGCTTCAGGAGTTCCGCTACTGCAAGATCGGATTCAATGTGCACCACGGTCTGCGTTCTCATATTGGCCGGACGTTCCGGCTTCGGGCCCATAACGGCGAGTTTGAGGGAACCTTCGGGGTGGACCTCGAGCCGCAACTGGTCCGGTCTGGAACCCTCACAGCAATGACGCCACACTTCGATCGTCTGGAGATTGATCTCGACTGCGTCAACGTGTCGTACTCCTTCGACGGCGATCGATTCGAGATGCAGGACCACAGAAATTGGATCGACGCGAACTGGAAGACCTACGGGACCCCATTGGAGGATGGCTTCCCCATGGATGCCCAAGATGGCGCTGAGTTGTACCAGCGAGTAACGCTCTCAGTGTCCGGCTCGGGTGCGTTACAGCCACAGGGAGGGCATATCCAACTCAGCTCGGGCGAGTCGCCGACGGTGTACTTGCCGCGCGTCGGGCACCTTATGACGGTCGTACCGGACGATGCCCAGGTCAAACGCCTGCGCTCACTCCAGCCGGACCATGTCCGTGTGGACCTACACCCGGGTTCGGACTTACCCGTTCGACTTGCCGAGGCCGAGGCAGTAGCGAAGTCACTCCAAGCGGCGCTGGAGATCGGAGCGTTCCTGCGTCCGGAGCACTCTGCCGCGGACGCCCTTGCCCTGGCCAGTGCACTCGCGCACTGCTCGAGTCGTATCGATCGAATCCTTGTCCTCGCCGAAGTAACGGGCTTCAGTGCATTTCGGGGTGCCTGCCCACCTGAGGTGAGCGATCACGTGCGCGCAGCCTTGGCGGCAGAGGGATTGGAGACTCCGAACATTGTTTCAGGTACCAGCCAGTTCTTCGTCGACATTAACCGTGATCGGCCAGATTACTCGACGATCGACGGGATCGTGTTCGCCGTTAACCCGCAGGTGCACGCCAGTGACGACAGGTCCTTAATGCAGAATCCCGAGGCGATTTCGGATGTCGTCAACTTTGCTCGACGGCTTTATGGAGACGTCGAAGTCGTGATGTCCCCTGTCGACTTGATCGGTCTCGACGGTCCCTATCCGGCCGGCCCCAGTCAGGAAGGCGAAGGTCCCGCCAACCAGGATCCCCGCCAGACGACCGCCTTTTGTGCGGTCTGGACCCTCGCCGCACTTGCCCAGATGGTTCGTTCCGGTACCACTTCTGCGACTTTCTTCGACCTGGTTGGTCCGCGGGGACTCTTGATCGATCCCGAGCAGGTGTTCCCGGTCGCGGATCTCCTTGGATGCCTGGCGCGTCTGCGTTCGTGTCAGATGGTCTCGATTCGATCAAGTGACCCGGACCGTGTTGCTGCGCTGGCATTCCAACAAGGTGATGATCAGATGTTCCTCATTGGAAACCTGACCCAGGAGCCGATAGTCGTGCGGCTTCCTTTTGCGGAAGAGGTCCCAGTCCCCGGGTACGGGATCGTGCTCTCTTCGACGCACTCCACAGAACGGATCACCTGATGGCACACGTCGGGGGTCTGGTTTAAGGCACGCGCAGGTCAATGCTGGCTGTGAGAGTGGCAAATGCCGCGGGCCGCGAATAGTGTTGACAACAAGATTTCCACCGGAACACCAATCGCAGCAATGGAAGCAATCTGAAGGAGAAGTCAAATGACACGCGAGCCCATCATCGACACGCACGTGCACTTTTGGAACATGCGCAATCCTGACCCAGGCCTCGCCTGGGT
>JBDNHE010000259.1:0-1672 GCA_041688945.1 Gemmatimonadota bacterium | reverse complement strand
GGATGGCGAAACCCACCAGGGGTGAGTTCGAGCCCACCATCGAGGCAATTGCCGGGAGCATTCCCATCATCGCCATGAGGGCGCCAAACATTACGCCGCCGGCGATTCCGCCGGTCAGGCCGGCGAGAACCCGTCGACCGAGAGTCGCTCCAGCTCGGGTTTGTGCGGGGTCGTGAGTGGAAGTTGTTATGAGTAATCCCTTTCAAGTAGATGTTGCGGTGCTCGACTGTATTACGAACAGCGATGGAGCGTCTGCGACCTAGAGCACAGAAAGTGAACTAGGGCCCGCGCATAGCAGCGGTACGAAAATTGAAGTGCTGCGCATAGATGAATGCCCTGACGAAGAAGTAGCGGGTAAAGCTTTGGCTGAGGTGCGGGAGAAGCTGAGGGCTCAGCATTGTGACGTCGACGTTTGCCCTGATCCGCACCCGGGTAGATGCTGCGAGGCACCGATTTTCGGATTCTCCCACCATCCTGATCGACGGTTTCGACGCCGTTCCAGAAGCGGAACCGGCCACCGATGTGGCGGGCCGCATCTACCAGGACGGGCCACGCGCGGCGGGCATTCCCACTAGTCGAGGGCGTAGAAATCCCTCACGTCCGCATGCACGGCGATGATAGTCGACCAGATTCTGGAAGTGATACACCAGTGATACACCAGTGATACACCGTAGAGACACGACTAACGCCGTTGCCCCTCGACCGCGATGGTCCACCAATTGTTGCCCGGAAGGAGTGCCGAAGAGCCTGGCGCTTCTTAAGCGTCGAGGTACTAAAAACTAGCTCGTTGCTAGGAGAAACTGAGGATATAGAGGAGTTCAGGCTCGAAAGTTGTGAAAAAGATTTTCGGCGGTCTGTGTCATTGGTCACCAAACGGCCCCGTACAACACTGCTATAAATGTTGGGCACAGTCATCAGATCAGCACAAAACAGGAGGCAAGAATGACGGACACAGCGATGTGGGATCTGATCGTGATCGGCGGAGGAAGCGCCGGCCTCGTGGCCAGCAAAACGGCGGCCGGCCTCGGTGCCCGCGTGCTGCTTATCGAGAAGGACCGGCTTGGCGGCGACTGCCTTTGGACAGGATGTGTGCCCTCGAAGACTCTCATTTTCTCAGCGCATAACGCTTCTCTCGGCCGGCCCACTCCGGCGGACTTCGCCGCGACCATGCGCGCGGTCCATAACGCGATCCAGACGATTGCGCCGGCTGACTCCCGCGAAGCTTTGGAGTCCAACGGCGTGTCGGTAGCCCGCGGCGGCGCCCGGTTCCTTTCCGCTCGCACCCTTGCGTTCGGTGGAGCCGAGACTCGATTCAAACAGGCCCTCATCGCCACAGGAACCAGCCCAAAACAACCGCGCCTAGCCGGCGCGACCGGGTTGCACGTTCTCACCAGTGAATCCTTCTGGGGCCTGCGCGAACTCCCCGGCGAGCTGGTCATCCTCGGCGGGGGCGCAATCGGGTGCGAACTCGGCCAGGCGATGGCACGCCTCGGCTCCCACGTCACCATTGTGCAACGCGGACCGCGCATCCTCCCCAAAGAGGAAGAGTTGGCAGCCCGAATAGTCCACGAGGCCCTCCTCGCTGACGGGGTAACCATCCTCACGGGGCGTTGCGCAGTCGCGGCAACGTCCCGTGATCAACGCTCCGGCACCATCACCCTCGACGACGGGC
>JBDNHE010000258.1:0-5456 GCA_041688945.1 Gemmatimonadota bacterium | reverse complement strand
CCGCTCGGGACCCGGAGAACGGCAATTCTCGGGATAACCGGGATACGCCCAGGGAGGTCAACACCGGAAACGGGGTGCCCGAACCCGACACGGATTCTCGGGATAACCGGGATACGATTGGGGGGGCGGACAACGAAAACGCCCCAGACCCATGGGAAGGTCCGACGCCCGAGCCCCGGTCCGAGGACATGGCGCCCGTAGCCGACCCCCCACCACCGACCTCCTGGGGAATGCCCCGTGCTGACGCCCGAGGAGCGCCGGGAGAGGGGAATCGGTCCGAGGGACCAATGGGGGCCCCGAGACACGCAACATGTACACCAACCAACTATCGTGCAGCGCGAGCGGGCGAAGGGGTACGAATCCCCCCCCGTGGCGAAACCGAGCTTCCTTAGCGAATCGTGATCGAGTGCAGCGCCTCCCCCCGCGCGGTACTCGGTGCCCAGTGGCTAATCATACTGACGAACCCGGTGTGCACGTTGACGAAGGAAAGCGTCCGGGTTCGAATGGTGATAGTTCCCGGTGTCAGCGGCGCTTGGAACGAGGCCGTGAAGGTGTATGTCGTTGGCGATGTCTGCACCCCAGACACTGCTGAGCTCGATCCAGCGCCCGGCGGTCCTGAGTACTCGACTACACCCTGCCATCGGAAGCCGACGTTCTCGACGGTGCTTCCCAGATCCGTCACGGTCCAGAGAACGGTCACGGTCGAGCCTCCGTCGGCCGTCATGGGTGCGGAAACGGAGTAACTCGGCCTCGCCAGCGAGATATCCACTTCGGAAGCAGCTCCCGACGCCACTGTTATCCCAGTCGCTTGACCCGTGGCGGCGACAGTGGAATGGGGGTCACCACCCTGACTTTCTGGAACCACCACCCGGACTCGGTACGGGCCACCGGCTGGAACGCTCACCGAAAGTAGCGCGGTCTTGGTTGGAGCTGTCGTTACCTGAATCACTTCAGGATCAGCGAAAGGCCCTCCGTCGATCCCGAGAGAAAACTGAGTCGTTTCAACCGGTGATGTAACGCGGATTCGGATTCCGGTGGTGGGGGCGGGCTGAGCAACGGTTATCGTCACGTCCTTGGAAACGCCGCCAGCCGTCGCTGTGATCGTGGCGGTTCCGAGTACCGCCGCAGTCACCAGTCCGCCGCTGCTCACCGTAGCCGCCGTGCTATTCGAGGACCATGTGACGGGGCGGCCGGTTAGGGTGTTTCCAGCGGCGTCTTTGGCGATCGCCGTGAGCTGTTGAGTTTGACCAACCTCAAGTGTAGCCCCATCCGGCGATACCTCAAGCGAAGCGACGGGCGTCAGCTCAACGGTAATGTCCGCCTTTGCCGTTTCTCCTTCGACCTCAGCTGTGATATCTACTTCCCCGGGCGCGAGGGCCGTAACCAGTCCCGTTGTTGAAACGGTCGCGATGGATGCCGAAGAGGTCGACCAGGTCACGGTCCTACCCGCCAGCACGTTCCCGCCGGCATCCTTCGCCGTGACGCTCAGCTGAAGCGTTGCTCCCACCTGTATGGATTCAGCGGATGGGGAAATCTCGACGGACGCGACAGGGACGGGAATGACCACAATCTCTGCGGTCCCCGGCTTGCCTTCGCTCGTGCCGGTAATCGTCGCCTTGCCTATGGCGACTGCCGAAACCAACCCGGTCGAGGAAACCGTCGCTACCCCTTCCGCAGAAGAGCTCCAGGTGACCGCTCGCCCGGTCAGGGTATTCCCCAACGCATCCTTTGTCGCGGCCTGAAGCTGCGTCGTCTTCCCCACCGTGAGAGTGTCCAATGAGGGGGCAATGGTTACCGTCGCGACCGGGGCGAGTGCGACTGTGATGTCGATATGGCCGCTGATTCCCTCCGCCGTCGCTGTAATGCGGGCCGATCCGGGAGCCACGCCCGTGACAAGGCCAGTCCCACTGACGGTGGCTACCGATTGGTCATTGGAGCTCCACGTCATCGAGCGGCCTGTCAGAGCGGTCCCACCTGCATCCTTCGGCGACGCGGAGATTTGAAGAGTACCCCCAACGACGGCAGCCTGGGACGGGGCCGACAACGCGATGGATGCAACCGGTTCAGGGCCGGATGTAGAGTCACCGCACGCGAAAAGCGCGAGAGAGAACGCCGAAAAGATGGCCCGTCGCCAGCTCATTGCCTGCTTATTCATGATTCTTCATTACCCTTCGGGGGAATTCCATGGATCACGGATGTCCCGGAGGCGGCCCCATGTTCTTCCCCTCCCCTGACTAACGACAGATGAACCAAGATCGGCCGGGGGGGGCTGTCGTGCAAGGTCGGGCCTTCGATCTCTGGGGACTATGCCCCAAAGGACCACCATGAAAGCGTCACGCACACAACCGCGATTCAATTTCGCGCTCCAAGCCCGCCAGGAACAGGAAGAAGGCGAGGGCCGAGAGCCATGCCCCAGCGTGCCCAGAAGCCATGGGGCTCCGCGCACCACCGCGCATCCTACCGCGCACCGCCTTGCACGGGCCCCGCTTGGGTCGCATCCTGTCCTCGCGTTCCCCCACGTAGACGATCAGACCCGAGAGGCAACGTGATGACGAACTGCGGCCGATGTGGGAATGAAATCCCACCGCCGGGGAAATTCTGTCAGACCTGCGGGGCGGCCCAGGAGCTGCCGCCCGTCGCGTCGACTCAGCCACCGGCCGACCCAGTAAGCCTTGGTGCCAAAGTCGCGCGGACGGTGTTGGTCGCGGCAGGCTGGATCTTCTCGTACGTGGCTGCACTCTTGGCTCTGATTTCGTTGTTTCAGGGACAGATGTGGCTCGCGGGAACCGCTGCCCTGTTGGCGATCTCACTGTCGCCCAAGGTGCCCGTCCCCGCTCCTTTTCGCCCGAAAGCCATTGTGGCGGGGCTTGTGCTACTGAGCATCGCCACGGGGGTGGAGGGATGGAAAGCGCGGCAGGCGAACCGCGCGGGGGAGGCAGCAATCGAATCCGCTGCTGCTGAAGATGAGGCGCAGGCCAGAGCGTTCCGAGCGGAATTTGCCGTTGTGCGGGACAGTGTGATCAATGTGATGAGGGAGGCCATCGCCTCAGGGGACAATGTCCTCGCGCTACGAACTGGCGCGCAGTACCGCGAGACGGGGGACGTCGACCTTGAGCACCTCATGAACGAGGCCCTCTCGCTCAAGGCGGTGGCAGACCAACGTGCACGAGAAGCTGAATTGGTCGCTGAGGCTCGGGGGATTCCGGCTAGCGCCCACGAGGCCAATCTGAGGGTGTACCAAGAACTCGCCGAAATCGCTCCAGAGAACGCCCGGTATGTTGAGCGTGCCGAATACTATGGTGGTTTAGTGTTGGCGAAACGGGCTGCCGATCGCGAGCGCGCTGAGTGGCTCGGACCTCGACCTGAGCCAAGCGCCTGGGATGGCACTTACCGAGTCGTCCGAGACTACCTGCGGAACATCGCCAACGACCCGGGCTCAATCGAGATGGATGCCTGCACTCAGGTCTACACCACTGACGATGGATGGCTCGTCGGATGCGACTACCGGGGAAAGAATGCCTTCGGCGCTCTCATCCGGCAGTCAAATTGGTTTACGATCCGACAGGGCGGGGTCGTAAAGATGGAGGCGGCAACCGCGTACCGTCGCTGATGCTTGAATCCCGACAATCCGCCATCGGTAGGGCCGCCCGCACGCCGCGAAGGCGCTGAAGGGGGCACGGACCAGGTCTCGCCTCCGGGACGAGGTAGACTTCCCCGCGGTCGACGAGATCTTGAAGGTCGAGCGTCCCACCGTCGCTATCTTGCCGGCGGAGGGGGTGGTGCCGGGGAAGGGTGGTTGTCCTAAAGCCTTGCGCCCAATCTGTACCCAATCTGACGAATCCCAAAATGCCACCTCAACCGCGCCCGCCGGAAAGCCAAGCGGGAGAACGACTTAGGAGCACCTTATCCTCGGGCCGCGGTCGTCGGACAGCGTGGACGTGGAAAGCCCGCGCCCTCCGTCTCACTTGCACGTCGCACCCCTCGGAGGCATCCTGTGAGCGCCTCCCCAGGGCGACCAACAGACGATGAAGCGAGGGGTAGAAATGGGTTTTCTTGACAGCCTGATGGGCAACGCCACCGAGGTGGATGTCGCGAAGGTGGCGGACGAGTTCGCTCAGATCCTGGCCCCGGGCGAACAGATTGAGAAAGCGTACCAAGTGTTCCGCGACTCCTTCTTCTTCACCAACCGGCGGCTGATCCTGGTCGACAAGCAGGGGCTGTCCGGGAAGAAGATGGAGTACCACTCCATCCCGTACCGCAGCATTACCCACTTCAGCGTCGAGACTGCTGGCTCGTTCGACTACGATGCTGAGCTGAAGATATGGATTGCGGGCGGTGGGACCGTCCAGAAGCAGTTCAACAAAAAGCTGAGCATCTACGAGGTGCAGAGCGTGCTCGCCGGCTACGTCCTTGCCTCCCACGACTAGGAGCGAATCAGATGGACGCGAAACCCGAGCAACGCATTGTCGTTGCGGACGTGCAGATGAAGTTCGGCAGCATGGTCCTCTTTATGGTGAAATGGGCTATCGCTTCCATCCCAGCTATGCTGATCCTGGTGTTCCTCGTGAGCCTTGCCGTTGGGGTGGCGTCGGCCGGGGTGGCGTGGTTGGTGTCCGGAGGGAGCACGCAGGTGGCCACGGAAGCCGCGGTTCCTGAGGCGGCTCCCGCTGCGGCTCCGGACCTCATCCTGGCCCGTTTCGAGGTCACTAGCGCGCGCTTCCGCCTGAGAGATGGCTCCCTCGGCCCAGAGCCGCGTGTCGACCTCAGCGTCACCAACGGCACGGACCGAGCGGTATCGAGGGCGTACTTCGTTGGGCGGCTCGTGAGTGCGGGTAGGTCTGTCCCGTGGCTCGAAGAGGAGTTCAGCTATCAGATCCCTGGGGGGCTTGAGCCTGGCGAAACGGCCCAGTGGAGTCTGTCGCCGAACCAATTCAGCGCATGGGGGAGGGTAGAGGCACCCACCGACGCGGTGCTCGAAGTCACGGTCACGCAGCTTGACGGGGCGGACGGGGAAGCCATCGCCACGAGTCGGTAGCGGGAGCTAGAACCTCCGGGGAGGTCCAGTCTTCGGAGCCCTCCGCCGGCTTCTGTCCCCGAGGCTGGCGGGGCCGTCCCGGAATCTGTGCCCCAACCAAAACCCCAGGGGTGCCCGGGCCGTGCTCCCCTCGCTATCTTGCCCGGCGGCAGAAGTGGTGCCGGGTGACGTTTTTCCTGACGCTTGTGCCCAATCTGTGCCCAGTTCGCCAAGTCTCCGGCGTGCTACAGTTCGCCGATACTGCGGAAAGTGTTGCGACAGCACAGTTTGCGATCCAGCCGTCCTCGTAGCTCAGGTGGATAGAGCGGCTGCCTCCTAAGCAGCAGGCCACAGGTTCGAATCCTGTCGAGGACATGACAGGCGGGGGATCTGCACTCTCAGAGTGCGGGTCCCCTTTCCTTTTGGCAGGGCGGGTCTATTT
>JBDNHE010000257.1:0-7027 GCA_041688945.1 Gemmatimonadota bacterium | reverse complement strand
GACTCGGCACCCTTTGGGTTGAGGGCGGTGGTGACCGCCACTGGCCATAACTTGTTATCCACCAGTAACTTAACCCAGAGGGCGCCTCTTTTCTACCCCAAGAATCGCTCAGTTTAGGGGCCAGTTACACAGAAAAACGGACAGTCCCGCCACATTGAGAGCATGCGCGACGAATCCCTTATTTCGGCGCCAGCGAAGTAACGACTCACTGCTGCGTCGAGACGCATCTTGTAGAACATCGGCTCTCCGGGTGGTGGCTCACTGACGGTTCAACTTCACACCTGCGCTCCACATGTGATTTAGACCGTAGCGCATCACAGCGGTGCGCGACAGCCGCAAGAACTTGATTCGATGTCGTGCCGTGGCGTTGAAGTGCTACAGGCCATGCCGCCCTGCGGGGACGTCTCGTTGAGTCAGGCTGAGGCCAGTTCCAGTTCACCGGAAGTTGTTCCATGGTTGGCCGCACTCAGGACACTCATCGACCTCCTCCCGTCGAAATCGCATGCCACAGTTGTCGCACTGCCAAGTCTGAAAGACCGGGCGATCCGACTCTGAATCGTAATCATCGGTCGACTCAAGCGGCGGAGACGAGTTCGACCTCGATTCGACCGGCGCCGACTTAACGGGCCGGGCGTCCATCTCTCCCTTCACTGCGGACACGCCAACCTTCTGAAAAAGCGCCGCCTGCCGCTGTAGCTCACTTAGAAGACCGGTGAGCGTAGGCCCCAGAACGCAAACGTGGTCTGGAGTCTATTCACGTACTCTTCGATTCGCGCCCGGAAGTCACTCTGATCTTCGAGTGTCCGCCCGACCAAGACTCGATCAAACCCAGGAGAGTCCGCTAGATCCGACAGACGGTCGGTCGCGCCAGTCACGCCCTCGACCCGCGAGCGCAGTTCGATGAGCACGCCTTGGAGGGCCTCGAACTCACTCCTGTATGAGTCCAGGGCTTCGATGAGGTTCTCGTACAGATCGGCTTTCATCGGGGTATCGTGATGGAGTGTGAGTCAGGCGTACGGCCGGCCAATGCCCGGTGTCGACGCCACCCGAAAGCTCTGAAAGGCGGGTGGAGTCAATTGTCCACTTCTGTCGGGCGGCGAGAAGACGACCTAGAAATCCCAATTCGCTTAGGATGCGTTCGGACGGCGAAGCTCGCAACAGGCGGAACCCATTCCGCCTCCGGCACGGTCGAGAAGCCAGACGCGCTAACTACCGCATGGTCTCCACGAACGCTTCACCGCCCTGTCCTATAACGTTCTAAATTTGCGGCGCGGCCCTCCACAAACATGGTGATTTCGCCGACCACGCGCCCCGCAAATACTGCTCAGATCGCCGATCAACCGTCGGGCCGTGATTCACCGGAGTGAGCGCCAGCGAACGCAGGCGCAAATTGTTTGTTATACGCCGTTGCTCGCGCGAATTTCCTGCTTCTCACCTCACAGAAGAGCTTGGCCCCGATCGTGGCAAACTCTATAGATGAAGCTCAACGGTTCTAGCCTCAATTCTGTCTCGGGCTTCGGTCAGCGATAGCCCCTCCTTCTTCAGAAGGACCGAGACCGCTTGAAGCTCCTTGCCTTCACGGAGCAAGACATCGATCTCGGGGTCTCCTCCCTTTACAGCGGAGATCCCGCCTTCCGGCTGAAGAAGCATCTGATCACCGCAACGGAGGCAGAGATACGATTGTTTCCAGCGGTCCATCGCCTTCTTGAACGCTTGGTCAATCTCGGGAGCGATACTTTTTCCGACGATCACCATTCCGCCAATAAAGACGGTCAGAAAGGCACCAACCGCCCAAGGGAAGCCGCCCGAAGTGAAGCCGCCATATGCTGCCAAAAAAGCTAAGATCGAAACGAGGACGGACCCTGTTTCACTCTTCTTCTTCATCATCGAGTCACGGCTCGGCGGCGCGACCCTCCCGGCTAGTTCAGTCGCCGAAACCCTTCGGCTTCGCGCCCCACCTAAACCAACACCGATGCCCGCGGGGCCGACACCTAAGCCGACGCCCGTCGTTCTCGACTTGGAGGTGGTGCGATTCTCCTCGTAGAGAAGGCTGAACTTCTTCAGTTGATCACCGCCGCAACTTTCGCATCGCCACTCGGAAGACTGTCCTCCTGTCTCCGGTGGCTCCGGCTTTGCGCCTCGGTGCGCTCCTTCCGCAAGCGGACGCCCACAGCCAATGCAGGCTGGGGCCACGTCAGAGACCTGCTTCCCGCAGTCTGGGCACTCAACTAGAGGCATGTCTGCTGCTCCCTTCGAGTTCGAAATTGACACCCTCCGCGAGGGGTAGCTACTGAAATTCACCCGAACTCGCTGGAGGCGATCTACGATACAGGTATGGAACGCCTTCCGCGAAAGTCGTGGTGTACACCATCGAAAAAGCAAGCGCATCCGAGCCGGCAGTCCGGCCAAGCCGGAGCCGCCACGCGACTACCTACCGCATGGTCGGCACACCGTTTCCAGCAATGGCGTATAACACCGGATTGCCGACCCCACGCCCCTCACCCCCCCGGCGACCCATCCGGATGCATCGAACACGCCGGCGGCTGCAGCACCGTATAAACCAGATCACGGATCTTCCACCCGGCATCCCCACGAACCAGCTGGAACAGGTCGACCCCACAGTGAGTGAACTCGCCATCAATGTAGAAGTCATAAGGCGCCCAAACCGTCGCCAGTGACCCACTGACCTCCACAACCGGATCAAACATCCGCTCAACGTAGGCCGCCGCCGCCTGAATCGAAGCCGCCATCCCCTGCGCCGTCGAAGCCGAAACCAGCGCCCCAACCCGCCGGATCGCTCCAACCCGGCCCTCCGCCTGGAAAGCAGCCATGATCACAGTGCCATCCCCGGCATTGATCCCATCAAACACCATCTGAACCACAGCCAGAACCGAATCCGCCTGCGGCCCAACAGCCCCCCGCGGCGGCGCCTCGACCAAGGCAACCGGCGAGTCCGAAGCCGAATCCACCGAAGTCGAGCCCGGCCGCTCTTCCACCGTGCAGGCCCCAAGCGACATCAGGCACAGGAATGTCGAGGCCAAGGTGAGCCGCCGGCGCCTGACAGCATTGTCCGAACGCCAGTCACCAGTCCCAGGTCCCAAGACCCCGCCGACAGGGGCGTTCACGTGATCGGTCTTTGCGCCCCGAACACAAACTCCTTTGGAGTCTCCGCTCCCAACAAATGCGTCACGAAATAGTCCCACCGACGACGCATCATGTAAGGCTCGTTCCCAAATCCATGCCGCCGATTGGTCATCATGATCAGATCGAAATCCTTGTTGGCTTCAATCAGGGCATCAGCAACCAGAAGCGTGTTGTACGGCGGCACGTTGTCGTCCACCGTGCCGTGCGCCAAAAGCAGCTTGCCCTTCAGATTCTCGACCTGCAGGTGGTTGGCCTGGTTATCGTAGTTGGTGGAGCCATCCGCGTTCTCCACCAGCAGCCCCTGCCACTTCTCGCCCCAGTCGTCTTCGTAGTTCCGGTTGTCGTGGTTTCCGGCCTGCGAGACTGCGACGTCGTAGAAGTCGGGGTAGCGCAGGATGCCGGCGGTCGAAGCAAAACCACCGCCCGAGTGTCCCCAGATCCCGACCCGATCGATGTCGATGAAGTCGTGACGCTGGGCCAGCTGCTGGATGGTGGTGATCTGATCCGGCAGCCCGTTGTCTCCCATGTTGCCGTAGTAAGCATCGTGGAAGGACTTGGAGCGCTGGGGCGTGCCCATGGCGTCGACCTCGACCACGATGAAGCCGAGTTCAGCGATCGCCTGGTGATCTCTGCGAGCGGGCGAGAAAGACCGGCTGCCGACCGAGCCACTCTGCGGACCGGGATAGAGGTAGTTCACCACCGGGTATTTGCGTCCGGGCTGCATGTTGGACGGCGTGTACATGATGCCGTACAGGTCGGTCACCCCGTCGCGGGCCTTGGTGGTGAAGGGGATCGGCTCTTTCCAACCGGACGCCACCAGCCGCGTGACGTCGGCACGCTCCATCTCGACGACCACGTCACCATCTGAATCGCGGGTGACGATCGTCTGCGGCATGGTCGGAGTCGACCAGGTGTCGACGAAATAGTCGGCGTCCGGCGCCAGGTCGATCTCGTGATGCCCCAGCTCGGGCGTCAAAAGCGTCACCTCACCGCTGTCGATGTCCACCTTGTAGAAGTAGTGGAAGTACGGGTCGCCGTCCTCGCGGTTGTTGCCGGTGAAGTAGATCTCGCGGTTCTCGTGATCCACGTAGCGGACCTGAAGAACATTCCAGTCGCCCTGGGTGATCGGATGCTTCACCTCACCGGTGTCCAGGTCATACAGGTAGAGGTGCCCCCAGTCCGAACGCTGCGAATACCAGATCACCTCATTGGTCTCGAAAAGGATGCTCCAATTCACATTGTTGTAGCCCGATTCGAAGAAGGTCTCGACCCGCTCCTCAAGCACATCGCGCACCGCCCCGGTCGCCGGATCGGTCACTCGCAGCGAGGCCACTTTGTGATCCCGCGATGACGAGACGAAGGCCAGCTGTTCCCCGTCGGTGGCCCAGTCGACGTCTGAGAAGGTGCCGCTGCAGTAGATGTGGTCGCAGATGGTGGAGCGGTGTGCGTCGCGATCCATCTGCAGCCAGGTGATCTCGCCCGGGCTATCCGTGTCGATGATGATTCGCTCGACCATGAAGGGGAGTGAGTCTTCGGGGAGCGGGTAGTTAAACTGCTGCAGTTCGGGCGCGCCGACGTTCGTGGACACCAGGTACATCTGACTCACGCCACGGCCATCATGCCGGAAGGTGGCGATGCGCCGCGAATCCGGTGCCCATCGAACGACGGGGACATCGCTGCGAGTCCAGCCGGCGTCGTTCGTCGCGTAGCCGTAGTTCTCAATTCCGTCGGTGGTCAGGGCCGTCTCAATGCCGGTCCCGACATTCACCATCCACAGGTTGTGGTCTCGAATGAATACAGCGCGGGTCCCGTCGGGAGAGGTCACGTAGTTCCGGCCCAGCCCCTCGGCAGCGTCGCCCACTCGCTGACAACCCGTTCCGTCGCGACCGCAGACGTAGAGCGTGTTGTCGAACTCGAACCGAACCCGATTCCCTGCTTCAAAGGCGAGGTCAGAAACGGCCAACGCATTCTGATCCACGGTCCGCGACAACAACGCCGAAAGGCCCGATGCGACCGCCGCATGATCAAAGGCCAGTTCGCGATCGCCATCGGCGGCATCCACGCGAACGATCTCGTAGCCCTGGGCCGTGACGCTCTGGTACCAGAACTCGCCTCCGTCCAGCCACGTCGGTGAGGCGCTGTTGTGCGTCACCAGGGGCCGTTTGAACTCGGCCAGCATCCGTTCGGCTCGCTGATAGTCGGCGGTCGTCACCTCCGCCGGTCGCCACGCCTCCTGAGCAGCCAGTTCCGCGTGGTCGGTGGTCGGCAGAGCCAATGCGACGAGCGCGCCGATGAAGACAGTGGATGCGAAGCGGGGAGAATTGATCAGTCTTGCCATCGTCAGGTGCATTCCGGATGGGGGCCGTGGTTGGGACAGCTCCTAAGATTCACGCCGACAGTGCACACTGAAAGGGGCGAGACCCGGAAGGGATTCGCTCGGTGCGGCAACAAGCGTCCGCCTTCTGCACCCAGCGGTGCCCTGTAAAGTCGTCCCTCGACAGCGTTCATTCTGCTCCAATGCCCCTCAGGACACCGGTTTCGAGGCATTCCGCCCGGGCTGGCCAATCCCGATCCGTCGAAGACGGTCTACTTCAGTGAACAGACCTTCGACGAGATGATGATCGGCTACTTCGACTGGATCCCGGACGCGGCAGCGACCACCTCGGCGACGACGAGCCCGCAGGGAATCCGGGGCGTGTTGTAGCAGAAGCAGATGCAGAGGCGCTCGCATACAACGGGGCTTCTGTTGCACCACGCCTAACCGAAATACCGATTTCCGTTGCGTTTTCGACGGCACATCCCCTATCGTCCGCCACCTGCTGACAACTCAGGGAACACAGCGCTCGGGTCACGTATTTGTGACTCGAGCCTTTTCAGTAACCGATTCTTACGAGTCAGGGAGCACCAATGAGACGTACAATGACCGCCGCAATGCTCGGAATCCTTCTGGCCGCCTGTGGTGGCGCCGAGACGGACGGAGCCGACGAGACCGCGGATGCCGCTGGCGACATGGCCGGGATGGAAGATGAGGCGGAGCGGGTGGTTGAGGGCGGCGGCGAGCTTGCAGGCTGGCATGGTCGTACGGACGAGGATGCACCCTTCGACAACGTGCTCGTGACCGACCAGGGCAATGGGATGTACCAGGTCGACAATGGACCTGCCGTCGTTCTCTGGCAGAATGGAACGCGGGCCGAGGGCAACTACACGCTTTCCGGCACCTTCCATCAGGTTTCGTCCAAAGGGCACGCTCACGGCACGGGGATCGTGTTTGGCGGAGCTGACATGGACGCGCCCGGTCAGGCCTACACCTACTTCATGGTGCGCGGCTCGGGTGACTTCCTGGTCAAGACGCGGACGGGCGAAGAGACCTTCTGGGTCGCTCCGACCGACGGCTGGGTCGCTCATGAGGCCATCAACAAGGAGGACGCCAATGAGCAGAACACCAACGACCTCTCGGTTCGGGTCATGGCCAACGAAATCGCCTACCTGGTCAACGGCACCGAGGTCCTGCGCACCCCGCGCGAAGGGACCTACGCTGACGGCTTCTATGGCGTCCGCTTGAACCACAACCTGACGATTCAGTTCTCGGGTCTGACCAGATCGGCGGGGATGTAACCTCCCCCGATTTCGGATCGAAAACGAACGCCCCGACTGCCGAAAGGTGGTCGGGGCGTTCTGTTGTGGGGCCCGCCCCCTGCCCTATCTTCCCGTTCCCGCCTGAGAACCCCCCCCGCCCCGAGTCCTAGAAGCCTGTTGAAGAAGTGGGGTGCGGCCGCGCGAAGGGGTCTTCGGTGTGTTCAGGGAAGGAACGACGACGAGGCGTAGCGAAAGCTACGGTGAGGAGGAGAGACGCAGTATGGACCACCGAACCCCCCTTCGCCCT
>JBDNHE010000256.1:0-4870 GCA_041688945.1 Gemmatimonadota bacterium | reverse complement strand
TGAGGGTCCGTCAGCAGGACCTGATCGTGGCGACCCAGGGGCGCTCGCTCTGGATTCTGGATGACCTGACGCCGCTTCATCAGATCTCGGACGCGATGGCGGCGGCCGATGTGTATCTCTTCGACCCCAAGGATCCCTACCGCGAGATCACGGGCGGTTACTACGCCGAGGGTGGTCCGGGCGACAACCCGCCCTCCGGGATGCAGGTGAACTACGTCCTGGGCGAATCGGTGGCGTCCGACGTGCCGATGGCGATGGAAGTGCTCAATGCGGCCGGCCAGGTCGTGTTCGGCGAATACACGAATGACACCCGCCCCGACTGCGCGGCGTCCCCGCGAGCCCGACGACTGCGCCGGGGTGCCGGAGCCCAACGGTGGAACTGGGACATGCAGGTGGGACGTTTCGCCTGCCTGGCCGAGGTCACCAACACCTCACGCAATCTGAGTGCCTACGCGGCGGCCCCGGGGCGCTATCAGCTTCGGCTGACCGTGGGTGACGACGTCCAGACCCAGGACTTTTCGATTCTGATCGACCCCCGCTTGGACGGCAACGCGACCAACCCGGTTGCCGAGTATGCCGAGCTGGATCGCATCAGTGCGTCGGTCTTCGCCGGGGCGCAGGAGATGGCGGCGGGTGTGATGGAGTTGAGGCAGGCGCACGAGCAGCTGGACTTCATTCTGGGGGTCGCGGAGAACACCACAATCCTGGAAGGCAGTCAGGCACTCAACGAGGCCATCGACGAGTGGGAGTCGCGGATTCTTCAGAAGTACCTGGAGACCAGCCAGAACAACTACATGTTCGAGGCACGGCTGCTGGTGAAGTACAAGGACTTCCTGGGGCGGATCGGCGGGGCCAACATCCCGGTCACCGACGGCGTGAAGGAGGTGGCGGGCGACTACCTGGCGATCTGGTCGGGGCATCGCACAGACCTTGAGGCCCTGAAACAGCAGATCCGTGAGTTCAACACAGAGTTGAGGGCGGCGGGGCTGCCGGAGATCTACATGGCGCCGCGACCGATTACCTGATCGCATCTCTCCGGCCTACGTCTTCCCGGATCCGCTGAATGGCCCGATAGACTGTTGCCTTCACTGTGCCTTCGGCAACTCCCATGGCGCACGCAACCTCTGCCACGGAACGGCCCTGGCCGTGCCGCATTACGAGCGCGTTCCGTTGCCGATCGGACAGCCCCGAAAGCAGTCGGACAAGGCTCAATCGAGACTCGACAACGACGTCCATCTGTCGATGCGAAAGCCAAGTCGGGGCGTCAGCCAGCCAGCGTCGACGGAGTTCCTCCCTCTTCGACTCTACCCGGCAGCGATCAAGGCAGAGTCGTGTGGCGACTTTCGTTAGCCAAGCATCGACGAAATCCGGATCGGCGCCTCTGCGCACCTTTTCCAAGACGTGCAGCCAAATGTCTTGTGAGAGATCTTCTTCGGAATCGCAATCGTTCGAGAATTTCCCCACCACGTCGCGCACGGTCCGCCCGTGGATCGCGACCCAACCGGCGACCCTCTGACCTGCTGGATCAGTGGCGATAGCCCATTCCCAGTGCCCCGCTTGAGCTGTCGTCTCCCGACATGACGCCGATGCGATTCGCCATCCAGGACGGACGACAGGGTGGCAAACAACCTCGCAGTTGCCGGTACTTCGCGCGCGTGCGGAGTGCGGTAAATCCTTCCGAGCCGCGCTGACAGAGCATTGTGGCCTCCTGGTAACTTTAGGGCGTTGTGTCCCGCAGGTCTCACTTCTCTTATGTCATCAATTGAGAATTGGTTTACCGCCGCCCCCCTGAGTCGGGGTCAGGCGGCACGGACGGGCAACACTCGCCCCCGATCGACGAGGTGACATTCACGCCCGCTCAGTCGAAAAGGTGCGAGCCCCTGGGGACCACCTCGTGTTGTCCACCTGAATCCTCGCGACGGCTGTTTCGTACATCGGGCCGCGCTCACAGAACATGGCTTCGATCGCCTGGCCCCGGCCGCGCCTACCCGCAGGACGGGGCAGCCGCTCCAACCAAGGCGTCGGGCAATCTCCAAATCTCAACGACTTCTTGGTCGAGTTCGCCGAGCCTAACTCCGACAATGCAGCTCCCTACGACCTGCCTCAGGTGGAAACGACCAGATACTGACAGAGTCCCAACCGGCTCGCCGCGGTCTGAGACGATCTCCCACCTCACCGAGTCAGAGCCCGCACTGGAGGGTTGGCTCTCAATCCAGAGACGGTGATCAGTGCCGAGGACTACCCGCCCGAACGGAGCGTTCGGTCGGTCCCTCGGAATCTCACTGAGCTGCCTACGTCGAAAGCCCTGGTAATCCGAAGGATACAGTCCGACGTCTGTCCGGATCCAAGTCTCCCAAGCATCGTCTGAGGCTGCATCGGAAGCCCGAGGAAGACTGAGGACTCCGGTCTCACGCCCGGCCAAATCGAAGCGCTGTATCCTTCCGGTCTTTGGGTCGGACACTACCACGACTCCGGCCGCGGTCTGTCCTTGCGGGTCGAAAGCGAATGGTACATCAATCGGGACGACCATCCCGTTGGCCGATCGAGAGTAGAAACGGGTAACCTCATAGGCTTCGCCATACTGCACGACCGGCCCAGGTTCATCCGAAAGCAGGAAAAAGCTTCTCTGATGGACTACCCATCCCTGGGGCGCAGCGGACTCCAGCGGTGTGCTCTCGACGAGGACCTCGCCTGAGGACGCAACATCGACAGGATAGCCCCGCTCATATCCGCCCCCCGAGGTGTACGATAGGTCGTTCAGGTCGAACCGAAGAATTCGGCGCCGCCGACTGTCAACAACAACGAGGTCACGCTCGGAGACCTTGACCAACAGGGGAACGCGGTATTCCTCTGGACCGTCGCCACTGCGCCCGATCTCAAGAAGGTCTCCATTCGGGCGTGATATCAACACGCGGGCTGGAGGAAGGAGATCAGAAACCATGATGTAGCCAGCCGGGTGATAGTCAAGTCCACCAATGCGCCCGAACTCGCCATCCAAAGAACGAACAAGCTCCCCGTCGCTTTCCAACGAAACGACTGCTTGGCGGGTAAGCGCCGACATCGGAGCCCCGAATAGGCAGGACACCAGTGTAGACACGGCTAACGGGGTCCCGCGAACCCTTCTCACGGCCCCTCGGATCCATCAGACGACAGGAGGTCCCTTATCGTCCGCAGGTGGCCTGCCTGGTCCCATTCGGTCGGGCCAATGACCATCTTTGCGATCCTTCCATCGCGGCCCACCAAGTAGCTGGAGGGAAGCCCCCGCGGCGCCAGTACTGAGCGAGCCAGACCCGTCGAGGCGACGAATGCATTCGAACTCAAACCTACTGCACTCAGGAAGTCTGCGACTCGCCCGACGGGAGTCACAACGAGGTTGTCCACGCTCACAGTGACAATCGCGAAATCGGGATCCTCTACGAGGGCCGCAAGTCGGGCCATCGACGGCATTTCCTGGCGGCACGGTGGGCACCAAGTGGCCCAGACATTTAGCAACACGACCCCCCCGCCCCCCACTACGTCGTTCAGGGACGCGGCCTGCCCACCTTCAAGAGCCTGCACTGCGACGGAAGGGACATCGCTCCCGACCGAGATCGCGCGGGACGTGACGGCGCCGGTTCTGGTGACCCCGGCCAGCGAGAGCGCCACCAAGCCACCAAGGCACGTCGCAACCCAGGGACTTGAGGGCGCAGGAGGGCGGAAGGGCATGTAGATTACTCCGGCTGGAAGCAATAGATGCAGTCCAACGTCGTCATGTCCCGACAAGATGACAGGAGACAGACAGCCGCCATACAGGTGCTGAGCCCTCCGCATGACTGAACCCACCCGCAGGATGACTCAGCGTCGTCTGGCGAGCAGGACTGTCCACCCTGTGCTCGCGCCTCCGAGGCGCCCACCGACGCACCACCCATGGCTATGGCCACCATCAGTCCAAACATCAAGAAGAACCGCTTCATGTCTTCACTCCTTCGGTTTCGGGAATCTTGAACCTTGGGGACTCTTTGCGAACCATACCGGCTCATCGGGTCCCCCGTGCCCCCGCCGATCTGCGGAAGGGCACCCAGCGCCCGGGGCCTAAATGTCTCTACTCGGGTTCGTCACAGATCACACAGGGCTTCGAACTCATCATCTGCCCGCAGTTTGAGACGCTACAGGTTGTAGGTATGCACCAGCCGGAACACTCGGCAGCCCACCCGCACGCCGTAGTCGCTATCCCGGGTGCGCATGAGCCGACGAAAGCCTGAGCTTCATCTGCGCCAACAGCAGATCCCACCAAGGCGAGAACAGTGAGTGCGAAAAAAGTTGCTAGGGTCGATGAAAGGTTCCGCTTCTTCATGTTGTACCTCCAGGATTGTGTGATGAGAGAATGATCCAAACCGGGCGCTGGGTCCGTTCCTCGGTCCTGCGAAAGGATGTCGTGATAGCCTCCGTTCACCCGTCCGGGCTATTTTGGGGGTCGCTTAACCACGCCTCCATCTCGTCGGTTGCGGAGTCTCCGGCTGAACTGAACAGGACTCGAAACTCCCAATCAACCACGTAAACTGTGGGGGTCTCGGCCGCGGAGAGCTCTTTGCGTAGAGCCTCATCGGCGCGGAACAGCCCGAACGTGAGCCCCGCAGCCTTTGTCAGATCGTCTACAAAGGATCTGTCCGGCGTTGAAGCGATGGCCATAAACGCGCGAGGTGTTCCGCTGCTCTCGCTAGCCTCGTGAATCGCCTGCCAGCGGACCGCTTGGGGACTGTCCGTTTTTCTGTGTAACTGGCCGTTTCATCAAACCGGCACTCGTCCCGGAAATACGAGGGCCAGGTGGTTCAGTGCTGCGGGCCAGTCCTGCACGGGCCGGGTCCACCGCTCACTGGCTTTCATGATGGCC
>JBDNHE010000255.1:0-8533 GCA_041688945.1 Gemmatimonadota bacterium | reverse complement strand
GTCTCGGCACAGCAGGCTCAGTCCCCATCGGAGCTCCTTGGGGTATCCAACTCCTCCGCGCTCCTTCTGACGTCGGCGATTCCGCTTGCGCCAGCCCTGTCGCTCGCTCCTGCAGCAACGGTCGCCACGGGTCTGGTCCCGACGGTCGAGCTGATGCCGGTCATGCGCAGGAGCCAGAGTGTGGCCCTGATGATCGTGGGTGGAGCCGCTCTGCTCGTCGGATCGCTCGTTGACGGCGACTCCGGCACCATCATCATGGTGGGCGGCGGAGTCGCCGGCCTCATCGGTCTCTACCACTACCTGCAATAGTCAGCCGGTAGAAGGGAGCCCCAACCATGCTGACGACAATCGTCACGATACTCGTCGTGCTGTGGCTCTTGGGATTCGTGACCGCCAACACCATGGGCGGCCTGATCCATGTGCTCCTGGTCATCGCGATCATCGTCGTGCTTCTCCGGGTGATCCAGGGCCGGAAGGTATTGTGAGGAAGCCGACACGCAGGGCAGCACCCGCACCACAACCATGCTTAGAAGTCCACGCCAACAGGCGACTTAATATTATGAACACTCCATCTCGTTTCTTGTCAGTCTTCGTCCTCCTCGCTGCCACGGCATGTTCCAGTGGCGAGTCGGCCGATGCTCCAGACGGTTCTAGCGACATCGGGGGCTCCTCGGCTGCAGCGCCGGCTTCAAGGGTTCGCACCCTTGCCGGTGGCACAGCCATCCAGGCATCCCTCAACAGCGTCATCAGTTCGGCCAACCGTGCGCCCGGTGACGCCTTCAGCGCGACCGTGTCCAGAGACGTTCTGGACGCCCAGGGCCGAGTCGTGATCCCGAGTGGATCGGCGGTCCGTGGCACGATCCTCGAGGTCAATCCAGCCCCGAACGACGGATCGGTGGGGACGCTTACGCTCGCTGTCTCCAGCGTTACCGTGAACGGAGAGGGCTACCCACTGGACGCCTCCATCGACTCTTTGATGACCATGCACGAAGGTCGGGGCCTTGAGCGCGCGGATGTGATTCGCGTGGCTGGTGGCGCCGCAGCCGGTTCGGTCATCGGGCAGGCTATCGGCAAGGACACCAAAGGCACCATCATCGGCGGGATCATTGGGGCGGCAGCAGGTGCTGCGGCGTCGGTTCTGGTAAAGGACCAGGACATCGTCCTGCCAGCGGGAGCGCGCTTGATGCTCACGCTGCGTGAGCCTCTCCGGATCACCGTCAACTAGAGTCCGTAAAACCAGGGTCCGTGCGGCCAGTTTAGCCGGCCTCGGTACAACGCAGGGGAAGTGTGGGCCCGCTCGGCAGAGCGCCGGGCGGGCCCTTTTCGCTCTCATCTCGCCCACTACCACCCCATCGGACTAGTCCCTTTTCCACCCCTTGGGACGATGGGTACCGGGCGTGTGTTACCCCAGCTTTAAAGTAAAGCTCAACAGGTGCGCCTTCGCCGAATTGCGGCGTCGCGCGATCGGCCGGCAGCACGCCGGCACACCCTCTCGTTCCGCACTTCTTGCGGCAAGGACCAGGGGCCGATGCACCGGCCCACGAATGCTCGCGTTTTGCCCCCTCAATGAACGGCAGGGGGCACAAAAACCACCATCGAGCAAGCTCCGACAGACCGTTTTGAAGGAATCTCCGAGGACCCAGGCGCATCCGCGCCGCTCGGGCTTTACATGCATCATGCAGGAGGTGTTCGATGAGTACTTTCAACGACAACGACAACGACAACGGCATCGTTCGAGCGTTCGGTCGGCGGACGCGGTTTACCGGAGTCGTCGCGACTCTGGTTGTAGCAGGATTCTCCATGGTCGGGTGCGATGTGCACGAACTTAGCGATCCGGGAGACCTCACCACCATCGCGGTCACGCCGGACCCGGCGAGTCTGGCCATCAACGGCAGCCAGCAGTTCACCGCCGTGGGAACGGACTTCGCCGGAGTGGTCGTGACGTTCGCGCCCGTCTGGTCGGTCACCTCAGGCGGCGGGACCATCAGCAGCGCCGGCATGTTCACGGCTGGCACTGCGCCCGGAACATTTACGTCGACGGTCAAGGCGACCAGCGGTAGTGTCTTCGCCACCGCGACCGTCTTGGTGACGGCCGGTCCGCTTGCGAGCATCGTCGTCACGCCCAGCACCTCGAGCGTCGGCGTTGGCGCTACGAGCCAGTACGTCGCAGTCGGCAAGGACGCATCGGGCAACGTCGTGCAGTTCACGCCCAGCTGGTCCGTTGAGCTGGGTGGCGGTTCCATCAGCACCACCGGCCTCTTCACCGCTGGAACGGCGACGGGCACATTCACCAATACGGTTCGTGCCAGCGCCGGAGCTCTCTCAGGAACGGCCTCTGTGGTCGTGACGGCGGGGCCGCTTGCGAGCATCTCCGTTGCGCCCAACCCGGTCACTCTTGCCGCGGGCCTGTCTCAGCAGTTCACCGCCGTCGGCAGCGACGCGACCAACAATGTGGTCGGCATTTCGCCCGTCTGGTCGGTGGTCAATGGTGGTGGCAACATCAATTCGAGTACGGGATTGTTCACCGCAGGCCTCGCCGCGGGGACCTACAACGCAACCGTTAAGGCGACCAGCGGCGGTGTGTCGGGCTTTGCAACCGTGACTGTGACCACGGTCGCCGTGCCCACTCTGGCAACGATCACCGTGGCGCCCAATCCGGCCACGATGCTGACGGGTGGAACGCAGCAGTTCACCGCGGTCGGTCGTGATGGGAACGGCGACGTCTTTCCGATCACTCCCATGTGGAGCGTGGAGAATACAGGCGGAAGCATCGACCTGAACACGGGTCTCTTCACCGCCGGCATCGTCACCGGAACGTTCAACAACACGGTCAAGGCGACCAGTGGCACGATCTCGGGCACATCGACGGTCAACGTGACCGCCGTTCTGCCGCCTCCGCCCACGCCCCTGGTTCCACTGGGAGACGCAGCACCGAACGGAATCATGGCCGGTACCGCAGTCACCTGCATCACCGGTGGCACCATCAACGCTGACGTCAGCATCAGCCCCGGAAACACGGTCACGGGCTTTGGTCCGTGTGTGATCACCGGTACGCAGCATCTGGCTGACGCACCGGCCGCAGCGGGCCAGATCGCGCTGACCACGGCCTACAACACGCTGGCCGGGCTGCCCTGCGCACCCGCCAACGCGATCGTGGCTGACCTCGGTGGGACCACCAAGCCCGCGGGCGTCTACTGCACCGCGAGCACCATTGGTGTGACCGGTACGCTGACGCTGGACGGTGGGGGAGATCCGAACGCCACGTTCGTCTTCCAGGCCGGCACGTCACTCGTCACCGCTGGCGACGTTGTCCTGATCAATGGGGCGCAGGCCAAGAACGTCTACTGGCAGGTGGGCACCTCTGCCACCCTCGGTACGGCGTCAAAGTGGCAGGGGAATATCCTCTCGCTCACCAGCATCACGCTCGTGGATAACGCCACGCTTCTGGGACGCGCTCTGGCGCGGAACGGCGCGGTAACGCTGGGCACCAACAACGTCATCATCCTGCCATAACGCCGGTCAGGTATCGGGGTGGAACCTCTGTCCTGCCCCGGTACCGACAGAGATACAGGGCCATGAAATCCAAAAGGGAGTTTCAAATGTTTATCAGAGCATGCACAATCGGAGTCACGGCGCTGCTGCTGGCCGTGCCTGCTGCAGCACAGGAACGGGGGACGATCGAGCTCGGCGGGTTCGCGAACTATTCGTTCTACGACGACGCTCTCGGCCTGGACGACGGCTGGGGCGGAGGCGGACGTATCGGCGCCTTCCTCTTTCCACACCTCTCGGTCGAATTCGACATCGCGCGCAAGGGCGCCGATCGTCCGAACGGGCTCCAGAGCGTATCCGTGGAGGCCTTCTCCGCGCGCCTGACCGCGGTCCCCCTGATCGTGGGCCCCGTGTCGTTTCTGGTGGGGGCCGGCGCGGTTCACACGGACTACGAAGTAGGCGTGGACGACGGCTTCCAGGGGCTGGTCGGAATGAAGTGGGCGCTGGGGTCTTCCGCGGCGCTGCGGGTGGAGGGTCTCTTGGACCGGAACTCGATGGACGGCGACGAGACATGGAACAAGGCCATTCAGTTTGGCCTGAGCTTCTACCGCCACCCCAAGACCCGCACCGTGACCGTGCAGGCTGCCGCACCGCCGCCTGAGGTTCGGATGATGGCACCCCAGGATTCCGTGAGCGCGGCGGAAACCCGTCGACTCCGTGCTGCAGAGGCTTCGTTGCGGGCCCTGCGTGACTCGATCCGCAATGCTCCGATTCGGCCGGCTCCCATGACGGCGGCAGAAATCGCGGCGATGCAGTCGCATATCCATTTCGACTTCGACCGCTCTGAGCTGACCGACTCTGCTCGGACGGTTCTGGATCAGAAGCTGACTGTGTTCCGGGCAAACCCGGAGATGGCGATCTCCATCGTGGGTCACACGGACAACGCAGGGTCGACCACCTACAACCAGGCATTGGGTACGCGACGGGCTGAAGCCGCGAAGGCCTATCTCGTGTCCCGAGGCATTGCTGCCGACCGAATCGTCATCCAGTCCATGGGTGAGACTCAGCCCGTCACAGGGGCTGTCGGTCGTGCGGCTCAGGCGCCGAACCGTCGGGCGGTCTTCCAGATCGTGATCGTGCCGAGCGGCCGCTAGAACGCGGCGGTCGCAAACAGGGTCGGAGGTAAGTCCGGCCTGATCCGTCGGGCGCGCGTGTTACGGCGCCCGGCGGATTGGTTTGTGAGACTGGCGGAGGCTGGCGTTGAACGCCGGGACGCAGGGCGCGCGCCGAACCGCGGCGGGCGTGAGAATGTGTCGGAGGAGTCTAAAATGAATGGTTCCAGGATTGCGGGCATCGCCCTCATCGTCATCGGCGTGATTGGGCTTTCCTACGGCGGATTGACCTACTCAAAGGGCCGACAGGACATACAGATGGGGTCAATGTCCTTCAGCATGAGTGAGCAACGCACCATCCCGGTTCCGCTCTGGGCCGGTATCGCGGCTCTGGTGATCGGCACCGGCCTTCTGTACGCACCAGGTCGAAAGGGGTGAGAACGTGAAGAAGGATCGCGCCCTGCCGCAGAAGGACCTCTGGGCCTACGCATACGAGATCAGCCTCCCCCTGGGGGACGAGCGACTGACCTCGATCAAGGAACTACTGAGGCGCGAACACGAAGAGGCGGTCGAGGACGGGCGGAGGTGGGCAGGGCACGTAGTGGTGGAGCCGCTCGTGACTCAGATCCTGGTCGTGAGTGACGGACCGGATATTGATCACGAGGTCAGCCACAGGCTGGAGGCGGGACTGGAGGCGTTGAATGCCAGATTCGTTGTCACGGCCCCCTTGCTCGTCGTTGTCGGTGAGCCGACTCAGCCGGTTGATGTGAGGTCCGAGGTGGTCTGATTCGGAGCGGTCGGGCGCGTGGGCATTCCGCACCATGGAGGGTCGAACGGACCCTCCATATGGCGCTCTCCGCCCCCACCCCATAACTCATTGGCTGCAACACACGCTGGCCATACCGGGTCCATGACTCGTACCGCGCCCTGAAAACTCGAGCCACACCCAGGAGCCTCCGCCGTGCGGATTGGAATCCCGAAAGAGATCTACCCCGGTGAACAACGCGTCGCCACGACTCCCAAGGTCGTAGGCGACCTCCAGAAACTCGGATTTACCGTCGCGGTTGAATCCGGCGCGGGTGTAACCGCCAGCTACAGCGATCAGGCGTACCGCGACGCCGGCGCTGAGATCGTCAGCGACACCCGGGAGCTCTGGAAGGGCAGCGACATCGTCTTCAAGGTCCGCGCCCCCGAGCACCATCCCGGCCTGGACCTGGACGAGTGCGACCTCACCCACGAAGGCCAGGTCGTGGTCAGCTTCATCTGGCCGGCGCAGAACCCCGACCTGCTTGAACGCCTCAAGGCCAAGGGCGTCACCGCGCTCGCCATGGACAGCATCCCCCGGATTTCGCGGGCGCAGAAGTTGGACGCGCTGAGCTCGATGGCCAACATCGCGGGCTACCGGGCGGTGGTCGAAGCGGCGCAGCACTTCGGGCGGTTCTTTACCGGGCAGATCACCGCCGCGGGCAAGATGCCCCCGGCCAAGGTGATGGTGATCGGCGCGGGCGTCGCCGGACTCGCCGCCATCGGTGCGGCCAAGAGCTTGGGCGCGATCGTGCGGGCCTTCGACACGCGTCCGGAGGTGAAGGAGCAGGTCGAAAGCATGAACGCCGAGTTCCTGGAGCTCGACTTCGAGGAGGACGAGGACGGATCAGGCGAGGGCGGATACACCAAGGTGATGAGCGAAGCGTTCATCGCGGCTGAAATGGCGCTCTTTCTGGAACAGGCGCGCGAGGTGGACATCATCATCACCACCGCGCTGATCCCGGGCCGACCCGCCCCGAAGCTGATCACCACAGAGATGGTGAAGGCCATGCGGGATGGATCAGTGATCGTGGATCTGGCCGCCGAACAGGGTGGAAACTGCGAGCTGACGGTCCCCAACGAGGTGGTAGTGAAGGACGGGGTCACCATCATCGGCTACACCGATCTGCCCAGTCGTCTGGCGGCCCAGTCCAGCCAGCTGTACGGCACCAACCTGCGGCACCTGGTCTCGGACATGTGTCCGGAAAAGGACGGCCAGCTGGTCGTCAACTTCGAGGATGAGGTCATTCGCGGCGCCACCGTAGTGAAGGCCGGCGAGATCACCTGGCCGCCGCCCGCACCAAAACTGTCCGTGGCCCCCAAGAAGGCGGCCGCGCCGGTCGTGGCCAAAGCACCGGACCCACCCCCCAGTTTCCGCGGACCGCTCATGGCATTCACCCTGGGCGGCGGAGCTCTCCTGGGTCTGGGTGCCGTCGCACCGCCGGATTTCATGGCCCACTTCACGGTCTTCGTGCTGGCCTGCTTCGTGGGCTACATGGTGGTCTGGAACGTCAGCCCCGCCCTGCACACCCCGCTCATGAGCGTCACCAACGCCATCAGCAGCATCATCGTCATCGGCGCTCTGGTTCAGATCAGCTCGGACGATCCCCTGATCATGTGGCTCGCCGCATTCGCCCTGCTGATCACCAGCATCAACATCGTCGGCGGGTTCGCGGTGACACAGCGAATGCTGCAGATGTTCCGCAGAGAGCCGGGAGTTTGAGACCATGACACCCGGAATCGTAATTGCAGCCTACATCGTCGCCAGCGTCCTCTTTATCCTGGCCCTTGGGGGCCTGAGCAACCCAGAGTCCGCACGACGCGGCAACCTGTACGGCATCGTCGGCATGTCGCTCGCCGTGCTGGTCACGGTGCTCGGCATCGTCACCGCCAACTACACCCTGCTCTTCGGCATGCTGCTGATCGGTAGCGCCTCGGGCCTGATCATCGCCCGCCGCGTAAAGATGACGCAGATGCCCGAGCTGGTGGCGATCCTGCACAGCTTGGTGGGACTGGCCGCGGTGATCGTGGGCTTCGCCAACTTCCTCGATCCGCACTCCGCCGCCCTGGTCGGCGTGGACAAAACGATCCACGACATCGAGACCTACCTGGGCATCCTGATCGGCGCGGTGACCTTTTCGGGATCGGTGATCGCATTTGGAAAGCTGAGCGGAAAGATCGGCGGGAAGCCGCTGACGCTCCCGGCGCGGCACTTCCTGAACCTCGGCATGCTCATCGCGGTGCTGGTGGTGGGGAAGATGTTCCTGGATCAGTCGGTCGCGGGTGAAGGCCTGGTCGCGCTGGCCATCATGACCGGCATCGCGATGGTGTTCGGTGTGCACATGGTCATGGCCATCGGCGGCGCCGACATGCCCGTGGTGGTATCGATGCTCAACAGCTACTCGGGCTGGGCAGCAGCAGCCACGGGCTTCATGCTCAGCAACGATCTGCTGATCGTGACCGGTGCCCTGGTCGGAAGCAGTGGTGCGATTCTGAGCTACATCATGTGTCGCGCCATGAACCGGAAGTTCCTGCACGTGATCGCCGGCGGGTTCGGGACCTCGGGTGGGACCGAAGTGGTCGACACGGGTGATCAGGGTGAAGTGATCGCTGTGAATGCCTCCGATGTGGCCGAGCTTCTCGGCGACGCGAACAGCGTGATGATCATCCCCGGCTACGGCATGGCCGTGGCCCAAGCGCAGAACACCGTCTACGAGATCACCAAGATCCTGCGCAGTCGGGGTGTGAAGGTCGGCTTTGCGATCCATCCAGTCGCAGGCCGCATGCCCGGGCAGATGAATGTGCTGCTGGCCGAAGCGCGCGTGCCTTATGACCTCGTCTTCGAGATGGACGAGATCAACGATGACTTCCCCGACGTCGACGTCTCCATCGTGGTCGGCGCCAACGACATCGTGAACCCATCCGCGCTCACCGATCCCAACAGTCCGATCGCCGGGATGCCCGTGTTGGAATGCTGGAAGGGCGGGACCACCGTGGTGCTCAAGCGCGGGATGTCGACCGGGTACGCCGGGGTGCAGAACCCGCTGTTTTTCCTGGATAACACGCGGATGCTGTTCGGGGATGCCAAGGCGACGCTGGATGAGGTGTTGAAGCTGCTGTAGGCGGGG
>JBDNHE010000254.1:0-4739 GCA_041688945.1 Gemmatimonadota bacterium | reverse complement strand
TCGCCGTCGAGCACCTCTCCGAGGCACTACGAAGCGTTCGCGAGGGCATCCGGAGCGCCGGCCTGCCCCTGCGCCCTCCCGAGGCCGACGCCAAGGCGAATATCGCCCACCCGAGCGAGGACCGGGCCGCGGCCCGGTCTCTGGAGATCCAGGCCGTCCTTACCGACGTGGATCATTCCCTGGCGACTTACGCCAAGGGGGAGCACGCCGCCGCCCGCCAGATCGTGGAAGAGACATACCTCACCCGGTTCGAAGCGCTCGAAGGGCGCCTTCCTTCACGATTGACCGGACCGGTCGAGCGGCTGATACACCTTTCCCTACGACCCGCCATGGAACGCGACGCACCCGTCGCTGAGGTCGCCGAGATCGGCTCCGCACTGCGCATCGCGCTCCTGGAAGCGGACAGGACCCTTGGCGCCCGACCCTCGTTCCTGTTCGGCTTCGGAAACAGCCTGGCCATCATCGTCCGCGAAGGCTTCGAAGCCGTGCTTCTTCTGACGATGGTCCTCGCCGCCGTTCGCCGCGTCCCAGGTGGTGGCCGCCTCGGAGCAGCGGTCGCCATGGGTGGCGCGACGGGCGTAGGCGCCAGCGTCGCCACCTGGGCAATCGCGGCGTACCTCTTTCCCACCATGGGCCGTCACCGCGAACTGTCCGAGGGCATCGTGACCCTTCTCGCCGTCGCTGTGCTGGTATTCGTCTCCAACTGGCTCTTCCGCCGGCTGTACGTGGACGAGTGGAGGGGATTCCTGGAGCGTCGTGTGGCCCAGGCCGCGGCAACGGGATCGTCTCTGACGGTTGCAGGGCTCTCCTTCGCGGTGGTCTACAGAGAGGGCGCCGAAACCGCTCTCTTCTACCAGGCTCTGCTCTTCGACGCCGGACGGGGCCCCGTCTCGCTGGGCTTCGTAACCGGGCTTGCGATCATCGCCCTGATGGCGCTCGGCATCATGCGTTTCGGCGCACGCATTCCCACCCGCCGGCTCTTCGCGCTCACCAATGCGACGCTGATCTACCTCGCCATCGTCCTCACAGGCAAAGGGGTCTATAGCCTCCTCGAAGCCGGCGTCGCAACGCCCATCCCCATTGGCCTGATTCCGGACCTCCCCCGCCTCGGAGACGTTCTCGGTGTCTATCCCGTGGTGCAGACGCTGCTCGGACAGATCGCCCTGATAACCGTCATCGCCGTCACGTTTCTGCACGCCTCCCGGTCGAGGCTTAGGGGAGACCCCAGCGAAGGATGACCAACACAGCCTGAGCACCTCCAAGCTTCTGGATCCGAGGACGACTCTCGATGACGCCCATGGTGTGAAGGCGCATCTTGAGGCACGTCTCGCAGTGGTTCGGCCGCATTCGCATGACGGGCTTTCTCGGCTCGCTCCTAAAGCGCGCCATCCGTGAGCGGCATCTGGCTTCCCTCTGGCTGGAGAGTCAGCGCTGGGTGCGCCCGGATTAAGGCGGGAAGACGGACGGTGGTCCGTCACCCTGTCAGGAAGGCTCGTAGCTACCCGCCGGCGTCCGGAAGGGTAGTGCGAGGCGGTTCCATCCGTTGATTGCCACGACGGCCAGGGTGAGATACACGAGTTCTTCCTCGGTGAAGTGCTCCCGCGTCCGCTGAACGAGGGCATCGGCAATGGATCCTGATGCGATCAGGGTCACGGCCTCCGTCCATTCCAGCGCGGCCCGCTCACGCGGTGAGAAGAAGGGAGTCTCTCGCCACGCGGTGAGGGCGTAGATCCGCTGCTCGCCCTCCCCAGCCCTCCTCGTGTCTTTGGTGTGCATGTCGAGGCAATAGGCACACCCGTTGAGTTGAGAAGCGCGGGTGCGGATCAACTCAAGGAGAGGCTGCTCCAACGTCGAGTGATTGATCTGCGCGGTCAGTCGAGCGCACCCCCTTGCTTCACGGCCTTTCCGACCATGGGCCCCCGCCAGACCCCGGTGATTCGGGCCCGAGGAAGAAACCGAAGGAGACCACCGAGAGACCGAGCGCGTCGAGGGGAAGGATGTGTTTCTCGGCGGTCATCTGGATCCGCGTGGCACCGTCCTCGAGGCCCACCAACACTGGCACCGAGGACCCATAGATGTCGGCGTCCATGACGCCCGACATGAGTCCGGCTCCGCGAAGGGCCAGGGCGAGGTTGACCGCCACGGTGCTCTTCCCGGCGCCGCCCTTCCCAGCCCCCACGGCGATGACGCGCTTCACCCCGGCCATTCGCCCTCTGCCTGCCCACGGGTCCGACTTCCGAGCCCATCGCTCCGGTGCAAGGATCTGCACCTCGGAACGCACCCCGCCCACCCCGTGAAGTGCCGTCTTGATGTCAGCCCTCAACAAGTCCGGCACATCAGGGCGCTCCGTGGAGACGGTAAGTGAGACGTGTACACGCTCGTTGCGTACCGTGACCGAACGTACCAACCCCAACGCGACGATGTCGCTGTTGAGTCCGGGGTACGTGACCCTCGCCAGGGCCGATCTCGCTACCTCTTCGGTCAACGTGGGGCCTCAGCGGGCCTCAGCGACTGCGTCTAGCGCCAGGACCTGGGGTAACAGCACGTCGTTCTCCAGGTGGACGTGCCGATGCAGGTCATCCTCGAGCTCCGACAGCTTGGCGTAGGTCGCCCGATACGTAGCGCACGCCATGACCGGCGGCGCGTAGCCGTCGCTCAACTCGCGCAGCTGGCGCATGAGATCTCCTGCGTGATCGTGGTCGTGTTCAAGGGCCGCGATCGGATCGTGCAGTTCACCACCGCTGGCCGAATTCCCATCCTTCTGGGATGCCACCAATGCAGCGATCCGCGGGAACACGTTCTGCTCCTCGTCCGCCATGTGGAGGTCCATCTCGACGGCCAGCTCCTCCACGAGATCACGGATCCTGTGCAGCTCCGGCTGGCGGTCACCGTGTACCCGGGCGACCTTGTGCGCGAACTGCACGAGAACCGGCAGTGTCTCGCGAACATATCGGTGATGAACCTCGACGATGTAGTTGGCGAGGAAGGCAGCATCCCACCCGCGCGGATCGGGCCAGTCCCGGGCCTTCCGATCCGCCCCGGCCAGCGCCTCCTCGAGATTCTCGACCTGTACGCCGGCCTGTTCGCAGGCGGCGCCCACCGTACGGCTTCCTCCACAGCAGAAGTCGATGCCCAGGCGCTTGAAGACCGCAGCCCGGGCGTAGTCCTCTGCCACCACCTCAGCCGCTGCTCATCTACAACACGGTGATGGGAGCAGTGTACCTGGCGGCAGGCGTCGTCACCTGGCGAAGCCTCGGTAGCGGCAAGCACATGGCGGCCACAATCTTCGCTCTGAATCTCGTCGTCCTGGGGATCATCAGCTACTTGTACGTTGCAGGAGAAGTCGTCGCCACCGACAGCCTTCACGCAATGACGTTCCGGACCTCCGTATGGCTCGTGCTATTTCTCGGGTTGGTGTGGATCAGTCGAAGGAGTCGCTCTCTGGTAACCGGACCAGCTTCGAGCCTTGCACTGCAACCTTCGACTTCGTCACGCCTCGTGTGAAGCACGAGTCGCGCGGAATATCGAAGGCCGGCAACCCTGGAAACGTGATCCGCGACGGGCAAAGCCATCCTGAGGCATGGCGCATGCGCCGTTAACTCTCCAAGTTCCCTTTGTGTGAAGGCGACCTCAGGATCGGAACTCCAGGGAGACTCATGGACCTTTTCTCCGGCCTCAGCATCTGGACCATGGTTCACGGCGTTGCCCTTGGCGGCGGGGCGATGGCGGCGCTTTTCGGTGCACTTCTGCTCGTCTATGTCAGGATCGGCGATCCGCCGGGGCCAAGCGGTGGGACCGCGATGCCATCCCCGCTGGTGGGTTTCTTCAGTGTAGCTGCAGCCGCGCTGCTCTGGATCACGGTCTTGGCCGGCACGTACATCGTGTTCCCGGCCTACCGTGCTGCCCCTCCGGAGGGCACGATGGATCTGGACTCGTATCCCAGGTCCATGCTCCTGGCCGAGCCGAACACGGCGTGGCTCCATTCGTTCGGCATGGAAATCAAAGAGCATGTCCCGTGGATCGCAGCGATGCTCGCCACGGCCGTCGCGTTCATTGTCGTCCGATATGGAGGTCATCTCGTCCGGAATCCGACCGTGCGTCGGACCGTCATGGGATGGCTGGCGATATCCTTGGCGCTGGTCAGTGCTGTTGCCCTGCTCGGAGTGTTCGTAAACAAGGTGGCTCCAGTCCAATGAACAGCATTCCTGAAGGACCCATGTTCGAATCGACACCTGCGACGCATCCCAACGGAGCACTTTGGGCTGCAATCCTCGCTTCGGGAGTTGGTGGATTCGCCGTCGGCCTGGTCGTCATTTTGCATGAGGCCGGAATTTTCTCTGCCCCGACGCTGTACGGTCCCGCAGGGGGTGTTTCTGGCCGCACGACCATCGCTGTGGTGATTTGGCTTCTCTCTTGGGCCGCCCTCCACCTCCGTTGGCGAAACCGAGAGATCGAGGGTGGGCGAATCGCGGCAATCTCTCTGATCCTCATTCTTTTAGGGTTGCTCGGGACGTTTCCTCCCGTCTGGACCGTGTTCTAGCAGGCTGTTGAAGAAGTGGGGTGCGGCCGCGCGAAGGGGTCTTCGGTGTGTTCAGGGCAGGAACGACGACGAGGCGTAGCGAAAGCTACGTTGAGGAGGAGAGACGCAGCATGGACCACCGAACCCCCCTTCGCCCTATGGACCACCGCTCACGCGGCGGTGCCCACGGGCGGCATGGGGCCATCTTCTTCGTTGGACC
>JBDNHE010000253.1:0-4522 GCA_041688945.1 Gemmatimonadota bacterium | reverse complement strand
GCGGCTACGAAAGATATGCGGCTACCGCCACCTCGGACGCTTGCGTGCCGAGATTCAGAAGGACCTCGGGATCACCACTCCCGACCGCGATGTTCACTCCGCTGCCTGAGACCGGAGGCCACTCGACTTTCAACTAGCTTCGGGATTGACTCTGGATCTGGTCGGCGGACTTTGTCCAGACGAGGGGCTTGGGATTGTCGTTGGTGATATCGACGTAGCGGAGGATGGTATGCTCAAGGTCGCGGGTGCTACGGAAGACACCACGGCGGAGTTGTTTCTCGGTGAGGGCGGCAAACCATCGCTCGACAAGGTTGAGCCAGGAGGAGCTGGTGGGGGTGAAGTGGAGGTGAAAACGAGGCCTCTTGAGGAGCCATCGTTTGATGATCTGGGTCTTGTGGGTCTGGTAGTTGTCGAGGATGAGATGGACGTCGAGTTCGGGAGGCACAGACCGATCAATGGTATCGAGAAACTTCCGGAATTCGACCGACCGGTGCCGCTTATGACATTTGGCAATGATCTCTCCGGTCTTGGTGTCGAGTGCAGCAAAGAGCGACGTGGTGCCATTTCGGACATAGTCATGTGTCCGGCGTTCGATCTGTCCCGGTCGCATGGGCAGGAGGGGTTGGGAGCGGTCGAGGGCCTGAATTTGGGACTTCTCATCGACGCACAGGACCAGAGCCCGGTCCGGTGGATCCATATACAGGCCGACAATGTCACGGACTTTTTCGATGAAGAAGGGATCGGAGGAGAGCTTGAAGGTCTCGCTTCGATGGGGCTGAAGCCCGAAGGCGCGCCAGATGCGACTGATGGCACTCTGAGTCATGCCGGTGTGCTCAGCCATGGAGCGAGTGCTCCAATGTGTGGCGTCGGTGGGCGTCGTCTCGAGCGTGATTCGGATCACCCGCTCCACGTCCTCATCCCCGATCCTTCGAGGTGCTCCGGGCCTGGGTTGGTCCAACAGGCCGTCGATGCCCTGTTTCAGGAAATTCCGCCGCCACTTGCCGACCGTTTGCGGTGTCACTCCCATCTCCTCAGCGATCTCGTCATTGCGAACGCCCTCGGCCGCTCGAAGTACGATACGCGCTCGTATCGCCAGTGACTGCGCCGTTTTCGGGCGCCTCACCCATCGTTCAAGTGTCTCTTGGTCAGTACCCTCGAGCGTCAATGGAGCTAGGGGGCGTCCACGCATGATTACCTCCATTGAACGGGTTCAATGCAAGTTATCATGGAATTACCAATAATACTACGAACTTATAACTCAGAATATTAGAGGCTCGTCACCTCCGCCATGTGTGCAATTTTCGATGATCACATATGTACAGTTTTCAGTGGCCGTTGACACATGTGCCATTCGCGCCGTCCGAGTTCTCGGATCGAGCGAATCGTCAACGCGGCCTCGAGCGCATCATCCGCCCCCGATACTGCGACTGCACACACTTGTACTGGCTGCGCTTCGGATACTTCATTGGTGGCGGCTCCGGGTGGCGAGGGTTTCACGTCACCTTGAAGCTAAAACCAGGGCCATGCATCAACGCCGCGTCCTGTTCCAAAACTCGGCCTGCTTCAGCTCCTCGAACCAAGAAACCTGCGCTCAGGTCCGGAGCCGGTCCCTGAAGAAAGCCTGACCGTGCCAGGTCTCGGTTGCCTGCCGCTCAAGCGCGCCCGTCCGAGCTTGCTCCACACGCGTCAGGCTCGTGTCGAACACGGGCACGTCGGGTCCGATTCCTCCGTCTGCCACAAGAGCCCGGAATCCGGCACGCGACAGAGTCCGGATCTCGGTCGCGTCCCTGAACGAGACGGGCTCATGATCGATCAGCGTGACGCCGAGCTCTCCGCCAAAATCCCTCAGGCGATTCACGAGCGCGTCAATCGAGCAACCCGAGGGCGCCTCCGCATCGACGTCCACACCCACGAGCAGGAAGCGGCCTTCGCGCAGTTCCCGACCCGATTTCAGGGGCACCCCGTGCGCGGCCCAGGAGGCCAAAAACTCGTCGACCACCTCCAGGCACGCCCGGGCCTCGACGTCCGTCAGAGTCCGGTTCGCCGGAAAGACCCAGAGGCGGCCATGGCCCGGCAGCGCGTCGAACGGTACTCGCGGCACCTCAGCCCCCTAGCGGATCGGCCCTAGCGCACGTGACCACCATAAATCGTACAGTCGGGGTGCGGCGCTCTGCGAATCTCTCAAACAAAATGGCTCCTGTTCTTCTCGAGGTAACTGGTCTGGTTGGCCGGAATCTCGGCGTCCGGGAAGATCGCCGTGACCGGACACTCCGGCTCGCACGCCCCGCAATCGATGCACTCGTCTGGGTGGATATAGAATTGATCCTCACCCTCATAGATGCAGTCAACGGGGCACACTTCAACGCAACTCGCATCCTTCTGTACCAATGCAGGGCTCAGCAATGATGTATGTCATGCAAACCAGCAAAGTACCCATTCATTTTTCACACATGATAGCGATTCCAAACTACTTTTACCACTCCACGCGTGTCAACTCGGGTTGAAGAGCGGGTATCTTGGGCGAAGCCGCTCTCCGCTGGACGGAAGAAGTACCCGACTTGACCTGACGGAAAGGGCGCAGGCGGCACTGCGCGAAGATCCGCTGAACGATGTGGTCGAGGCCGTCGGTCAGCTGTCACCCCGAGAGCGCACCGAAGTGGCGAGCGGGCTCTTCCGCGTGTTGGCGAGGCTCGCGGAGCGGCGCGGTGGAAAGGAGTTTGGGAGCTGCGCCACTTGCGGCCACCTGAAGAGATGCGAGGACGGTGATACGTTCCGGTGCCGTTACTTCAGTGCCGTTGTAGAGCCGCACGAACGGGAGCTGTTCTGCTCGCACTTCATGCGGGACGCCCGACAGAGGCCAAGCAGGGTTCCCCGCGCCCATAGGCCTCAAAATGAGGCCCAGACAGCCATTAAGTAGCCATACGAAATCACTTCCGTCTATTCTAGAAGGCTGTTGAAGAAGTGGGGCGAGCCGCGTTACGAGCGCCATGGGGCCAGATTCGAGGCGGATCGCCGAAGGCATAGCGAAAGCTACGTCGAGGCGGTCCAACGAAGAAGATGGCCCCATGCCGCCCGTAACCCATAGGGCGAAGGGGGGTTCGGTGGTCCATGCTGCGTCTCTCCTCCTCAACGTAGCTTTCGCTACGCCTCGTCGTCGTTCCTACACTGAACACACCGAAGACCCCTTCGCGCGGCCGCACCCCACTTCTTCAACAGGCTTCTAGTGATGGTCAAGATAGTTTCGTATCACTACTATTAAGACGACACAAGGCGAGGTTGAGTGAGATACGAGGAGGACGTTAGCGCCATGGTCACGGTGACGAGTTCGGCGACCGAGAAGGTCCAGGACTTCATACAGGAGCACGGAGTCGAGGGTGACGCTGGACTCCGCGTTGCGGTGCTACCCGGTGGATGCTCCGGCTTTCAGTACGGTTGGACGTCGAGGACGGTCCCGAGGCGGACGACGAAGTGCTCGACGTCAACACGGCGTGAAGGTGTTTGTGGACGCGTTCAGCGCACAGTACTTGGAAGGTGTCGAGATCGACTACGTCACGAACATGATGGGTCAGGGCTTCACCATCCAGAATCCCAAGGCGAGCGGCGGCTGTGGGTGCGGGAGCTCGTTCACGGTTTGACCCTCTACGACGATCGCCACCCGTGACTCCCGACGTAGAAGGACTCTTCGAGCGGCTGGAGCTGGAGCAGCATCTCTCGGTCAACCAAAGAAACGGCTTCTACTCGTTGACCCTAAGAATGAAAGAACATGCGACCCGAGCGGCGGCCGCCTACTCGGCTAGATTAGGTTTTGTCCGTCCATCCACCAACCTCGAATCGACGCTTAAGCAATGAGAAACACTACGAAGTCGCCCGTCGAATTCACCGCCCTCGCGCGCGACATGGTCCTTCAGTTCCTGCAGGCGAACGATGACACTAACTTCGCGATCCGAATCCAAGTCGCGAGCCCAAGCCCGCTCGATCCGCGCTACGACATCACGATGATCGGGCCCGACGACAAGTCCGCCGAAGACCTGGTGTTCGACGGCTTCGGCTTCGAGGTCGTGATGGAGCCCGAGAGCGCGAAACTCCTCGAAGGTGCTCGCATCGACTGGATCCAGACCCTGGCCGAGAGCGGGTTCAAGGTCGAGAATCCCAACCTGGCGCCCATCGGCTCGAAGCCGTTGGAGGGCCCTCTGGCCGACCGGGTTCGACAGGCCATCGACCAGTTCGTGAACCCCGGAGTGGCCCAGCACGGTGGACAGGTGACGCTGATGGAAGTCAGGGACAAGATCGTCTACATCCAGATGGGTGGGGGTTGCCAGGGGTGCGGGATGGCCTCGGTGACGCTGAGCCAGGGAATCGATCGGATCCTTCGGGAGCAGGTGCCGGAGATCGAGGGCATCGAGGACGTAACCAACCACGGCGACGGCAAGAACCCCTACATCAGCGCGTCCAAGTAACCGGCACTCCGACGGAGTGCCTGCCGTGTCGAGGATCCTTCTCCTCCTTTCACGAACCTCGTATC
>JBDNHE010000252.1:0-3655 GCA_041688945.1 Gemmatimonadota bacterium | reverse complement strand
GGTCCCGATTGCCTCGCAGCTCTACGACGGTGACCACTCTCCCGAACGGGATGGCCAGGGACGAATCATCACCGAGCCCGACTGTTCGATCCCGGGCCACCCCGACGTCTTCGTGGTCGGAGATCTGGCCGCCCGGGAGGACCCGCAGACCGGGGGCATGGTACCTGGTGTGGCACAGGGCGCAATTCAGATGGGCGCCTTCGTGGGAGGTATTCTGGCGGATGAGATCCGGAATGGAATCGATCCAGGCTCGACGCCGCGTCCCGCGTTTCGGTACAAAGACAAGGGGAGCCTGGCTACGATCGGCGTGCGCCGTGCGGTTGCCGATCTGGGAGGGCGCTCCTTTTCTGGCTTCTTTGCCTGGCTGCTCTGGAGCCTGATCCACATCGCCTTTCTGATTGGCTTCCGGAATCGGATCATGGTTCTGGTGAACTGGCTCTGGCAGTGGCTGCTTCAGGCACGCGGTGCTCGACTGATTACCGGAATTCCCGACCCTCACCCCAAAGCTGTACCCCCTGATCAGGAGTCATCGGCTCTATGAGAATCGTGTCATTGGCCTGCTCGAACACGGAGATCGTCTGGGCGCTGGGCAGAGGCGACATGCTCGTGGGCGTGGACGATCACTCGGACTTCCCCGAGGAGTTGGTCGGACCGCTCCCCAAGGTCGGGCCCGATCTGGACATCGACGTGGAGCGAGTGGCCGCGCTCAAGCCCGACCTGGTCCTTGCGACACTTACCGTGCCGGGACACGAAAAGATCGTGGACAAGCTGAAGGCCGCCGGATTGCCCTTCATCGCGCCCGAGCCGGTGAGCCTGGATGACGTGTTTCGGGACATTCGTGACATCGCCGGTCGACTGGGAGTTGCTGACCGGGGCGAGGCTCTGGTGAGGGAGATGCGACAGGAGATGGGACTGCCGTCTGAGTCTCCCAATACGGGTGATTCGACCGGAGCGGCCGAGCTTGGCACCGCAGGCAGGGATCAGGAGGACGCATTGGGCGCCGCGTCGGGCCGGCCCCGACCGACCGTCCTGGTCCAGTGGTGGCCAAAGCCGGTGATTTCGCCGGGGCAGCATTCATGGGTTACGGAGCTGATCGAATTGGCCGGTGGTCGAAACCCGATCGGGGGCGAGCCGGTGAAGAGTCGACCGATTCCGGACGAAGAAGTCGCCGCCCTGAGCCCTGATGTTGTCGCCATCTCCTGGTGTGGCGTGAATCCCGCGAAATACCGGCCCGATGTGGTCTATGACAACCCCGCTTTCGCGGCCGTCGAAGCGGTGCGTGCCAATCGCGTGGTCTGCATCCCGGAAGCGTTCATGGGCCGACCGGGTCCGCGCCTGGTGGAGGGGTACCGGGCGATTCGCGAGGCGGTGGAACTCGCCCGCATTTCTAATTAATTTAAACTTGAACTAATTATTTCTCAGCGGATCGTGATCGGATGGCACAGCTGCAGACTCTCGGTTTTCATCACATCACGATGGTCTCGTCAAACGCAGCACGGACCATGGCGTTTTACGGCGGGCTGCTCGGGCTCGGCCTGGTCAAGAAGACCGTCAATTTCGATGACCCGGGCGCCTGGCACCTCTACTTCGGAGATGACGGCGGGCAGCCCGGAACCATCCTGACCTTTTTCGAGTGGTCGAATGTCCGGCGCGGACATTGGGGTGTGGGTGGCGTGCACCACCTGGCCCTTGGTGTTTCGGATCGGGCAGCTCAACTCAAATGGAAGCGACGCCTGACCGATGCCGGTGTCAGTGTCTCGGGGCCGATCGACCGTGGCTACTTCACCTCGATCTACTTCGCAGACCCGGATGGGCAGATCCTCGAGATCGCGACCCAGGGTCCAGGCTACGCCATCGACGAACCGATGGAGGCGCTGGGTCGCGATTTGATTCAACCTCCGGCTGAGCGCCTGCCAGACGGACGCAACGCCGTCGAACTGGCTGCGACGCACCCTGAGCCGGTCCCGGAGGTCACCGACGAGATGCGGTTGCAGGGCATCCATCACATCACAGGCATCACCGACGACCTGTCGCGTGCCCATGACTTCTACGCCGATGTGCTGGGGCTTCCGGTTATCAAGAAGACCCTCAACCAGGACGACGCGACCGCCGAGCACTGGTTCTGGGCCCGATATGACGGGAAATCTGTAGGCGCTCATTCGTCCATGACTCTGTTCGGCTGGCCGAACTCCAGCCACATGACTCGGCCCGGAAGCGGGCAGACTCACCATATCGCCTTCCGTGCTCGGGATGAGGAGGAACAGCTTGCCTGGCAGGACCACCTTCGCTCAAGGGATCTTGAGGTGTCCGAAGTGCTTGACCGCAGCTACTTTCGCAGCGTCTACTTCAGGAGCCCGGACGGCATGCTCCATGAGATCGCGACCGATGGACCGGGCTTTGCGGTGGATGAGCCTGTGGATCGACTCGGGGAACGCATATCGCTCCCGAATTGGCTGGAGCCGAAACGAGACGAAATCGAAAATGCGCTGAGCCCGGTCGGGGACTCGGCGTGAGTGAAGTCACCCGGGGAGTCCTGAACATGCTGCAGTACGAAGTAAGCCTTGGACCGAAGTCCATGGACGGATCCCCCATGGCCGTCCTGCTGCATGGGCGCGGCTCCCATCGGGGTGACCTTCAGGCACTCCGTTCCCGTCTCCCCGAAGATCTTGTACTGGTGACGCCTCAGGCGCCCCACCCGGGTCATCCCTGGGGATACGGGCCCGGCTGGGCCTGGTATCGATACCACTCGGAGGACCGGCTGGAAGACGAATCGCTTGAAGCCAGCCTGGCTCTGCTTGAGGGGTTCATGGGTCAGTTGGCACATGCCCTGCCGGTTTCGCCGGGGCAACGGTTCATGGGAGGATTCAGTCAGGGAGGCACCACGAGCCTGGCCTACGCGCTTACTCGTAAAGACCACCTGGACGGCGTCCTGAACTTCTCCGGATTCCTGGCCGATTCATCACTGTTCGACGAGGTGCCCGACGGTTCGGCCCTTCCGCCAATCTTCTGGGGCCACGGCCGGCGCGATCCCAACATCCCCTTTGAACTGGCGGTCCGTGGCCGGGAGCGACTGGCCCGTGCCAAGGCCAACGTGACCCAGGCCGACTACGACATCGGGCACTGGATCGATCCAACCGAGATCCAGGCGGCCACCGACTGGATGTCGGCACTGAAGCGGGACTGACCACACTACCGTTGTGCGGCGTTGGCCGTGAGCTACCGATCGGCGTCAGCGGCGGCGAGGGTCGGAACCGGCGTACCCGGTGAGTTCAACGTAGCCGACCCCGGACAGACCGCCTGCTCCGGCACCCGAGCGGACGTCGACCGCGCCCTCCCAGTACCGGACCGTCACATTCAATTCCTGGTTCGGCAGGACAGGCTCAACCACAAGGTCGATGCCCTGCCCTGGGACGGTCACCCGCCACTCTGCGGGATAGCGAGCTCCATCGATCGGGCTCTCCCACTCGGCCAGCCCTTCGATCCCGAAGTCGTCTGCCCCCAGATGAATGGTGCCGCCATCGGAGTCGACCAGAACCCCTTCGCTCATCGGGTCGGTGCTGCCATCGGCCCGGCGCAGGCGATAGACCATGAGATCCCGTCCATCGTCGAGTTGCAGAGCAAACCAGTCCCAACCGACCTGCCCCTGCGACAGCGC
>JBDNHE010000251.1:0-12596 GCA_041688945.1 Gemmatimonadota bacterium | reverse complement strand
TACGAAGGGGAGCACGGGCGAATGCCTGCGCTCCCCGGACTGGAGGAGCCGGAAGACTTCTCGCACCGCTATTTCGGAATCCCGATCGGAATTCCACTCAGATCATCTGTGTTCCCTGACGCATCGTCCATCTCCTGTGGGTGGTGCCTAAAAGCTTGTCATCGGGCCCGTCACCGTCAAGTTCGTCGCGTGTTCGCCTGCCTCGCGCGCCGAGGTCGGGCCGCGATCAGTGCAAAAGCCGACAAAGCGTACTACTACCTCTGATACCCAGATCGATCATCCGCGGTGTCCGCTCCCCCCGGACCCTGCATCCTGCGACCCGCCGGACTCCTCATCCTCGCCCTCGTCCATTCTCGTCTCCGACCGATCGGCTTCGTTGCAGACCCAACCCCACCCCTTCTGACAGAGAACTCCGAAGGCACAACCGAAACCGTGAAGGATCCGGATTGCTGGGGCCCAGAGGCGACCTCGATATCCGAGCAACTCGAGAGTACGAGGAGAAATGCCGCGGGGAGAAGGAGCGCGGGACGGCGGGTCGATTGCCGAATCATTCGATCACGGGCCAAGGGCGGCAGGCTACGCACGGGCAGGCTGTGTACGTGTCGGGCCGGGGATCGTGCGCTGAAGTGCCTCAGAGGTCGTCTCACTCGCCCCCAGTTGCGGAAGCTGCATTCCCCTCGCAGGATACTCGGACCGCCGGGCCCCGCCCGACCCATCCCCCTTCCCACCCGGTCCCAACACATGGACGACGACGCCCTCGAGCAGCCCCGGGCCCGCCCGGTCGAGATCGACCAGGAGCTCGTCGCCCTTGTCGGAGAGCGGCTCGAATCGGTCCTGAAGATCGGCCACTTCAAGGCTGAGCGAGGGATGCCGGTGCTGGGCGTGTAATGGCAGCACCACACCGAAACGGGACCGGCCTCAATCAGATCTCAGCGGAGCCTCTCGCTCTAGACTGCTTTGCTGGTTGTGGAGGAATGACCCAGGGCCTCCGAGAAGCGGGATTTCGGGTAGTCGGGGCGATTGAGATTGACTCCTCGGCGGCACAGGTCTTCAGGGCAAACCATCCGGACGTGCAGATCTGGGAGGAGGACGTCCAGGCCATCTCGGCGAAGAGGATTCTGAAGGATCTTGGGCTGCGGAAAGGTGAACTCGACCTCTTGGGCGGGTGCCCCCCCTGTCAGGGCTTCTCACGGCTCCGCACCAAGAACCGACGAGGGCATGTTCCGGATGCGCGCAACGACCTTATTTACGAGTTCCAGCGGCTGGTACTGGAGATGCGTCCCAAGGTGGTGATGCTGGAGAACGTGCCTTCTCTACTCGAGGACCAACGCTTCGAGGACTTCTCCGAGGCGCTTGTGGCCGACGGCTACGAGGTCTCGTCGAAGGTCCTCGATGTTGCATCGTACGGAGTGCCGCAACGCCGACGACGCGCCGTCGTCGTTGGCAGCCGGGTCGGGACGCCTGTGTTTGGCAGCCCTTCACTGTCGATGAGGACTGTCCGGGATGCTATCTCGCACCTTGGTCCGGCTGGCGACAGTGGGGACCCACTCCACGACCTCCCAGAAAGGCGGTCCGCCTCAGTCTTGAAGCGGATTCGGAAGATCCCCCACGACGGAGGTGGGCGGGAGTCTTTGCCACCCTCGCTCGTTCTGGACTGCCACAAGGCAACCGACGGATTCAAGGATGTCTACGGAAGAATGGCCTGGGATCAGTCCGCGCCGACCATCACAACTGGCTGCTTCAATCCCTCGAAGGGACGCTTCCTACATCCCGAGCAGGATCGTTCGGTAACGCTTCGTGAGGCTGCACTGCTCCAGTCGTTCCCGCAGACATACGCGTTCCCGGTTGAAATTGGGAAGGTGAAGATCGCGAGGATGATTGGAAACGCCCTACCCCCGGCCTTCATCTCCAGTCACGCTTCCGCGATTCGAGGAATCTGATGAGCTCAAACTCTCCCTTTGAGATGCGATTCGATCCCCGAACGATTCAGCACCTTGGGGTTCGCATGTACTCGACTCTGCCGCCTGCGATCGCAGAGATCGTTGCGAATGCGTACGATGCTGATGCCTCCCGTGTCGAGATCCAGCTGGAGCAGGATGGTGACAACCCGTCGAGCATCGTCGTTTCGGATGATGGACACGGGCTAGCTCACGATGAGATCAACGAGAAGTTCTTGGTGATCGGGAGGAATCGCAGGGATGATGGGGATGGAGATCCCACGCCTCGATTCGGACGCTTGCCAATCGGGAAGAAGGGGCTCGGAAAGCTCGCTCTCTTCGGCCTGGCGACCACGATCAAGGTGGACACGCGGAAGGACGGGCTTCAGAACGTCCTCTCACTCAACTGGGTCGATTTGATCGACTCTAAGAACACTTACAAACCGAAGCCCGAGGTGGTGGACGGCTCCTGCACGGAGCCTTCTGGCACCCGGGTGACGCTCAGCGGCCTCAAGCGGAAGTCTCCCTTCGACGCGGAAGCGCTCGCGAACAGTCTTTCGCGGATCTTCATCGTAGACGATGACTTCCATATCTCCCTTAGGTCGCCGTCCGGGGAGCGTCTGAACGTTGATCGCCAACGGCGCTATGGAACCCTCGACATCGAGTTTGAATGGGATTTTTCCGAAGACCATGAGTTGGGCATGGACCAGCGTCTCACAGACGGGCTTTCGGGAAAGCTCATGACCGCTAAAACGCCGATCCCGCCGTCGTCGGGGCTCAGAGGCGTGACCCTCTTTTCTCGCAAAAAGCTCGTGAACGCTCCGGAATACTTCACGTCCAGCACGTCGTCCCACTTCTACCAGTACCTGACCGGCCACATCTCGGTCGACTTCATCGACGAGCTGGATGAGGACGTCATCGCCACCAACCGGCAGTCTCTGAACTGGGAGCACCCCAGAATGGTTGAGCTGCGGGAGCAACTGTCATCTCTCGTCACCAAGGTGGCGGGCGAGTGGCGGCAGCGACGGAAGGAGAAGAAGACGACGGATTTCAAGGAAAAGACCGGCATCGATGCCAACGCGTGGCTGGATACGATGTCAGGCGAAGTCCGGACGAATACCGAGACGATCATCACCAGTCTCGGCGGTGAGGATGCCCTCGAGCACTTCGGCACGGTGGTAGAGGCCCTCCACGCACTTGTTCCCGAGTATCCGATGCTGCACTGGCGCCACCTCCATCTCAAGGTCCGCGACCGCGTTCGTAGCTACTACGAAAAGAAGCAATACGGGCACGCGGCGAGCGAGGGTGTGAAGATTTTCGCGGAGATATTGCGCCACATGACCGGCTTGACCTCGGATGCCTACGAACTCGTCAACGATGTGTTCGGCATCCCTAGCGTTGGCTCCCCCAAGATCCAGCTCAACGCCATGTCGACCGAGTCTGAGAGGAATATTCAAGACGGACAGGGTCATCTTTCCCGAGGGGTGATGAGGGGATTCAGGAATCCCATACTTCACGAGCCGATGGATTCCGCGGTTCCGGCCCTCTTCTCCGAAGTGGATTGTCTGAACATCCTCAGCCTCGTCTCGTATCTTGTTACTCGGCTCGACTCCGCCACGGTCAATCCTTCAGTGGACGCCACCTCGTGACCGCCAGCCCCCTCCCCACCCGCCTCCCCTCCCCCGGCGAACTCGTGCAGGTCCGCGCCCGTCGCTGGCTGGTCGACGAAGTCCGCGTGCCCACGGGAGAAGCCGCCAGCCCGGTCGTCGCTCTCTCCTGCGCCGACGACGACAACCAGGGCCAGGCGCTCGAGGTGTTCTGGGACTACGAGCCCGACCGGCGCATCATCGAGGACGAGGGGTGGGAGCGGCTGGGCGAGGAGGGGTTCGATCCGCCCGACTACTTCGCGGCGTTCCTCCACACGCTCCGCTGGAACTGCGTCACCGCAACCGACCCGAACCTCTTCCAAGCACCATTCCGCGCCGGGATCAAGATCGACGCGTACCAGATGGAACCGCTTCGAAAGGCGCTCCAGCTGCCACGCGTGAACCTCTTCATCGCGGACGATACGGGACTTGGGAAAACGATCGAGGCGGGTCTGATCGCACGCGAGCTTCTGCTGCGCAGAAAGGTGAAGAACATCGTCGTCGCAGCCCCACCCTCCGTACTGGAGCAGTGGCAGGGCGAGATGGAGGAGCGCTTCGGTCTGATGTTTGAGATCCTCGACCGAGCGTACCTGTCCCGGATGAGGCGGGAGCGGGGGTTCGGTGTGAACCCGTGGCGCACGCACAGCCGGTTCCTGATTTCCCATGCGCTGCTGATCGATCCGACCTACATGGATCCGATGAGGGAATGGCTCGGGACGATGCAGCCCGGCTCGCTGCTGATTCTGGATGAGGCGCACCACGCTGCGCCGTCCAGCGGCGGCAAGTACGGGATCGAGTCGAAGTTCACCCGGGCGATCCGGGATCTCGCGAAGCGGTTCGAACACCGACTCTTCCTATCGGCGACGCCACACAACGGGCATTCCAACAGCTTCTCAACGCTACTCGAGCTGCTTGACCCCTACCGGTTCACTCGCGGTGTGAAGGTCAGGGGGAAGAAGGCACTCGACGACGTCATGGTACGTCGCCTCAAGGAAGACATCCGATCGGTGCAGGGTGGATTCCCGAAGCGGCGTGTTGTACGCGTCAGCATCGACGACCTGCCCGAGGACGCGCCGGAGCTCGTGCTCTCCCGCCTCCTGGATGAGTACCGCTCGACACGCGAGGAACGGTTCGCGGACACGTCGAACGCGACGAGAGCGACAGCGGGACTCCTTGTGGTCGGCCTTCAGCAGCGGCTGCTCTCCTCCATAGACGCGTTTGCGAGGACGCTTAAGGTCCATCGCGAGACCGTCCTTCGCCGCTGGAATGAGTCACGCAAAGCCGATTCAGCCGACCAGAGTCCGTTGGTCGAGACCGACTTGATCGCCGGCGCCCCGGGGCCAGACGACGATCGTTCCGAGTGGCCGGACGAAGAACTGCAGAAGGCCGTCGAGGCACAGTTCGAAGCGGCGACGGAAGCTACCGAAGCGGACTCCCTGCGCACTGACCCGGCGCGCGAGCTCTTCGATAAGGAGCAAGAGTTACTGGATCGGATGGGGGACGTCGCCGAGAAGGCCCGCCACGAGCCGGATGCCCGCATCCGCATGCTCGTGCGATGGATCCGAACGAATATGTGCGCGGACCTTCCGGAATTCGGAGTATCCGCGGATGAGCCCGTGGAGTGGAATACGCGGCGGGCAATCATCTTCACGGAGAGCGTGGACACGAAGCGCTACCTCCATCGGATGCTTGAGCGCGCGATTGCCTCGACAACGCAGCCACAGCGCCGTATCGCCCTGATCGACGGCCAAGTCGCGGGCCCCGATCGCAAGGAGATCCAACGCCGATTCAATGCCGATCCCGAGTCGGAGCCGCTTCGCATCCTGATTGCGACCGACGCCGCCCGTGAAGGTCTGAACTTCCAGGCTCATTGTGCCGATCTCTTCCACTTCGATCTACCGTGGAATCCAGGCCGGATCGAACAGCGGAATGGTCGGATCGACCGAAAGCTCCAGCCATCCGACGAGGTCCGGTGCCACTACTTCGTTCTTCCGCAGCGGGCGGAAGATCGGGTCCTTGAGGTCCTGGTCCGGAAGACTGAAACGATCAAGCAGGAGTTGGGCAGCCTCTCGAAGGTCATCGACGCGGACATCGAGAAGCGAATGGGCGCGGGAATCCGCCATCAAGACGCCGAGCGACTCGCCTCCGAGATCGAGTCCGCCGACCTTGATAAGGACGTACGAGCTACGGTCGAAGAGGAGTTCGAGTCAGCTCGGGACCGACGCACCGAACTGAAGGAGCAGATCGAGCGGTGCCAGACGCTGCTTCAACGATCCCGCGAGTGGACCGCGTACGCCGAACAGCCGTTCCGAGACGCGCTGTCATGCAGCCTCCGGATTCTCGGATCGGATCCGCTGGAGCGGAGCACGGACGAGGACGGGCGGGAGGTCTGGCGCTTCCCTCCTCTAGATCGACGGGCGGAAACAGATCCGAGTTGGGCGGCCACACTCGATACCCTCCGTGCCCCCCGGGGGCGGAAGCAGAAGCTCGCCGAGTGGAGGAAGGAGGCCCCGATCCGACCAGTGATCTTTGAGGATGCCGGCGTACTCACGGACGAGGTGGTCCACCTCCACCTGGAGCAGAGGGTCGCACAGCGCCTGCTCGCCCGTTTCCGGTCGCAGGGCTTCATCCATCATGACTTGTCACGCGCGTGTCTCGCGCAGTCCGCGGACTCCGTCCCCCGTGTCATCCTCCTCGGACGGCTGTCTCTGTACGGATCGGGGGCAGAGCGGCTCCACGAGGAGATCATCCCCCTCACTGCCCGGTGGGTCGATCCCGAGCGCCGTGAGGACATACTGACTCCGTACGCCCGTGAAACGGAGGAAAAAACACTCGCGCTCCTCGATGACGCCCTGAGACAACGTCGTGATGACATCGGCGCCACGGTTCAGCAGCGACTGATCGCTGCGGCACCACGTGACATCGCGGAGCTGCTCCCGCAGCTGGAACCACGCGGACTCGATATCGCCGAGCGCGCGACGGAGCGCCTTCGCGAACGCGGTCAGCGCGAGGCTAGTGAGCTCAAGGGGATCCTCACAAGACAACGAGACCGCGTCGAGGAGGAGCTGAGGCGCAGGGAGAAGGACTTCGACCAGTTTTCACTGGGCTTCCAGAACGAGGAGCAGAGGCAACTCCGAAGCGACATGCGTTCCTGGACGTCGCGCCTCGAGGAATTTGACCGGGACCTTGGCTCGGAGCCCGATCGGATCCGAGAGTTCTATAGGGTACGCGCTCACCGAATAGAGCCCGTGGGGCTGGTCTACCTGTGGCCGGAGAGCAACTGATGGCCGCCAGCAGGAAGAAGGCACCGGAGATCGAAGCCCATCTCGAGTGGCTCGGCTTCGTGCGCCCGACGGGTCTCGTCGTGTCCCCGCCCGCGCTGGTTCGTGCGGGCGCCATCCTCCACGAGTACGACCGGGATGGACAGCGGCGCTTGCTTAACGTCGCCGAGGAGCGCGAAACCGCGGACGGCACGATCCACGTGCTCGCGGACTTTGGGTCTTTCGCTCGCGAAGTGCTGAACTGGTCGTTCTCCCCCAAAGGATACGCTGGCACGGATGAGGCGCCCATTCCGGACGAACTCGTCGTTCACCTAACGGACTTCGGAGAGACGCTCCGGCCCGACTTCGCGGTGCGTGAGCGGTCCCCGGGGGACGAGGCCCTCCCCTGGCAGCTGCTCGTGCAGGTGCTCCCGACGGGTACGAGCTTCGACGCCGAGCGGTCCCCGTCGGGCAGCACGCTGGAAGCCTCCGCACACGGCAGGATGGAGCGACTGCTCCGCCAGACAGGCGTCGCTGCCGGACTTCTGTTCAACGGTACCGCCATTCGTCTGATCTCCGCCCCGCGCGGCGAGAGCTCGGGCTGGCTCGACTTCCGAGTCAACGAAATGGCGCAGACGGCAGGCCGTCCGATCTGTGCCGCCATGCGTCTGCTGCTCAGCGAGTCCCGCCTTCTGAGTCTCCCCGAGGACCAGCGCCTCGCGGCTCTTCTCCGGTCTAGCCGACAATTCCAGAATGAGGTCAGCGAACAGCTCGCCGAACAGGTCCTCCACGCACTCTACGAGTTCGTTCGCGGACTCCAGGCCGCGCACGATCAATCCAAAGGAACGCTCCTTCGTGACGTGCTCTCAGAGGATCCGGACCAGGTGTATCGAGGTGTGCTCACAGTGCTGCTCCGGATGGTCTTTCTTCTGTATGCAGAGGAGCGGGGCATGCTGCCCACGTCAGAGACCTGGCAGCGATACTACGGACTCGCCGGACTACACGAGCGCCTTCGCGAGGACGCGGCGTTGTATCCTGACACGATGGATCAGCGGTATGGCGCCTGGGCGCAGCTCGTTGGACTTTTTCGACTCATCTACGACGGAGGTGACCTCGGCACCGAGACACTGCCCCGGCGCCACGGCGTGCTCTTTGATCCCGACCGGTTTCCCTTTCTGGAGGGACGGCCGTCGGGCGGTAGCCGCCAGGTCGGCCATCGGCTCGCTCCTCCGCTCATCCCGGACGGGACAGTGTACAGGGCACTCGAGAAGCTCCTCATCCTCGACGGCGAGCGCATCTCCTACCGGGCGCTGGACGTCGAGCAGATCGGATCCGTTTATGAGACGATGATGGGATTCCGGCTCGAGACGGCGGCCGGTCGATCCCTCGCAATCAAGGGAAAGACCCGTGGGGGTGCCCCTACGACAGTGGATCTCGATGCGTTGCTCAACGTCGACTCCGGCAAGCGCAAGAAGTGGCTGCAGGACCGTACCGATCGGAAGGCATCGCGCTCGGTCAGCTCCGACCTTAAGGATGCGGAATCGATCGAAGGCCTGCATGCGGCCCTGCGCCCTATCGTGGACGAGGCTGCGACGCCTGATCTCGTTCCCCCCGGCGCGCTGGTCCTTCAGCCGAGTGAGGAGCGTCGGAAGTCCGGCTCCCACTATACCCCCCGCTCGCTAACCGAACCCATCGTCCGGAAGACCTTGGAGCCACTCCTTGCGGACCTTGCCGAGGACGGCCCGCCGACCCCTGAGCAGATCATGGAGCTCAAGATCTGCGACCCCGCGATGGGCTCAGGCGCGTTCCTCGTCGAGGCCTGCCGACAGCTCGGGGATGCCCTTCTCAATGCGTGGAAGGCGCACGGGGGCGTTCCGGAGCTTCCGCCCGATGAAGACGAGGTCGTGTACGCGCGGCGGCGCGTGGCTCAGCGGTGCATCTACGGCGTGGACCGAAACCCGGTGGCCGTGGACCTCGCCAAGGTGTCGCTCTGGCTGGTGACGCTGGCACGGGACCATGCATTCACCTTCCTTGACCACGCCCTGCGACACGGGGATTCGCTTGTCGGGCTCTCTCGAAATCAGATCGAACGGTTCCACTGGGAGCCAAAGAAGTCCGAGTTCCAAGCCGAACTCGAGGTTATGCAGGTGAAGGACCACCTCGACCGTGTGGCGGAGCTACGGGAGCAGATCCGGATGGCCGGAGATGACGTTCCCGACTGGGAGCTGCGGGACCTGTGGGACGAGGCTGACCACGAACTTGAAGAGGTTCGTCTGTACGGCGATCTGATCATCAGTGCCTTCTTCGAGGGTTCAACCACCTCTAGAAAGGAGGAGCAACGCGGGATCTACGCCGCACAGGTCATGAACGAAAGCGCCAGCCAGCATCGCAGCCGGCTGCAAGCACTTCGCGGCGATGACCGCCCCTTGGTACCGTTTCATTGGGAGGTAGAGTTCCCGGAGGTGTTCGAGCGCGAGAATGGGGGGTTTGATGGGTTCGTTGGGAATCCGCCCTTTGGCGGGCACATCTCAGTGGCTTCTTCGAACATCTCAGAATACACGACTTGGCTTCGCACATTGCACCCGGGCACTTCGGGGAAATGCGATACCGTAGCTCACTTCTTCCGGCGGTCCTTCGGGCTCCTTCGCCTAGCTGGCACAAGCGGCCTCATCGCCACCAACTCGGTCGCTCAAGGTGATACCAGGGAGAGCGGGCTCGAGTGGATTCTCGGACATGGCGGCTGCATTTATTGCGCGAGGCGCCGTGTTCGCTGGCCGGGCGCGGCAGCAGTCATCGTTAGTATCGTCCACCTTCGACGTGGAGAGTGCTGGAGTCCAAGGCTCCTAGACGGCCGGGAAGTGGCTCGCATTTCGGCCTTCCTCTTTCACCGGGGCCGCGACACCGATCCTTCCTCTCTGGTCGAGAACGATGGCCTCTGTTTCCAAGGTTCCAGCACCTTGGGTATGGGCTTCACATTCGACGACACCGACTCCAAGGGCGTCGCGAGCCCGATAAGCGACATGGAGCGACTCCTCGCCGACAGACCCACTCGCCAGCAGGTAATCAAGCCGTATATCGGTGGGGCTGAGATCAATACAAACCCAACTCACTCCGCTCACCGTTTTGTCATCGACCTCGGAGGCCCTAGTGAGAGTGACGCACGAGCAAAGTGGCCGGGCTTGATGGAGTTGCTTGAGATCCGCGTCAAGCCTTCGCGGCTCCAATCAGCGCAAAAGAGCCGCTCATCCCACGCGCGGCGATCAGCTGTGTGGTGGCAGCACTACCACCGCGCAACAGATATGTATTCGTCACTCGCCAAGCAGAAATCTTGTCTTCTGACATCGTACGTCAGTCAGCACCATGCGTTTGCGTGGGTGCCAACGGGACCGGTGTTCGCAAACACGCTCGCGGTGGTGGCTGAGGACTCCTTCGCAGCCTTCGCATCCCTCCAGTCCCGCCCCCACGAGCTCTGGGCGCGCTTCTTTGGCTCATCGATGAAGGACGATCTCCGCTACACCCCGACAGACGTCTTCGAGACCTTCCCGTTCCCGCACGCTTGGACCGCTCGCGATGACCTGGAATCTGTGGGCCAGCGCTACCATGACTACCGCGCCGACTTGATGGTCCGAAACGACCAAGGCCTGACCCATACCTACAACCGCTTCCACGACTCGAACGAGAGTGACCCCGTGATCGTCCGCCTCCGCGAACTCCATGCCGAAATGGACCGGGCAGTCCTCAACGCCTACGGCTGGACCGATATCCCCACGGACTGTGAGTTCCTCCTCGACTACGAGATCGACGAGGAGAACTGGAATCCGCGGAAGAAGAAGCCGTACCGGTATCGCTGGCCCGACGAGGTCCACGACGAAGTGCTCGCGCGGCTTCTGGAGTTGAACGAGAAGCGGGCCCAGGAGGAGCAGCTGGGGGTGACCTCCCGGGACAGTGCAGCCGAGCCCCCGTCGTTAGCACAGCCTGACGAATCCGAAAACCTCCCGCTCTTCGACGAATGACGACCTCCGCCGACGTTCGCACTCAGCTCCACGAAGCCCTCCGACTCGACCTGGTGGGACCCGGGCCGGATGACGCCTTGGCCGAAGAGCAGCTTCCCGGGTGGAAGCGCCCCTCGAACTGGTACCTGACCGGCTTCTTGATTCCCTCGAAGACTGAGGCGGAGGATCGTGGAGACGAGGACTCCGATGAGGTGCTCGACGTACTCCCAGAGGCGGCGGGGGTCAGCGAAGAGTCGGACGAGGACGACAAAGCGGCGCGGCGCGGATTCTTTCCGTCATCCATGGGGCTCAGCTTTCTCGTGGCTCCGGAGGAGAGCAAGCTCGACGTCACTGTGCGCTGGGGAGACTACGCGCGCGTGGATGTGGCGCGGGAGGACGGAGACGACCTCGAGGCCTGGGCGCGGTCCCCGCAGGAGCAGGCCGTATCTGTCCCGTTAGACCGGATAGCGTTCACAGACGAGTACGACGTGCCCGGATCGGGTGGCCTGCAGATCCTCGCGACCGTGCGGGTGATTTCGGACGCCGATCACGGGCTACTTCCAGATGGTACGCGATCCGTATCCGTCTTTCTCGTGAACAACCGGCGCCCGGCGAGTAGCAAGGATCGCGACGTAGCGATCGCCTTCCAGGCTGAGCTCGAGGTGCGGAGCGCGCAGGGCTTCGTGCCCCGTCCAGACCTTCGATCGGCTGATGGAAGCACGTGGGAGGATCGCGTCGCAGATCTTCACTACGCCGACACACCCGAGTTCGCGACGGGGCACGGCGTGTCCGCCACCTGGGACTCAGCGGAGCACGGCTGTCAGCTCGTCCGCACGACCTGGCTCCCGAGTTCCGAGGTTGAATGGACCGAGACCGCGAAGATTAAGGGGGTGGAGCTCGGGATGGATCAGCTCGGTGCTCTATTGGATGGGGGTACCGCACGCCGGACCCTAATGCCCCTCGTCGACCGGTACCGGGACTGGATCGAAGTCCAGACCAAAGCCGTCAGTTCGATACCCCGCGAGAAGCGTCGAGAGACGGCCACAGAGCTCCTGCGCCGCGCCGCGCTGGCCGCCGACCGGATGGAGCGTGGCATTGATGTGCTGGACGATGACGCGGATGCGCTCGATGCGTTTCGGATGGCTAACCGAGCTGTCGCGCGGGCCCTTCGCACGCGCCTGAAGATTGAGGACCCCGAATGGCGTGCCTTCCAGCTCGCCTTCATCCTGCTGAATCTCCCGGGAATCGCCGATCCGACGGATGCATCGCGCCAGACCGTCGACCTGCTCTACTTCCCCACCGGCGGCGGCAAGACCGAGGCATACCTCGGGCTAGCCGCATTCACCATGGTGCTCCGCCGCCTGCGAAACCCGGGGAGTGAGGGGCGCTGCGGTGCGGGCGTCAGCGTGATCATGCGATACACGCTCCGCCTGCTCACGCTCGACCAACTCGCGCGAGCGTCTGGTCTCGTCTGCTCGCTTGAGCTCGAGCGCCAGGCCGATCCGGACCGCTACGGCGTGTGGCCCTTCGAGATCGGCCTCTGGGTCGGTAAGGGCTCCACACCCAACAAGCTTGGAAGGAAGGGAGACGGTCGATCCGACACCGCACGCTCAAAGGTGTCCCGCTTTCAAGCGAACCCAGATCGCAACCCCGCGCCGATTCCGCTCGAAGCGTGTCCGTGGTGCGGCACGGGCTTCAAGCCCGAAAGCTTCTCGATGCAGCCGGACACAAACAATCCCGACCAACTACGGATCGTCTGCG
>JBDNHE010000250.1:0-5268 GCA_041688945.1 Gemmatimonadota bacterium | reverse complement strand
GCCCGTGGTGGGTTCATCTAGAACACTACACAGACAAACTCCGGACCCCCCTCTCCATCACCTTCGCCTTCGTCGCGACCCACAACCACTTCGTGCTCGACCGCGGCGGAAAGGTCTTCAAGCAGTCCGCCCCCGTGATCAAGCTCCCCGACGACGCCACCGAAACCGACCACCTCCGCCTCCTCGGCCTCCTCAACAGCTCCACTGCCGGGTTTTGGATGAAGCAGGTATTTCATGGAAAAGGTCAGGGTGGCGTGGGGCAGGAAAGCAGGGCCGAGTGGGAGGAGTTCCTGGAGTTCGACGGCACCAAGCTCAAGCAGTTCCCGATCCCTGCCGGCACCCCGCTCGACCTTGCCCGCGATCTCGACCTGCTCGCCCAACAACTCGCCGAGGTCCTCCCGGACGCCGTCGTCGAGTCCGCCGCGCCCACCCGCGCGCGACTCGATGAAGCCCGGACCCAGGCAGAAGCCCTACGCGCCCAGATGGTCGCCCTCCAAGAGGAGCTCGACTGGCAATGCTACCACCTTTATGGCCTCAACGACGACGACCTCCGTGCGACTCGGAATTCCGTACCACTACTCCAGAAGGGCGAACGTGCCTTCGAGATCGTTCTTGCTCGGGACATGGCCAGCGGCGATGTCGAATCGACCTGGTTCGAGCGTCATGACTCCACCCCGATCACCGAGCTCCCGCCGCATTGGTCGCCTGAGTATTGCGAGACCGTCGAGAGACGCATCGCGCTGATAAAAGCGGACCGTTCCATCCGCCTCCTCGAGCGGCCGGAACACAAACGCCGCTGGAATTGGGATACATGGGAGGATCTTGAAGAACAGGCACTCCTGCGCTGGCTGCTCGACCGAATGGAGGCTGAAGAACTCTGGAGCGACCACACCCTCCAGACCGCGGCACGACTCGCCGATCGCCTACGCCGCAACACCGACTTCATGACCGCCGCTGCGCTATACCAGGGCCGCGCGGACTTCGAGCTCACTGACCTCGTTACCCAGCTCGCCACGGACCAAGCCGTTCCCTTCGCAGCGCCTTATCGCTTCAAGGACTCAGGCATGCGCCGCCGCAAGGAGTGGGAGAAGGTCTGGGAAATGCAGCGTCGCGAGGACGAGATCGATGCCCGCACTCAACTCGACCCCGATCACCCGAAATTCCTGACCGAAGTCGACGCCAATCTCCTCAAGAAGTCCGAGGGCCTCAACAGCATCCCGGTCCCACCCAAGTACCGTGGGTCGGACTTCGCGTCTACCACCTGGTACAAGCTGCGCGGGAAGCTCGATGTGCCCCAGGAGCGCTTTATCTCCTACCCTGACACTCGCATCGGCTCCGACAGCTCCCCCGTCCTCGGATGGGCAGGGTGGAACCACCTGGAGCGAGCGCGTGCACTCGCAGGTCACTTCGGTACCCGCCAGAGTGAGGGAGGCGAGAAACCGGAGCTCACCGCACTCCTCGCCGGACTCGAAGAGCTGTTGCCCTGGCTCAAGCAGTGGCACAATGACCTCGATCCTGAATTCGGCCAGCGCATGGGCGACTTCTTTACCAGCTTTGTCGAGACCCAGGCCGCCGCACTTGGCCTGTCTCGTGATGACCTCCGCGACTGGACTCCCTGACCCCAAGCTCAGCTGACATGCTACTCAAGGACCTGATCCACATCCCCGAGTCGGTACACAAGTCCGACTTCGTTATCTCCCTCGCGGACGGTATCGACAATCCTGAGGCTGTGATCGACAACTATGTCGTCACGGACCAGTTGGTCGACTGTTTTCGCCAGGCACTGAGCCTGATCGTGTCCACGATTGAGGGGAAGACGAGCAAGGGCGCCTACCTGCATGGGAGCTTCGGTTCCGGTAAGTCGCACTTCATGGCGATCCTGCACCTGCTGCTGCAGGGGAATCCCGAGGTTCGCTCCAAGCCCGAACTGGCTTCGGTCATCGCTGAGTTCGACGACAAGCTGAAGGGCAAGAAGTTCCTGCTCGTGCCCTACCACATGGTGGGCAAAGCCTCGATGGAGGCCGGGATCCTCGGTGGCTACGTGGATCATGTGCGCAAGCTCCATCCTGATGCGCCGACCCCGTCTGTCTATATCGGCGACCGGATTCTTGAGGACGCAAAGAAGAACCGGGCCCTAATGGGGGACGAAAAGTTCTTCGAGGGACTGGGCACGGCGGAGGACGATGAGGGCTTCGGAGATCTGGCGGCAGGGTGGACGGCGGAACGCTTTGATGCCGCGCTTGGCGCACCTGCCGATAGCGGAGAGAGCCGGGCGCTCGTCAGTGACTACATCGACGCCTACGCCTCGGCCCTGAAAGATCAGGCCGCGGCTTCTGGATTGGGCTACGTCGAGTTCGAGAAGGGTCTGAACGCGATCAGTCAGCACGCAAAGAGCCTGGGCTACGACGGCATGGTGCTCTTACTGGATGAGCTGATCCTCTGGTTCGCGAGCCGCATGCAGGATCAGAACTTCGTTCAGGCCGAAGGGCAGAAGATCGCCAAGCTCGTAGAAGCCTCGGATGCGGACCGACCCACACCCATCGCCTCTCTGATCGCCCGGCAGCGCGACCTCCGCGATTTCCTGGGTGACGGTGTGCCCGGTGCGGACCAGCTCAACTTTGGCGACAGCCTGCAGTGGTGGGAGGGGCGCTTCGACGAGATCCGACTGGCCGACACCAACCTTCGGGCGATCGTCGAGAAGCGGCTCCTGCGCCCCAAGGACGCCGGTGCCAAGGGTCAGCTCGACGCTGCATTCGATACGATGGCCTCGAAGGCTGGAAATGCGCTGGACACGTTGATGACCTCCGACGCCGACCGGAAGGCCTTCCGCAGCGTGTATCCCTTCTCGCCTGCCATGATCGACACCTTGGTTGCGGTGTCAGCGTACCTGCAAAGAGAACGAACCGCCCTCCGCCTGCTCGCGCAGTTGCTTGCCGACAAGGGCTCTGAACTGGAGGTCGGGGACTTGGTCCCGATCGGGGACCTCTACGACGTCATCCGGGAAGGTGAAGAGCCGTTCTCGGATCAGCTCAAGCGTCACTTCCAGAGCGCTCGCACACTCTGCGCCCACAAGCTTCGCCCCATGCTTGAAGCCGAGCACGGGCTGGCTGAGGGAGAACTCGATGCGCTCCCCGCACGGCATATCGCGCGTACCGGAGATCGTCTCCTCAAGACCCTGATTCTCGCCTCTCTGGTGCCCGACGTGACCCCCTCAAGGGGCTGACCGTCCGGCGCCTCGCCGACCTCAACCACGGCTCGATCAAGTCGCCGATTCCAGGTGGCGAGGCGCAGTCGGTTCTTGCGACGCTCCAGCGCTGGGCCCCCGAGATTCCGGAACTTCGGATCACTGGTGACGATCTGGACCCGGTCGTCTCCCTGCAGCTGACCGGCGTGGACACGCAGGCAATCCTGGACCAGGCCAAGCACGTCGACAACGCTGGTGCAAGGAAGAGTAAGATTCGAGGACTCATCTTCGAGGCACTCGAAATCAAAGACGATCCCTCTCTGTATGCCGTCAGCCGTCAGCTGATTTGGCGGGGGTCGCGTCGGACGGTGGACGTGCGCTTTGGCAACGTCCGCGACAGCGCCGAGATCCCAGACAGCCAGTTCCGTGCGCAGGACAACCGGCCGACCCTGATCATCGACTTCCCCTTTGATGACGCAGGACACGGCCCCGCGGACGACTTCGCTCGCATCCAGAGCCTCCGCGAGACGCTCGACGCGACGCCCACGGTAGCTTGGCTGCCCCGCTTCCTGACGCAGGAAGGCCAGGAGCGCCTGGGACGCCTGGTCATTCTCGACTACCTCCTGAGCGGTGATCGCCTGGAGTCGGTCACCAAGCATCTGTCTGCCCCGGACCGCCAGCAGGCCGAGACGCTGCTTAAGAACCAGCAGCAGTCCCTTCGGCGCCACATGATGGGGATCCTTCGTCAGGCCTACGGTCTGGAGAACCCCGAGCCGCAGTGGGTCTCGGCGGACGGTGCGTTGTCCGACCAGTTCCCCACCCTCGACCCCACGCTTGATGTCCGGCCCCCCACGAAGCCGTCGCTGACGGATGCGTTCGAGGAGATCGCCGTTCAGGTCCTGGCCCACCAGTACCCTTCACACCCCGATTTCGGATCCTCGCCCGTCACCCGCGGTGAGCTCACCAAGTGCCTGGAGCATGTCCGCCGCGCGATTGGCACCAAGGACGGCCGCGTCGAAGTCCCGGGCCCAGATCGGAAGGCCGTTCAGAAGATTTTGCCCGCCTTGGACATCGCAACCACAGGGGACGCTCACCTTGTGATGCGCGCGGAATGGCGGTCGCTCTTCCAACGGATGATTCAACAGGAGCCCGGAATCCCTGTGACCGTGGAGCGCCTGATCAACTGGATGGACACGCCCAAGTCGCGCGGGCTGGACGACGACGTCGCCAGTCTGGTGATCCTGACCTACGCGCTCCAGGACAATCGGACCCCCATCCGTGCCGGTCTTCCCCTCGAGATCAAGATCGGGAAGCTCGATCCGGCCGTGGAACTGCGAACGCAGGAGCTCCCCTCTGAAGAGGATTGGCAAGCCGCCGCACCGCGGATCAACGCAATCTTCGGTGTGCCTGCGAGCCCTCTCCTGAACGCATCGAACGTGGCTTCGGCCATCAAGGCTGTGCGTACCGTCGCATCGGAGCATCGCGACGGCCCCCAGCGGGTCCTGAATGCCCTTCCCGCCAAGCTTGCCGCATTCGGGCAGTCCGATGATTGCGATCGAATGCGTACCGCGCAGCTCGCCGCCCAACTCGTCGAACTCATGGTCACCGGCTCAGACGACAACGAGGCAGTTCGCCAGATCGCTGAACTCAGCGTTCCTACCAGCGATCCGGCGCTCGGCCGGGCTATCAAGTCGGCGGAGTCGGTCGCCCAGGCACTCGAACATGGCAACAACTGGAAGCTCCTGACCGCAATCAACTCGCTCGGTTCTCAGGCCTCGGCAATCCGAGATGGAGTCGCGGACGCGCTTGTCAGAGACGAGCTCTCCGTCGCGCTGGAAGACCACCTGCGGACCGCCGTGAGTCGGGCCACGGACCTCCTGCAGAACGTCACGGCTCAGCCGACTGCCGCCCCAACCCCCACACCTGCATCAGTGGAGGTACCCGAGCCGGAAGACACCAGTAGTGCGGATCCTCTGGATGACTCCGGGGAAGCCACGTTGGCGGGTCAGGAAGCCCGCGACCTGCTCCGCCGCCTGGCCAAGCATGCGGACCGTCTCGAGTCGCTCGAGGTGAAGTGGACGCTG
>JBDNHE010000249.1:0-8818 GCA_041688945.1 Gemmatimonadota bacterium | reverse complement strand
TCTGGTGGTTTAACAACTACCGCCTTTTCGGACCGCTCGGCCACGTCCCTCCGGTCGAGTACGAAGCAGACTATCACACCCGTCAGGCGGCCCTCACCACGCCGTCGACACTCACAGAAATCAGTCTCCGATGAACTCGGCACACTCCCTCCTTTGCCGGCCGACGCCGTCACCGTGAGCGTATGTCCGGTCGGCACGCAGGTGAGGATCTTGTCCTCGATCGACGCGGTAGGCAGCACTTCATAGCGCGCGTTCTCGAGGAGTCGACGCATTTCCGCGTTCTTGTTGCGCATAATGCAACCCATTTCGTGATACGCACCAAAGGGCTGCAGAGTATCCGCTCCGTCGACCTGCGGGCAAAGCCTTTCGGAGGCAGATTGCCCTACAGCGAGTTACAGATCGTTTCCTGCATAGGACAGGTTGAAGCTCTTGTTGGTCAGCGGGAAGTCGGGAACGATGGTGTTCGCCAGCGCGACCGGTATGGCCGGCCAGTTGAACCAGGACGGATCGACGATCTTGGCGCGGGTGAGTCGACCATCCCGGTCGACTTCAACCCGGTGGACGATCGTGCCGCGCCAACCTTCGACGATGCCAACACCGCTTCGCACGGCGCCCGTGTTGTCAGCGGGCACCTTCTCAGCAACCGGCGCTCCCCGGTAGCTCAACAGGTCGGCCGTGCCGATCAAGTGGGCAGCGAGTTCGGTGGAGGCGGCGAATTCGTCGCGGCGGAGCGTGTAGCGGGCCAGGACGTCGCCGCCGGTCATGGTGAGGGAGTGAACCGGAAGTTCGGTGCTGGGGTGGTCCAGACGTGCATCGATGGCGAGGCCGCTGGCACGCGCGGAATAGCCCAGAGCGCCGAGGCCGTGGGCCTGTTCGCGGGTGAGGACCGCAGTTCCGGTGAAGCGGTCCCGCAGGACGGTGTTGGCGAGGCTGAGTTGGGCGACTTCTGCGAGGTCGGCGGCGATCTGCGCGAGTTGATCCGGGTCGGGCAGGGCGAGTATGTCGACGGCGCCGGGCCTGATGGCGTTACGCAGCAGCCGGTGTCCCGTGGTGTTGTTGTTGATCCGCAGCAGCTGTTCACGAATCCGCAACGCGTGGGCGTTGGCGAGGGAGAAACCGGCATCGTTGGCCAGCGCACCAAGGTCGGCGGCGTGGTTATAGAGGCGTTCGAGTTCGACGATCAGCGCGCGCAGCCGATGCGCCGGTTCGGGCATGACAATGCCGAGGGCGTCTTCGACAGCGAGGCTGTGGGCCAGAGCATGAGCGGCGGAGGTGTCACCGCTGATGCGTTCGGCGAAATGGACGGCGTCGGTGGCGTTGAGCCCTTCGAACAGTTTCTCGATGCCGCGGTGTGTGAACCAGAGCCGCGCCTTGAGCTCGAGGATGGTTTCACCCACCACAGACATACGGAAGTGCCCGGGCTCGATGACACCGGCGTGGACCGGCCCTACGGGAATTTCATAGACCCCGTCGCCTTCCACCTCGAGGAAGGGGAACGGCTCGGCGTCGGTGAACGGCGGTGGCGGACCGGCATCGCGAAGCATCGGATACCAGCCGGCCGGCCAGTGTGCGTGCCGCACCAGTCGGCGAGGTTTCGGGTGGTTGACGGGCACGATCCCATACAGGTCGTGCATTTCGCGTTCGAAGCGAGAGGCGGGGAAGGACAGGGAGGCAAGCGTCGGCAGTTCCGGGTTGTCGGCCGGGAGCGTGACCTGAAGTTCGATGCGGCGGTCGGGGGCGCTGGCAAGAAACAGGTAGACCACTCGAAGCGTGCTCCCCTCGTCGTGTGCCGCGACCAGACCGAGCCGGAAGCCGTCGTCGAAAAGCGCTGCGGCCTGTTCGGCGAGGTCGGCCGTTGCCAACGTTCGGCAGATGCGGTGAACACCGACGGGTTGGCCATTCGTGAACGGTTCGCCGGTCATAGGGGGTATGGGGGTCATGGTGTGCCTCCGAGCAGAGTGGCCGCGTTGTGAAAGAGCTGGGTGAGCGGTCCGGCGGTCAGACCCAACACCACGCTCAGGACAATGCCGGTGAGAAGCGCGCCAGCGATGGACCCCGGCACGGCGAGGGTCGGGGAGTCTGTGGCGGGCGGTCCGAGCAACATCCGGCTGCCGTTGCTGACAAGTGCGGCGAAAGCGATGACGATGAGCAGCAGGGCGATACCGAGTGCCCAGCCGAGGTCGGCACTCGCCAGCGCGCGGGAGATGGAAAGCTCACTGGCGAACATGGCGAACGGGGGCAACCCGAGCAGGACGCCCAGACCCACCGCGAACGAAATACCGATCAGTCGGGATCGGGCCAGCACGTCGGTGACGTCAGCGATCGAGGTCGAGTCATGGGCGGTTTGCAACTGTCCGACGGCGAGGAAGACCAGCGTCTTGCCGATCCCGTGGGCCAGCACGTGCAGCAACAATGCGGCAATTGCCAACGTGGTGCCGGCGGCCGCAGCGACCGCGACCAGGCCCATGTTCTCCATGGACGAGTAGGCCAGCATCCGTTTGAAGTCGGTTTGGACGACGAGCAGTGACGCGGCGATCAGCAAGGTCAGGAGTCCGACAGTGAGCAGACCCGCGCGCAGGAATCCGGTGCCCAGGGTGATGTCGACAACGGATTTGACGCGTAGGAGCGCAGAGAATGCCACGGACAGCAGCACTCCACTCATCAGCGCCGAGACGGGCGCCGGGGACTGGCTGTGTGCATCGGCCAGCCAGGTGTGGAACGGGACGAGCCCCGCTTTGGCGCCGTAGCCCAGCAGCAGCAAACCGGCGGCCAAATGGGTGACGGCCGGGTCGAAACGGTCGGCATTGGCGAGCAACACGTCGATGTTCAGTGCGTCGGCGCTCGACGCTCCGGCGTTCAGGCTGACGAAGTAGAGCAGAACGGTGCCCAGAAGCGCCAGGGCGATACCGACCGAGCAGATGACAACGTATTTCCAGGCGGCTTCCAGTGCGGTACGAGTGCGCCGGTGTGCGACAAGGAATGCCGTGGCCACGGTCGTTGCTTCGATGGCTACCCATATGACGCCGATGTTGTTGGCGAGAACCGCGAGCGCCATCGCGGCGAGGAATACGGGCACGAGCACGCCATACAGGTTCGCGCCTTTGCTGTCGGTATGCCCGTGGACGAGTTCGACGTTTATGTAGCCGATACTGGCCCAGGTGGCCAGCGTGCCCACGGTGCCGATGACGAGGAGCATGGTGACGGCCAGGGCGTCGGCCCGCAGCAGATGTCCGACGCTGAACTGCACACCGGAGTCGATCTGGACGCCGATGATGGCGCCGATGATCAGCACGGAGAACGCCGAAAAGACGGTCACCGAGGCGCTGAGTCGCCGCCAACCGAGAACGGCCGCGAGCGCAGCGGCGCCGAGCGGGGCAAGGACAGGTATGAGGAGAAGATTGTTCATCAGTCGCGCAGTTCCCGTAGTTGATCGAGGTCGGTGCCGCCGAAGGCGCGACGCATGTGTCCGGTGAGCAGCCCCAAAATCAGCACGGCGAGCAGTACGTCCAGCGAAGCGCCGAGTTCGACGATGAGGGGGACTCCGCCGGCGATCAGGAATGCGGTCGCCGTGATGCCGTTGTCCAGCATCATGAAGCCCACCGCCTGGGACACGGCCCGCCGCCGGCTGACCATGATCAAGACGGCAATCAGGATCACGGCGAATGTGGTCGGCACTGCACGGGTCGCCGCCGTGGGGTCAACCGCGATGATCGGCCGAGTCACCGCGTAGGCCATGACGGTCAGCCCTGCGGTGATCAGCAATGATGTGGTGGTGTTGACCAAGGGGGTGCTTTCGCGACGTTCGAGGTCGTCGGTGCCGACGGCCCGGGCGAGCAGCGTCGGCAGGACGAATGCCCTCAGGGCGAGTACGACGACTGCGACCATGATGAGTTCGGCTTCCCGCTCATAGATGCCGACGATGAAGGGGATCGCGGCCAGAGCGGCGCCCTGCCAGGCCAACAGATGAACAATGGCGCGGAGGTCACGGCGCCACACGATGAGGACCGCTGCCAACAGAAACGCCCCTGCGGCGAGATTCAGTAGGCCGCTGTACATGGTTTCGGTCATGCGTTCGGCGCGGCGAGGAAGTAGGACGCAGTGACGGCGAGCAGGGCGAGGAGGAACGAGCCGGCCAGGAGTTCAGGCACCCGGAACAACCGAAGTTTCGCAATGAACACCTCGGCGGCGGCGAGCAGGCCGGCCAGCACGACAACCTTCACGCTGATCGCCACGAGGCCGAGCAGAACCGCGAGGAAGGACGGATCATTACCGGCGATCCCCCAGGGCAGGAACAGGTTCGCCACCAACGCCAGCAGGACCGTGAGGCGCATACCGCTGGCCCATTCGACGAGGGCCAGCTTGGGACCGGAGTACTCCAGGATCATCGCCTCGTGGATCATCGTCACCTCGAGGTGGGTCGAGGGGTTGTCCACCGGCAGCCGGCCGGCTTCGGCGATGATCACGATGACCAGTGCGACAAACGCCATCACGCTGGCCGGCGAGAGCACGCTGGTGGGGTCGAGCTTGGTGGCCGAGACGATGTCAGCCAGATTGGCCGACTGTCCGGGGATGGACAGGGCAAACACCGCGAGCAAAATGGTGGGTTCGACGAGGGCGGCGATCGTGATCTCACGGCTCGACCCCATACCGCCGAATGCCGTACCGGTGTCCAGACCTGCCAGCGTCAAGGCGACCGTTCCCAGGAACAGCAGACCGACGACTCCGAACAGATCCGCGGTCGAGTCGAGCGGAGAGCCCAGGGCGATGAGCGGCACGATCGCGGCGATCAGCAGCGTGCTGCCGGCCACGACCGCCGGTGCCATGGCGAAAACGATTGTCGTGCCGCGCGGGGTGACCTGCTGTTTGCGCAACTGCTTGCGCAGGTCCCGCCAAGGCTGACCGATACCGCCGCCGGCCCGTCCTTCAAGCCGGGCACGCACCTGGCGCATACCGCCCACGATGAACGGCGCACCGACAAGAACGGTCAGGACCTGCAGGGCCGCAGCTCCTACTGACAGGGCGCTCATCGTGCGACCAGGAGTACGACGAGCAGGCCAAACGCACCGTAGGTGAGGTAGAGATGGACGCTGCCGGTATGTGCCCGGCGCACCCATTGGGCCCAGATGGTCACTGCGCGGATGACCGGTGTGTAGAAGCGCTCTTCCACCGGATCGGCCTGCCGGGATCGATACGTGATGGTTTGGACGATGTACTGCGATTCGGCAAAATGGGTGATCTCCACGTCGGTGTCAGGCCGCAAGACGTCATCGAAGACGCGCTGCAAGGGTTCTGCGAAAGAGGTCGCGGTGTATTGCATCCGCGGGCTGAGGGAATCCGCGCCACAGGCCCACAACGGCGAAACCGCGGCCGCTGGGCGGTGCCATGCACCCCAGCGGGCCAGCGCGAGGGCAAGCAGGGTGGCGACGATCAAGGCAACGGCAATCAGGCCTGGAGCCATCGATCCTTCGATGCCGGGCAGGCGCAACATGGTGCCGAGTTGTGGCCCTGCCGCGTCTCCACCGACCGTGGGGAGCACGGCCAACACGTGGCCAAGGGTTGGGCCGAACAGAAAAGGAGCCACCGCGAAGACAACACAGGCTGTCGCGGCCACCGCCATGCCGAGGAGCATACTGGTGGGTGATTCCTTGGCGTTTTCGGCGGCCTTCGAACGCGGCCGCGCCAGGAACCCGACTCCGAATACCTTCACCATGGCGGCGATCCCGAGGCCGGTGGTGAGTGCGACGGCGCCGACGGACAGGGGCATCGCTAAGGCAAGCAGGGTGTTGCCGTCGTGCGGGGAGTGGATCAGGCTTTGCAGCAGTAGCCATTCGCTGACGAAACCGGCGCCGAGTGGCAGGCCGGACGCGCCGAGAGCAGCGATGCCGAACAACACGGTGGTGGCGGGCATACGGCGGGCCAGGCCCCCGAGCTTGTCCAGATCGCGAAGTCCAGTTGAGGCCAGCACGGATCCGGCGGCCAGGAACCCGAGGGTTTTGAAGGCGGCGTGGGCAAGTATGTGGAGTAGTGCGGCGGTCATCGCGATCGCGGCCACGTTTGGGGCACCGGAGGAACTGAGTAGTGCGGCTGCCCCCAGGGCAAGCGTGATGAGCCCCATGTTCTCGGTGGTCGAGTAAGCCAGCAACCGTTTGAGATCGGTCGCAACCGAGGCTTGTAGGACTCCGAAAACGGCCGACATGGCGCCGACGATCATCAGCGTCAGGCCCCACCAGTGCGGGCCGGGGCCGAGAATCTGCAGGTCGATGCGGATGATGCCGTAGATACCCATGTTGACCATCGCCGCGCTCATCAGCGCCGAGACCGGGCTGGGCGCTTCGGGGTGGGCGCGCGGCAACCAGGCATGAAGCGGAAGAAGGCTGGCTTTCGAACCGAACCCCATGAGGGTCAACACGAACACCGCAGTCTTGGTGCCGGAAGAGAGGTCGTCCGCGCGGGCAGCGATGGTCTCAAAGGCATCCGCGCCACCGGCGGCCGACAACAGCACCAGAGCAAGCAGGATCGCCACAAAACCCAATTGCGTCATGACCGCATAGAAGACTCCCGCCGATCTGACGGCGGCACGGCGGTGTTCGGACAGCACCAGGGCCAGCGACGTTGCCGCCATCAGCTCCCAGGCCAGCAGGAATGTCGTCACCGAGCCGGCTGCCGGAACGAGGAGCATGCCGGCCACGAACAGCGGAAGAATGATCAGGGGGAAACGGGCCCAGTGTCCGCGTTTTGCGTAGCCGACGGCATAGATTCCCACGGCGATCGAGACCGCTCCGGTGACGGCGATAAACACCCCGCCAAGCGGATCAAGATCGAAACGGACACCGACCATGGGCAACAGCCAATCGATCCGCAGATGCCGTGTTTCACCGAAAATTACGCTGAGTCCGAGGGCCAGACCGACTGCTCCGAGGAGTGCGGTCGCGCCGCCGGAGATGGCCGCACCGCGACCCGGCCCGGACGCTGAACTGTGGACCTCGCCCGGTGCTGGAACGGCGGGGGAGTCGTGAACGGCAGTCATCAGCGGCCGGTCACCGAGCGCAGGGCGGCGACGATCTGTTCGGGGGTGGGCGGACATCCGGGGACTTTTACGTCCACGCGTACGACGTCGTCGACCGAACCCACCACCCCATAGCCGTCCCTGAAAATGCCACCGTCAACGGCGCAGTCGCCCACAGCAATAACGACGCTGGGCTCGGGGACCGCAGCCAGAGTGTTGAGTAAGGGTTGACGCATGTTGTGGGTCACCACACCGGTGGCCAGCAGCGCGTCGGCGTGCCGAGGAGAGGCCACCAGACGCGCCCCGAACTGCTCGGCGTCATACACCGGCGAGAAGGCGGCCGTGATCTCAAGTTCGCACCCATTGCAGGAACCACAGTCGATGTGTCGCAACTGTAGTGATCCGGTCACTCCCGTGGGTGGCGGAATGGTCGACTCGGGGGCGTCCTGTGGGGGCTCGACCACTCGCCCGACCCGACTGATCTTGCCGATCCAGGTCACCGTTTCCTTTCTGTTCGTGCAGCGGCCCTGTTACTGGCCTGTAGGTCCTTGAGCAGACCCATCTGGTCGGTGAGCTGCCCCGTCAATACTTTTCGGGCCAGAAGCAGCAATTCCGCCATGTCTTTGGACGCGATCGAGTAGATAACATTGTTGCCCTGTTTGCGGGCAGTGACCATCCCTGCTTTACGGAGCACAGCCAGCTGTTGGGAGAGGTGCGACGACTCCAGGCCGAGCTTCGGCATCAACTCGGTCACCGAATGCTCACCCTCGGCGAGCAGTTCCAGAATCAGGATTCGTGCGGGATGCCCAAGAGATTTGAAGAACTCGGCCTTCAACGTGTAGATCGGCTCTGACATCGCATTACGCCCTTCGGTCAGTCAACAGCACTTATCAATATAAGCACTTGATGAAGTTACCATATATTTGAGTACGCGAATAGACCGGCATTGAGCGGGGTTGGACGGAGTGCCGAACTCGGGATAACCGATCCAGATCACCGGCGTCGAACCGAGTTGCGGAATGATCTCGTCGAGCTGGGCGATGAGTGACTCACGATCCTCGACGAACAGCACGACGGCATCCATGGCGTCCACTGCCTCGTCAACGAAATCCACGCCTTCGGGCAGCGGATCAAGCAAAGCGGCGGCTTCATCGTTGGTCGAGATCACCCAAATGACGGTAATGATCCGTGATCAGGAGTTTTTGGGCGTTCGATTGTTCGCTCATGTGCTTATCGTAGAGGGGTTGTGTCGCACCGCTGTGAGGTCCCAGATGTGGTGGCCCACATCGGTGCCTTTGGCCTCGAAACGCGTCACCAGCCGGCGCTTGTGATGGCGCAATTTGCGCCACGGATCGAGCGGAGTGCGAGCCAGTCTGAAAGCTGGGTCTCCAGTGCAGCCGCAAAAGCTTGGCCATTCTTGGACGGGATCCCACGCCAGCTGCTGCCGAGCCAGGGAAGAACGGTCCCGAACACAATGAACGGAGCCAGCCCGGGCATCTGCACCCGCGCCGCAGCATTGCGAAGCGGATCGGCCACCGAGAGCGGATCCAGTTGCTGCTCCGTCGCAATCACCACCCAGCGAGCCTCCGGATCGTCGTCCTGATCGGTCACAAGCTGAAGCCCGGCACCGTTCAGTGCCTCGCTCAGTTCATCCCGGATCTTCTCATTTGTGTAGCCTGATCTCCCGTCTCTGTTCTGATTGTAGTCACCAGCCGTGATGAGAGAGTGGTCGGGAAAGTCGAGACGGAGTCGCCGCCAATCCGACCCATGCCACGCGATGGCCCTGCTGTGTTCCTCCCAGCGTCCAGAAGT
>JBDNHE010000248.1:0-5234 GCA_041688945.1 Gemmatimonadota bacterium | reverse complement strand
TGGCGTTCGTCGCAGCCTCCGCGTCCGCCCAGTGCGACACCAGCAACGAGTACATGGACGTCGTCCGCCAACAGGCGATCACGGCCGGTTCGGTTTATGGAGACGCGGGCTACAGCCTGGTTGACGTCCTTTGTGGAAGCCTCAACGAGGATGCCGAGAAAGGCTACGAAACCAGCATCGGTCAGGGCAGTGAGGTCGCCTGGGTCGCCGTTTGCGATCAGGACTGCGACGACATCGACCTCCGTCTTTTCGACAACCGCAACAATCTCCTTGCCAGCGACACCGAGGTCGATGACTTCCCAATCGTGACCTACGGTCCGGGTGGAGCCATGACGGGCATGAAGATCGAGGTGGGGATGTATTCGTGCTCGAATGAGCCGTGTTATTACGCCATCGCCATGTTTTCCAAAGGGCAGGAAGGGGAGGCTTTGGCGGCGACACCGGTTGTAAGGTCCGAGGCTTCTTTGGCTGAGACTTATCTAGGCATCAACTTCCGCCTCCCCTTCCTGCAGGATCGCTGAAACGGGCGCAGCTCTGCGTTGGGCTCCGGGGCGGTTCTTGCGACGTAGCGTCCGCTACGCCTCGGACTGAGGATCGCTGAAATCGGCGCACTGCTGCGTTGGGCTCCGGGGCGGTTCTTGCGACGTAGCTTTCGCTACGCCTCGGAATCCACTCCTCGCCCGCCTTGCATTGCATCCGATTTGAGCGATCCCCGACCGGGTTGGGTGGGTTGGTTGACTGGCTGATTCGTTAGTCCGGACGGGCAGGTAGGAGGCGGGGTCTTGAACCGCTGAGGTATTGGGGCGCGGTGCTGGTCGGCCTTTTGGCTTGCCGGTGCCGCGTCCCGTTGTTTTTGTCCTAATCCGAACCTGGTGAGTGCGATCAATTCGGGTAGACTGCTTGATTGGGTGGCTACCGCTTGCTACCGTGAGGTTCACCGACAGAAGCGGTTTCAGATGCGCCCATCTTTAGACACTTTGGCCTTTTCGGCTCTGATTCTCTCTGGATCGAGCGCGGCTTCAGGACAGGTCGTCTCGGCTGATGAGCAGGAAGCGGGATGACGACCAAAACCAAGAATGCCCAAATACTTGACGAATTCGACATCAGTGAGCCCGTCTTCAAGAATCTTGGCACCCGCCTTAGGGACCTCTTGAATCAGTTAGTCCAGGCTGCGGATGTGGAGGTCCATACGATTGAGATGCGATGCAAGTCCCGTGACTCACTGAGGGGAAAGCTCGCACGGGTTCCGGATAGGTATTCCTCACTCAATGAGATCACTGACCTCGTTGGCCTTCGCGTCATCACTCATTACACATCCGACGTCGACGCAGTAGCAGAGATCATCGAGTCCCAGTTCGAAATCGATTGGGAGAACAGCATCGATAAGCGAGCTGTGCTGAAGCCGGACCAGTTTGGGTACTTATCACTTCACTTCGTGGCGTCGCTCAGTGACCAAAGGTCAACTCTACCCGAAAATCAGCCATTTGCTGGACTTCGGTTTGAGGTTCAGATACGGACCGTGCTGCAGCACGCTTGGGCGGAGATTGAGCATGACTTGGGATACAAGTCCACCGCGGCGGTGCCGGCAGTCGTGCGACGGAGGTTCTCCCGCCTTGCTGGTCTCCTGGAGTTGGCAGACGAGGAGTTTCTTAGACTCCGGAAGGACCTGAAGGAGTATCAGGATAAGGTCGCCGAGGGCGTGAAGGACCGACCGGCCGACGTGCCGATCGATGACGAGTCCTTGGCCGCCCTAATGGAAGACAGCATGATGCTCGAGCTCACGCAGGAGATCGGCCGCCGGACTGGCATGCTGTTACTTGAAGAGGAATTCGGGACCTATCCGCCGATCAAGCTTGATTTCGCGAGGCGGCTGAGGCACCTCGGATTACAGAGTATTCAGGACGTGCTCGACAGATTTGAGGAGTTCTACCAGACCATCGTGGCGTTTGCGGTGGATTGGTTAGGCCCGCCCGACGATGAGAGGGAAGCCTATCTCACCCGGTCGATTGGGTTCTTCTATTTGGTCTGGGTGCTCGCTGGCGATGCCGGCGATCTTGAGGCCACTCGAGAGCTCGTCATGCAGTCGAGGCCCACTAAGTCAGCCCAAGGGGTTGAGGAGTTTTCACAGCGAGTTATGGACACGTTCAAGAAGGTGACTGGTTCCGGCGAGAAGCAGGAAGCGGGCTGAGTTATGACTTCGGTTACCCAAGCCGCGGACTCGGCAAGTGGCGCGATCGCTGCAGTTCAGGTCCCGCAAATGGTCGAGGCATCCAGTATCGCGGTTGCATGGATGGCCGTATTCATTGGCGCGATGGGCGTGCTCTTTGCGGTTGGTGCCGTGCTTGCCGCCATCTTGTTGTGGCGACAGGGAGCTGAATTCAAGCGCCTAAGGGAGAAGCTCTTCGCGGACGTCCGGAACGACTTTGCGACCTTGCTGGCCGAGCGAAATCAGGCGTTCGAAGACTTGACAAACTCCTATCGCGCGCGTGTTGAGAAAATGCCGGAAAGCGAAACAGTCGCAGAACTTCGCCGGGGAATTGAGGCGCTGGGCGACCGATTGAAGGACTCAACAGGGATAGCGTCAGGAACACGCAGGCAGCGGCGGGCTGCATTTGAGATTATGGCCCCGAAACAGCGGATCGATGAGTTCGTCGAAAACCTCGTGAAGTCCGACCGTCGACATTCCGACCTCAAGTGGATGACTGCACGGTACTTGACCGGAACGAAGAACAGACTGCTTCTCAGCTATGCGGTCGGGAGTGACGCCGCTGAGGAGATCTACGCCCAACTCTCAATTGAGTTCGGTGAAGATGCGGTATCTGGGCTATCAACTGACATTCGACGGTTCCCCGTCTGGGCGCCGTCGGGGTGGGGGCACCCCGACGGCCTTGGCGACAGCCCCGGATCCGTTTCGTCCTAGCGCTTTGCCAATGGCCCCGGCCTAAGGGACTTCGATCTCCCGATCCTTCAGCATCCGCCCGACGGTTTCGCAATGGATCTCCTCAATCCGAACCCAGCGCCCTGAGCTCAGGTGCATGATGGTGACGCCGGGTGAGCCTCGGAGGGTGTAGCGCCGGCGCAGCGGCCGATGTCGGATCGGAGAATCTTGGACTTCCTGGTACGCGGAACCGCGGGTCCTTTCGTGCCCCATCAGCCACCCCTCTTCCTAGGATCGTAGGCACCCCGAAAGCCGTTGCGACATTGCCCAGATGGAGCAATGAGGAGGCACGGAGGGCTGGATACGTGTAGGTTGTCTAGGAGTGTACTGCAGGATCCCTCGATCTGTTTCGGAGGCAGATAGACCTATGTGGCGTTTTCCCATGATGTTGCTGGCGGTGTCCCTCGTGGCGTGTGGCGCTCCTACGATTGATGCGTCTGATGCTGAGACGATGGAATTTTCGGTCGCTGAGGTGAAGAACTCTCTCGATCCAGAGCTTCGGCCGGCATTCGATTCGGCGATGACTGTGGTGGCGATGTCCGGACTAGACGCGGGGGAGCTGTTCGGGAGGGCTTTTGCGGCCGCGTTCGGGGAAGAGGAGGAGGCTGGCGAGATCAATGCCATGTCGGGATTAGCGGGATCCGTCATGACAGAGGTCGATGGGCTGACAGGGATGCAGGTCATCCAGCGCTCCGACTCTATTCTCCTGCAGGCGGCCGAGGAGCGGCTGACCAGCCTCCAGGAACAGATCGAAGAATCCCGGGCGGCGGTCGCTGAAGAAGAGGCCGAGGCAGAGATGCTGGCGGGCCTGGTTCTCGATAACCCCCGGGTCCAGGTGGACCGAGGCGGGTTCATGAGCACGGCCAGAGTCGTGCTGCAGGCGACCAACAACCTCGACAAGACCGTTGAGTCCTTCTTCCTCAGCATCGAGATCCGGAGCCCGGAGCGAGAGGTGCCCTGGGAGGATGAGGATGACGTCTATGTCGGGATCGATGGTGGGCTGGAGCCAGGGGAGAGCAGGGAGCTCTTCGGCTACCTTGAGAGCAAGTGGACGAGGCTCGAGCTTCCGGGCGGCACCGAACAGGAAGCCACGGTGACCCGTATTGGCTTTGCCGACGACACATCAGTCGGGAGCATGAGCATGATGGGCTTCGGCAGTTCGTCTGCAGCCGAGGAGTTGGCGGAGCTTGAGGGTCGGCTTTCCCAGGTCCAGGAGGAGCTCGCTCGCCGGCGAGCTCTCGAACGCTAGGAGGCTGCGAGCTGGCGAGATTCATAGCCCGCACAAGGCCCGGGCGATCAGAATTGAGCACAGAGAATCCACGCATATGAGCGAATCAGAGAGCCCAACCGAGCAGGGCAAATCCGAGCGGCGGTACAACCAGGAGCACTACGACATGCTCTTGGCAGTTGGGAAGCCGTTCCGGGATTGGCTAAGCGATAACCCCGACGGGACCTGGGAGGATTTCAAGGAGGCCCAACCCGATGCCGCTGAGCTGAGCTAGTTCGCGCAGGGTATGTTGACGACATTCTGCTCGATCTCGAGCTGGAAGGCGCATCTCTCGACTATGCGCATCTGGAAGGCGCACACCCCTTCAAGGCGCATCTGGAAGGCGCAAACCTCACGGAAGCGCACTTGGAAGGCGCAGACTTCTTCGGGGCGCATCTGGAAGGCGCAAACCTCGAGGAAGCGCACTTGGAAGGCGCAGGGCTCACGAAGGCAACGCTAACCGGCGCCCACTTCGATTCGATGACCATCTCCCCCACAACGGATTTGACCGGGGTGATTTTCGGGAAGGATCATGACGCCCAGGTCGATGGCGCTTCTACGGTAGCTTTCGCCCCACGGCGAGACCGCCTTCTGAACTGGGCCCGCCTCCGTGAGACCGGCTCCCTCCCGTTGTTCGGCGTCTCCTACTTCGCCCTGGTGGTCTCACTCTTCATCATCAACGGACTCGGCGTTCTCAACGAGATCCGACCGTTCGAAGCCCAGCTCGGCCAGGTGGGCGTCGTCTACCCAATCCCAATGCCCGAGCGCGCAATCGAGATCCTGATCGCGTCCCTCCTTCTGTCCGCCGGCGCCACGCTCTTCAAGTTCGGCTGCCCGAGGATGGTCCAGCGGTTCACCGAAGAGGAATGGCTCTACCAGCTCGGTCACTGCGCATTCCGACGAAGTGGGCCACCCAGTCCGCTGCATGTGGACCACCCGTTCCGGGGCATGTGGACAGGGTGATCGGAGCGAAGCGACGCTGGAGTGATCAGGTGGTAGTTTTCGGTTCGTGACGTCTCATGGACGCTC
>JBDNHE010000247.1:0-3571 GCA_041688945.1 Gemmatimonadota bacterium | reverse complement strand
GGTTCGGATTGGCGGGTACAACTCCAAGCAGAGGTGACCGAAGGTGCTGGTTAGAGCCACCTCCGGTGCGGCTCTCGTGGTGCTCCTCGCAGCGTGTGACCCTTCCGGGTCTGGTGCTTCGACGCCCACTCTCCCTCAAGTGAGTTACAACTCGAACGTCAGTTTGGAAGCCCGACTCCGCGACACCCTCGTGATCGGCGCGCTCGACGGTCCTGAGGAGACGCTACTCACCTCCGTTCGGGGAGCTGTGGTCCGAAGTGACGGATCCGTTGTGATTGCTGATGGCTTCACTCAGACCCTCAGAGGCTTCGAATCGGATGGCACCTTTCGGTTCCAAGCTGGGGGGAGGGGGGGAGGTCCTAAGGAGTTCCGAGGGCTGGACGCGCTCTACCAGCTGGGGGATACCGCCCTCCCCATGGACTACGAACGCCTGACACCCGCGATGCTTGTCGACCAGTCAATCGAAGAGTTTGAGGATCGGTACCCGACTCCCATGGACGCCTACACGTTCCGAGGAATGATCGATCTCGGTGCCAGAGTCCATTGGGATTTACAGGTTGGCGAGCCCCCCGTTAGGAATGAGCCGATGATGATCGATGGACCGCACCGGTCCGTCGTCACGATTGTGAAGGTGGATGGATCCGAAAGGGTGTTGGTTGATTCCGCGTCCCACGGTGTCACCGCGTCCGTTCGATACGGAGGGCACTCGATCGATCTTCCTCTCCCTTTCGGGCCCCGAGACTTCGTCGCCACCGGGGCTGGCTTTCTGGCGGTAGCAGGCGGTGGGTCGGGTCTGATACGGATCTATGACTCCTCTGGGCAGCGTGTCCAAACGCTCGACCTTTCCGCCGGACCTCAGCCTGTGCAGGTCCAAGAGGTCGCTGACCTTCGAGACCACCTGCTCTCCGCGCACTCTGGTGACCTCCAACGGTTCTATCTCGAACTGTTCTCAGACCTACCGCTTCCGGAAACCCACCCCCAGTTCTATGGCTTCTCGATCGATCCGTCCGGCGTGATGTGGATAGTGAGGAGACCTTCAGGGCCGGACGCCCTCCTCGAGGCATATGACCTGGGCGGCGAAATGCTCCTCAAGCAGGCCTTGCCGTTCGACTTCACAAGGTTGATCTCCGCTGGATTGGCGGGATTGGTGTTTGAACGAATCACCGAGCTAGGCGTTCCCCAGGTTGTCGTGCTTCCGGTCGATCGAGCCCCAATCGGCGCGGTAGATGACAACTCGTAAATGACATCTCGGTTCTTAGCGCGCGATCTAGAAGGCTGTTGAAGAAGTGGGGCGAGCCGCGTTACGAGCGCCATGGGGCCAGATTCGAGGCGGATCGCCGAAGGCATAGCCATAAGCTACGTGGAGGCGGTTGTAAATGTCCCATAAGTGGCGGATGAAAAGGTCCCACTCGGCGAGCAGATGAGAAGCCGGGTCCGGGGGCGCGTCGGAAGGGAATAGGCGACCCAGGACCGATCATTCACCTTGGGCCTCCCCCCACATATGGAGGAGGCCGTGATCAGATGGGAGAGTCGCGTGTTAATGAGACATTATGTGAACGAGGGCCTGTCGAAGCAGGCCATCGCGGATCGGTTGGGGATAGGCCGCAAGACAGTGACGCGGTGGACGCAGGATGGTGATTTGGAGCGGGATCTGGAGGAGCCGCCGCGCTACGGACCTCGGCCGCCGGTGCCGCGGAAGCTGGACCCGTATCAGGCGATCATCCTGTCCCGGCTCGACGCGTACCCGAAGCTGTCGTCGGTCAGGCTGCTGGAGGAGATCCAGGCGGCAGGTTACGACGGAGGCTACCCGCAGCTGAAGGAGTACGTGCGTGAGGTCCGGCCGCGGCCGCCCGAGGAGCCCCTGATCCGGTTCGAGACGGCGCCTGGGCGCCAAGTACAGGTCGACTTCGCCGACTTCAAGTTCGATTGGGGCAAGCGCTACGCGCTGGTGGTCGTGCTGGGATACGCCCGGCTGCTCTGGGTGCGGTTCTTCACGCGCAAAGACATGCGTGCGCTTCTGGCTGGGCTGGAGGAGGCGTTCGGCTTCTTCGGCGGGACGCCGAAGGAAGTGCTGTTCGACCAGATGAAGTCGGTCATCACGAAGGACGGGCGCATGAACGGTGAGAAGCTGGTGACGAACGCCGAGTTCTTGCGCTTCGCGGCCCACGATGACTTCAAGGTCCGGGCCTGCCGACCGTACAGGGCCCAGACGAAGGGCAAGGTGGAGCGACCGATCCACTATCTGCGCGACTACTTCGTCTACGGCCGGGAGTTCCTGAACGACGCAGATATCGAGGCCCAGTGCAATCGATGGCTGGAACGCACGGCCAACGTCCGGATCCACCAGACCATCAAGGAGCAGCCCGCCTTGAGGTTCGAGCGCGATGAGCGGGCGCTACCGCCTCGGCCTTACCACTCCTTGGTCGTGGACCGGACCCCACGCCGGGCGGAGGTCGTGAAGCTAGGGGCCCTAAAGGTGCCTGTGCTCGACGTCGAGCGTAGGCCGCTCGCGGCTTACGACGCGTTCACTGGCGGTGTACGGTGAAGACGGCTGCGCCGTCCAGGCGCGACCGGATCCGTTCGCAGTTGGCCGACCTCAAGATGCCGGGTGCGCTTGAGGCCCTTGATCAGGTCCTGTCTCAGATCGACGGCGCGAAGCTGGGCGCCGCCGAGGCCATCGAGTCCTTGCTCGGCGCGCAGATCGGACTGCGCAACAACCGCAGGCTCCAGGCCGCCATGCGATCGAGCCGGCTACCTGCCGTGAAGCGGCTCACAGAGTTCGACTTCACGTTCCAACCATCCATCAAGCGCGAGCAGCTCGACAGCCTACACGAGCTCGGCTTCCTCGAGCGCAAAGAGAACGTGATTTTCCTCGGGCCACCGGGCGTCGGCAAGACGCATCTGGCCATCAGCCTTGCCATCGCGGCCGCCCAGCACGGGCGCCGGGTCTACTACGGCACGCTCGCCGACCTCATCACTTCACTCGAAGAGGCCCAGGCCGCCGGAAAGCTCGGCCACCGCCTCAAGACGCTCACCTACCCGGCGCTCCTCGTAGTCGACGAGATCGGATACCTCCCGATCACTCGCAACGGCGCCATGCTCTTCTTCCAGCTCATGGCCCGCCGCTATGAGACGGCATCCTCCGTTCTCACCTCCAACAAGAGCTTCGAGGAGTGGGGCGACATCTTCGGCGACGATGTCATGGCTGCTGCCCTCATCGACCGCCTCCTGCACCACTGCCACGTCGTCAACATCCGCGGCAACAGCTACCGCATGCGGCATCACTCCGAGCTCTGGAACGCCCTCAACGCGCCCGCCAACCACCAAGACAAGGCGCCTAGGAAAACCCGTAAAAGAAAGGAGTCCGCCGTGACCACATCCTAACCTCGTACACCCTCGGCGAGTGGGACATTTTCGTCCGGCGTTGACAGCATTGGAATACTTCATCTACCGTATCCACTTCGCCCCCATTGGAGAGATACTCGGGACGAGGCCGCAGCCCGGTCCTCCCGGCGGGTAGCGTAGCGAACCGCCGGAAGGACCGGACCACAAACTCCCTCCCACTCCATGC
>JBDNHE010000246.1:0-3927 GCA_041688945.1 Gemmatimonadota bacterium | reverse complement strand
CTGCAACTTCTCAATGTCTGATTACATCGTCTACGTCGATGAGAGCGGCGACCATAGCCTGACGAGTATCGACCCGCAGTATCCGGTATTCGTTCTGGCGTTCTGCGTGTTCAAGAAGGCCGAGTATGCCGACAAGGTGATGCCGGCGGTCACGCGTCTGAAGTTCAAGTACTTCGGACATGACCAAGTAGTACTTCATGAGCGGGAAATAAAGATCGGCTGGCTGGCCGATACAACACTCCAGCGAATCCCTACGAGCTCGCCCTGACCTTCGCGTTAGAGCGCCTCGCACTCCATCTCGAGCGGGAGACCGGAACGACGATTGTTGTGTTCGAAGGGCGTGGTGACAAGGAGGACAAGGAGCTGGAGCTCTGGTTCCGCCGAATCCGCGATGGACAGAACATGCTTGGGCGGCCCCTCGACTTCGAACCCGTTTTCGCGAAGAAAGCGAGCAACTCAAGTGGGCTCCAATTCGCTGACTTAATCGCGAGACCGATTGGTCGCTACGTGATGGCACCGAAGCAGCCGAACCGGGCTTGGGACATCATTCGGCGGAAGGTCAGAAAGAATCCGAAGACGGGCGATCCAACCGGGTGGGGACTGAAGGTTTTCCCCTAGAAAAGCAGAAGGGCCCCGGCAATTGCCGAAACCCAGCGCCGGCCGGGATTCCCCAACCCACTTCACAAGTAATGTTGTGGACACAACCGGGAGAGTCAACGACCAAGCGGGACCGCCACCAGGCAAATGCCACCGAGATGACTACCTACCGCATCACACCGTCAGCTGTGATGCCGGAGAACTCTTCGTTCCCGACGAGCTACCCCAAAAACAACTTCATCCTCTGCTCCAGAACCCGCCGTGTCAGCACCCCATTGTGGTTGAAAACCTCCGGATCAAACGGCTTGCCTCCCGCGAAGCGCCCCCAGTCTTCGGCGACCCATCGAAGGTTCTCAGCGGTGATCAGCGCGACATCTGTGTCGGCCCCCGACTGGGCCTTCAACCGAAGCGCATTGGAGTCCGCATCACCGCCGATCTCGGGTACGATGACCAGGAAGCATGACACCCGTTCGGGGAAGTCGCGGATGTATCGCTTGAACTGTTTCAGATGGGCCTCGGGGAACCGATAGGTCGCCTCCTTGCTCTTGTTGTCCCAGAGGAGCACCTCTCCCGAACGAGGGAGCCGGAAGCCGCCATCGGCGTGTTCCGTTCCCGCCATCGCGAGCAGTTCCAAGCCGAGCTTCTCGGTGACCAAGAAGCGAGTCCCTTCCTCGAAGGCCCGTTCCATGTCGAGATCCTTCTTGATCACGCGATTGGCGAGCAAGCTCTCCCGGTCACGAGTAGCCAGCTCCACGAGGTACTGGTAGTACAGCTCCCCAACGGGAGCTTCCGCGGCGACCTGCTTCGTGACGAGGGTGGCAAAGTAGTCGACCAGTCGCTCGACCTTCTCCTCTTTGGTTCCGCTGACCTTCGCGCCGGGCAGGGCCTTGCAGATGTCGTAGAGATCGGAGTTCGCAAGCGAGTCGAGAGCGTGACTCGGGACCATCCCGGCATTCACGATCCGATCGACCTGATCATCTTTTGTCCCCGATTTGGGGATGTCCGCCGCAGCCAGGATCGTGGCCAAATGGGACTGTGAGAGCCGGGTGAGCAACTGGCGCCAAGCGGATTCAGAGAGCTCCAGCCCAAGTGCGTCACGGACCGGCCCGACGATCTCCTCGGGCACGACGTACTGCCCGCCCTCGAGCTTGTTGCAGTAGAAAACAACTCCACGACGCTGCAGGTCGATCAAGGCGTCTTTGAAGTCGCCCCGAGAGTGGAGGTCGTTGCCAGTCTTCGGAAAATGGCCGAGCTGCGCCATGACGATATGCTTCGTGTGTTCGTTCAACCCCAATTTCTCACTCAGGCGACCGACCAGCCGGAGCTCATCCTGGGTGATCTGGTTGTCTTCGAGAGCGACGGATAGAACCGCTGAGAAGATCGCGATGTTCTTTTCGTTCTGATACCGAAGAGAGGTCGGGTCATCCGCCGCCTCCACCACCTTCGACTCGACCTCAAGGACACGCTCAATCAGCGTCTCCTCGTTCAAGCGGTGATCCTCAGCGCTGACCAACGCCTCCATGATGCTTCGGAGCAGAATCTGCTCAGCGAAGTGTCCGGTGAGACTGAGCGCCGTCGCTACGCGGGATGCGCCGGTCAGTTCCTCAGCGTTGCGGAGGATTATCTCCCTGGAACGATCCTCGTCCACCTTGGGAAGGTCGCGAGTGAAGCTGTCGATGACCCGGTGGAGATAGGACTTGGTCATCAACTGCACTGCTTCTTCGACCCGCATGATGCCTCCGGGAGTGGGTCGCGGTCTGAGATTTGACCGCGCTGCGGGCGTTTAAGGCGCGTCCTCGTCTCGAATCAATACGGTGTTGGGGGCGGGCGCGAAAGTTCTCCGGGTGGAGCGGGGGTTGCCGGGCATGTCGAATTCTGGAGGCGTGCAGGGCTTGGAGGGCGGGGAGAGCACATATCAACCCTGCCTGTGCCTCATCGCTGCGATCAGTCCGGCACCTGACCGCACGCCCCCATGATCTCGATGATCCACTGGCGAGGCTTGTCGAGGATCTCGGAATCGAGGGCGTCGGTCGCGGGGAATTGGACTGATATGGGGTCTCCGTCGACCGGGTTGTTCAGCAGGACCATGAAGGAGGCGGTGAAATCGATGTAGACGCCGCTGGCATCGGCGTCCCCGTCATCGATGATCGGCATGGCGCCGCGGAGTTCGTTGTAGGAATGGACCGTGCCGTCGGGCTTCACCTAGATGGAGATCTGACGCTTGGGGGTGGTGGCGAAGCGGATGCCGTAGATGGTGTAGGGCTGCTGCTCGTCGGGGACCTGGACGGGACCGAAGCAGGTCAGCGGGCCGGTGACGGGAACACGCCCCTTGTTATCTGACGCCGCCGCCACGACCGGTCTTCGAGGTCACCTCTCACCGATGGTGGGCCGGTGGCCGCTCCCAATCGGTCGCCCTCCGAGAGAGCCTCGTATCGCTTGGCGCGGCCTAGGCGGAACCGGACGCTGGACCAAGTCGAAGTGCGCCTAGGAGGAGGGCGCTGAGACGGGGCCTGAATTGGAGGCATCAGGCCCCGTGCCCAACTGCGCGCCTAGTACCAGTTCACCCCGAAACCTGCCTGGAACAGGTTGGTGGAACCGCCTTCAAAACTCGAATAGATCAGATTCGCATAGGGCGTTAGGGCGAACCGACCACCAAACCCCATATCGTACCCCACCCCAGCGCTTAGAGCCGTGCCGTTCTCGCTGTCGGTGTAAGTGAGTCCGAATCCAGATGCCTCAAGGTCGAGGCGCGCGATTCCAACGCCGCCTTTCAGGTAGAAGCCAGAGGTGGGACTTGGATAGAGATACGCTACCGCCGACAGACTTGCGGATGTGACCGTGGCATCCGCGCCTCCCTCGCTCTCGTTCTTAACCCATCCGTTTGTTTCCGCGCCAAGAAGCACTTTGTCGTTGATCGCGCCACCGAGCTTGAAGTATCCTGAAAGTGCGGTCTCTCGCTCGTCACCGTCTTCTACTCCGAGGGATCCGGCCCCTAAACCGAAGCCGATGAAGAAGCCGCCACGGTCCGCTTGAGCTGCGACGCCCGATGGGGCGACCGTGATCGCGAGTAGGAGGAGAAACGAACTCCATTTGAATCGCATGTCAGACTCCGATAATGAGGTGATGTGATACGCGTGAACTCGAGGGCACAGTTGGGCGGGGGCCCGGCCTTGGGCCAGACCCCCGGCAACCTACCTGATGGGCACCATTGTTAGGTGCTCTTCACTGAGGAGTTTGCCGTCACGGTTCATGAAATGAACGACCGCCACGGTTTCATCCCCGCGCTCCAAGGAGACGTTGATTAGGGCAGGCTCCAATTTGTATGCGGAG
>JBDNHE010000245.1:0-3418 GCA_041688945.1 Gemmatimonadota bacterium | reverse complement strand
TTGCACGACGTCCCCATGAACTCCACCGGCCCGAGCGGATGCGGGATTCGAGGTGGAGCGCCCGGATAGGCCCGCAGAGAACGGAACTCGGACATGGTACGGCTGGCCGCTCCGACCCGTGCTGCGGTCAGAGGGTCCACGCCCAACTGCCGCTCGTCGGTCCGGAACACGTCCGCCTCCGCCGCAATCGTGCCGGTGGGGATATCGGCCTGCGTGATGGCCGGCGGGTGGGAGATCCCTTCCGGCTCACGGCTCAGCATGCCGCCCAGCAGCAGAACCAGGGCGGCCATGACGGCCACCGCCGATCCGATGCCGAGCACCCTGCGAGGGGTGGAGCCAGGCTCCGGGTTAATCCTCATGACCCGCGGCCACCAATCTTCTCCAGCCGTACCGCACACTTCTTGTAGTCCGGCTGCTTGGAGATGGGGCAGAAGGCATCGAGCGTCAGCTCGTTGACCAGATAGCTCTCGTCAAAGAACGGCACGAACACCTGTCCCCGAGTCGGCTGGGCCCGGTAGTCGATCCGGGCGTCGATCTCCATCGATCCGCGCCGAGACACCAGCCGAACGCGTTCTCCATCGCGAATGCCCATGGCCTCTGCATCGTCCCGATTGACCTCTACGTAGCCCTCGGGAACCGCCTGGTGCAGCACGGGAATCCGCCGCGTCATCGACCCGGTGTGCCAGTGCTCCAGCACGCGACCGGTGTCGAGCCACATCGGGTACTCCTCGTCCGGAATCTCCGGTGGCGGCTCATACGGCCGAAGCCAGATCCATGCCCGGTGATCGGGCTTGCCGTAGAAGTCGAAGTCACCCTGAGCCGGGTCGCAGGCGGGATCATGAGCGGTGTTGTACCGCCAGCGGGTCTCCTTGCCATCCACATAGGGCCACATGATCCCGGGGCGCTCCTTGAGCTCCGTATAGGATGCCATCCGGTGCTTCGGGCTGTCATGGAACCGCGTGTACTCGTTCCAGATCTCCTCGATGTAGTTCTCCTCGGACCAGGGAACCAAGTCACCAAGACCGATCCGGCGAGCAACCTCAATCAGTTGCCAGGTGTCGCTCATCGCGTCACCCGGAGGGTCGACAAGCTGATCGAAGTGCTGTGTACGGCGCTCCGAATTCCCGAACAGTCCCTCCTGCTCAAACCACAGGGCAGCCGGCAGAATCACGTCGGCGACGTCGGTGGTCGGCGTGGGATAAACATCGGAGACCACCATGAAGCGGCCCTCCTTTTCGGCGCCGGCCCGATACCGGTTCAGGTTCGGCATCGTGACCATCGGATTGGTGACCTGCACCCACATGAAGCGGATGTCGCCGCGGTCCAGCGCCCGGAACATCTCAACCGTGTGATACGTCGGGCGCGGATCGATGCGATCCATGGGAACGCCCCAGATCTCGGCGGCCATTTGCCGGTCGTCTTCGTTGGTCACCACGCCGTGGGGCAGCGCATGGGTGAGCGTGCCCACTTCGCGCACGGTCCCGCAGGCGCTGGGCTGGCCTGTCAGTGAAAATGGGCTGTTTCCCGGACTCGCGATCTTCCCAACAAGCAGGTGGACGTTGTAGACCAGGTTGTTGATCCAGGTACCGCGGGTGTGCTGGTTCATTCCCATGCACCACAGCGACATCACCTTGCGAGACGGATCGCCGTAGAGCGAAGCCAGCCATCTGAGGTCGGCCACCGGCACTCCCGAGATCTCCTCCACCCGTTCGGGCGTGTAGTCCTCCAGGAACTCCACGAATTCATCCCAAGTGGCAGGCCTGGCCTCATCGGTAAACGCGAAGCCATCCTCCAGGCCGTAGCCGATGTCTGTCTTGCCATGCTTGAAGGCCACGTGCCTGCCGACGAAGTCCTCATTGACCCAGTGGTTCTTGACGATCTCGTGGCACAGCCCGTTTGCGATGGCCAGGTCCGACTGCGGCGTAAAGAAGAGGGTGCGATCGGAGGCGTGGCTCGTGCGGGTGCGGCGCGTGGTCAGGTCGATGATTTTGACGTTGGGATTCAACCGTCGACGTTCGAGCATTCTGGAGAACAGGACCGGATGCATCTCGGCCATGTTGTTGCCCCACAGGACGAACACGTCGGCGTGATCAATGTCTTCGTAGCAGCCCATCGGCTCGTCCAGCCCGAAACTGCTCATGAATCCGGTCACGGCGCTGGACATGCACAGGCGCGCGTTGGCCTCGACGTTGTTTGTGCCGATCCCGCCCTTGAAGATCTTCGAGGCCACATAGCCGTCCGGGATGGTCCACTGACCCGATCCGTAGATGGCTACAGAGTCCTTCCCATGCTCATCGATAGTCTCCCGTAGCTTGCTGGCGACCAGATCCAGCGCCTCCTCGATCGGGACCTCGACCAGCCGACCGTCGCGCCGCACCATGGCGCGGGTAAGGCGATCGCTCCCGTAGAGTGCCTGGACCGAGTGATAGCCCTTCACACAGCACAGCCCCTTGTTCACGGACGAAGCCGGGTCTCCTTTTACCGCAACCGCGCGGCCGCCCTCCAGCCCAACGAGAAGGCCACACCCTACGCCGCAGAACCGGCAGGGCGCCTTGCGCCATTCAAGGGCATTGGGGTCGCCGACGTAGTAGGTGAGCTCGTCACCGAAGAGCACGCCCGGAACGAGCGAGGCAGCCGATGCCGCTGCTGCTGCCATGGCCATCTGCTTAACAAAGGTCCTGCGATCGACGGGGCTCATGTTGGATCGGGGTTCGTGGTACGGACGGAGGGCGCTGTAGCGGAAACAACGGGCAGGCCACGACCCTTTTTGTGGTCGCGAGCCATGGGGTCCGCCTCGGTGGTATCGGGATCGATCTCGCCAAAGGCCATGACCATCCCTCGCACGCCGGGAATGGACTCAATCGAGGCGCGCAGCTCAGCCTCAGCGGCCAGGTCAGCCGTATCGGTAACGAGCAGAAGCAGTTCGCGGTTCTCGGCAGGGACTACGTCGCAGCCGGAAATCTTTCCGAGCGCGAGCGCCACGTCGTCACGACATCCGTCGTCCGGCGCAACGAGATAGCTGCATACAGGCATGGTCGGCTCCCAGGTTGTACAGAAAGCTGGGATGGCTTCCGCCGCGGAGCAGTCAGGGGGACCCCCATGTGCTGTAGGGAACTTCCCCTCAGGCGCGCGAATCCATCCCCGCCATGGGAAGTAGGCCCGCTATCGCCCCGGACCCCGCAGCGCGATCATTCGAACTGTATTCACCCGGATCGGTAGTACTTGAAGCCGCCGCAGTTTGATCGGAATCGACGAGTGCGGTGTATCAAGAGTGTCACGGCCATTCGAACGCCGATGCATCCGGCCCTGCGTCGTTGCCCCGAGTCGGGATAGCGCTGCTATCCCTCGTCGTGGCGCCTCGCAGGATCCGGCGCCTCGACCCTCTGTGTGGTGTGGCACAAGTCCCGTGTCCGTACCG
>JBDNHE010000244.1:0-10791 GCA_041688945.1 Gemmatimonadota bacterium | reverse complement strand
TCATTTCGTTCGATCGGCATGGCAGAGAGATCCGCAGGACCGGTCTTGCTTGGGACCTGTATCGAAGCGAGGTCGCACCACTTGGTCGAGGCCTTATAGCGCTCGATCGATCTGGGGTCGTCCACGCCTATCGCTCCGACCTAAGCCCACTCTTCGCTGCCGACCTGCAGCAGGCGCCCGAGACCTCGGACCTTATGCGGAGATTTCAATTCGACCCCGCCGACCTCAAAAACCATACTCGGTCTGTGGCCCTCAGCCCTTCTCAGGAAGTGTATCTCTTTACCGTCGTCGACTCGGTCTTCTTAGTCGGCGTGGACGGCACCTCAATGTGGGGCGCGTCACTCCCCCACCAGGATGGCTGGAAGCGCGTTGGGACCGTGACCAATCGGGCGGGAACAAGCGCGGATGTGGACGAGGCCCTTGGGATTCTTGATCTCCGTCCGCCCTTTTCGTCTGGAGAGGTGAAGGCGCAATACCGGAAGCTGGCCAAGAGACATCATCCTGACCTGAATCAGGGGTCTGTTCAGAGCAAGGAGAGATTCCAGGCGCTCTCCGCAGCTGCAGAACTTCTTTCTGGCCTGGATGTCGCGAGTCTGGCTCCGGAGGGAGACGTTGCGTTGTTCACGAAGTCCATGGGTAGGACGGAGTCCGCCGATGGTAGCATCGGATTTGAGCTGGCGTGGCAAGGGACCGAAAAGCACGCAGCAGACTGGATCTACGCATCGACCTTTGCGCCCGACGGTAGCGTGTTCCTGGCCGGATACTCGGGAAGGGTGGTGCGTCTCGACCCCAAGGGTACCCCCGTGCAAGCCTACGACATCGGCGCTGTACCACGGCGGATCGTCGATACCGGGGACTACCTCTATTTCCTTACTGACACCCGTCTCTACGTGTTGTCAGAATCACGGCTCGTGCGACTTCTCGATGTGTTTGAGCAAGGGGAGCTGATTGTGGGTCAGGAGGGTTTCGGGCTACTCGACAAGAAGTGCTTCCGGTGGTTTGGTGAGGCTGGGAACCTTCTCGGGCGAGTGACTACAAAGCGTCCAATTCGCCGAGTGTACCCTACCCCGGACGGACTGGTTGTCGAGACTCGGATGCGTCGTGCAAAAATATCGGGTCCGCCCGGATGGTGGCCGCGTGGGGCCTAGCAAATCTTCGCGCTGGTCGCACCATACACGTATCTTTCTTCTTCACGCGCTAGTGGGATTTGCGGAGTGCTAGCGGGAGAATGGAACTCGATCTAGCGATCGGACCAAATGGAGGGGCAGTGGACATATTCGTAAGCTGGTCAGGCCGACGTAGTCAGCGAGTCGCCGAGGGGCTGCGATCGTGCCTGAGCGATGTCCTTCAATTCACTCAGCCGTTCTACTCCACGGACGACATACGTAAGGGCGGGCGCTGGGGTGGCGAGATTGCCCAGCGGCTGGCGCATGCCAACTTCGGGATCGTGTGTCTCTTCCCGGAGAACCTGGGGTCGGATTGGCTCTTGTTTGAGTCAGGTGCACTGAGCAAGTCCTTGGATGATGGCGCTGTGTGGACTCTTCTTTGCGGTGGCACGACGCCGCGAGACCTTCAGGGTCCGTTAGCTCAGTTTCAGCACACCGTCGCCGAGCGGGAGGATGTCCGGCGTCTCCTCCGGGACATCAACGCTGCCGCCGGCGACGAAGCGCTAGGCGAGCAACAAACGGACCGACTGTTCGAGCGATTTTGGCCCGACCTGGCAGCCGTGGTCGCTGAAGCCGTGGCACTTGATCCCGACGCCGAGCTAGCGCGGGAGAACGAGCGGCAAGACGGCGCGGTTCTGGAGGAGATTCTTGAGCTAGCGCGAGCCACTGCCAAGGGCATGGGCCAGTTTGTCGGCTCCGACCCAGCTCCCGACTATCGTCCGCCAAAGATCATCACGACGATTCATATCCAGCCGACTCAGGACGAAGCTCTCTTGCGGCGGTTCTGCGAAGCGTGTGCCGGGCATCCCGCGCTCCGCCACACGCGCGGGAACTTCAGTTCTGGGGGGATCGGCCTGCCGGACGATGGAGGTACTCTGACCGATCAGTTTACTCACTTTGACTACCGGCCCCTTTCAAGACAGGCGATAGTCGAGGCCGGTAACCAGTCGGGACTAGAGATCATTGACGTCGCATACCGGAGAAAGGCCTAAGAATGCTGGTCGAAGGCGCACAAGCCTCCTCGCAAGTGCTCCCAATGCGGTCCGGCCCACGCAGCCACCGGTGCAATTTTCAACTAATCTTGGGACTCGCTCGTTTTCTCGGGAGTCGCACCAAACCCGAAGAGTCGCTACACTCTCGAACGGGACCGATGCGCGCCCATGAAAGACGAGTCCGCTCGGGCGAGGGCGCCCGGTCGAACCTTGGGTGAAACTGATCGTGACACACGCAAAGATTCAGCACTATGTGCCGAGCTTTCTCCTGAAAGGCTTCACAGCCGGGAAGAAGGGTCGACTTCACGTATTCGATAAGGCCACGGGCAAGCAGTTTCAAACTAAACCACACAACGTGGCAGCTGAGAAGGGGTTCTACGACGTCAAGTTTCCAGGGGGAGTAGCAACAATCGAACCCTTCCTCGGAAGCCTTGAGGGACGGGCGTCGAAACTTGTAAGGGAGATCCGACATCACCGAACGCTGGCGACCTTCTCTGAGGATGACTTGGTTCTGCTCGCTGCTTTCGTCGTCGTTCAGTTCCTCCGTACGAAGCAGTTTCGCGAACAATTTGCAGACCTCGATCTGAAGATCGCTAAGAGTCTGAGACGACGTGGCATCGACCCGGACCTGCTTTCCAACTACCGGCCGCTCCAGGATGACGAGGACGTGAAGCTGGCTTCACTATCGCTTCTTCCTGAAATGGCGGCAGAAATCGTTCCCATTCTACTCGGGAAGGGGTGGGTACTAGTCCGCACCGGCAAGCGAAACCCGTTCCTTATCGGCGACCATCCAGTGGCCCTGCACAACGAGAGAAGCTTCGGCTTTCACGGCAACATCGGCTTCGGTGTGCCGGGGGTCGAGATTCACCTACCTCTCTCGAAGGAGTTCGCTCTCTATTTCATATGCCCAACGAACGTCGAAAGCATCCTCGCATCCAACAAGAAGCTTGAGCATCTCCGGAGCACGTTCGGCTCCGAGGACGCCGATGTTCAGCGGTTAGAGGCTGGACTCGGGCCAATGGTACGAGCGTTGACGGAGAGGACCGTTCTTGAGGCGTGTCGCGACAACGTGATTCACCACAACGCGCTCCAGGTTCGCTATTCAGAGCGGTTCGTCTTCTCCAGTTCGGGCGACTTTTCGCTCGTGAAAGAGATGTTAGCTGCGGATCCGAGGGTCCGTCGCGGCCCGAGGAGCGAAGTAGGGTGAACGGGGCCGCACTCCGCACTGCCGTGGACGACTGCTTGATCTACATAGTGACAGCTGACTTACGCCCAAATGGGTAGGACCTGCCTCCCCAGGGCACACTCGATGAGGTGCTTGCCATGACGGTGAGGTGGAGGCTCGCGGCAGCTGCATTGCAGTTGCTTGTGCTCTTGGGTGGCACCTATTTGGCCACGCAAGAGCTTGTGGTCGGAGAGACGTGGCTTCTGGCTGGGTTGTTGGCGGTGATAGTCAATCCGCAGCTGCTGGAGCCGTGGTACACGAAGCCGCAGGACGTGCTAGCCAACTGTGTGGTGGCTGGTGTCCTAGTCATGTTGAGCCCGAAGATCGTCACTGGGCCGGGCTGGGCGATTCTGGGAACCATATTGGGGGCGTTCTTTCTCTCAGCACTACTTGCCCTTGTCTTGGGTGCGTCGCGCGACGACGGAGCCGGGGTGGGCGTGGGACGGGCCGCCCAGAACGTCTCCTCCGTGGCAACCGCACTAGCCATCTATTCCGCCGTGTTCTGGTTGTCCGTGATCGAAACCTACCCGGACTTCTCGCCGGCTTTCTGGACGCTCGCCGGTACATGGGTCAGCATCGTGCTCCTAGGGCGAGTGAACTGGCAGGTTGCGTTTTCAAACATCACCGGCGCGCCTCTGCCCTGCGTTCCAGAAGGTATGATTGGACCGTCCACCCTTCTGGTATCGTCTCCTCGATTCCCGGAGGTTGGCTGGCGTGTTCGACTTGAGGACCGGAAGGTGAAAGGCGAAGGAATCATCACGACCCGAATCCGGCGCGCCAACGACGTTTGGGCTCAGGTATTCATTGAAGACGCGGACAAATGCGACTCGCTTGTGCAACGATCTGCGCTCAAGGTGACCGTGGTCGATCCCAAGGTGCAGGCGGACTTCGCCGGCTCCGTTGGTGTGGGATCAACCAACGGCTCGGTCCGGTTCTTGGCAGCCAACAACCTAGAGATGGGATCGGTCGTCAGCATTCGCTCGGGCGACGCCGATGTTCTCTACCAACTCGTGTCCGCCGAGGTAGTGGAAACGAGAGTCCGGGGCGGCTCCCACCTCGTGGTCAACGTGAAAGGAGCGCAACTCGGATCGGTTGACTCTGATGCTCTTCGCATCCGGCGGCATCAGTGGGTCCCAACCCCCGGTGCAGCGGTTCGCATCGGTGCAGCTCATGTAGACTGCGGGGAACCTCCAATGCACTGGAAGCGACTGGGTGTGGTCAACGGATGTGACATCCCGGTCTTCCTGGACACCGAGGCTCTACAGGAGGGGCATCTTGCGATTCTAGGCATGACGAGAATGGGGAAGACGTCTCTCGCCGTTCGCGTAGCGGAAGACCTCGCAACGAATTCTCGGGTGACAATTCTGGATCAGACCGGCGAGTATGTTGGCCGGCGGAACATGCCTAGGTACGAACCTGCTCATGATACTCTAGACACTGGTCTCTCAGTTTTCGAGCCTGCTGTGGGCACCGTGGCCGCGAACGAGGCTCTCACCTTTCTCCGACGTCTGATGGGGGTGGCTGCTGCTGAGTACGCTCAGGGGGCGCCGCGGCCGCGTGTGATCGTCATCGACGAGGCCCACCAGTTTGTGCCTGAGCCTGCTGGATTGGGCTTCAACGCACCAGGCCGGGACGCATCTTACCAGTTTGGTATTCTAATGATGCAGGTCCGGAAGTACGGAATCACGATCATTCTGATCTCACAACGCACAGCGGTCGTAGCCAAGAGCGCGATATCGCAGTGCGAGACCCTGATTGCGTTCAAGAACGTCGATCAGACTGGTCTGGACTACTTGGAGGCGATTCTTGGATCGGACGCTCGAAGACTCCTCCCAACCCTTGAGCAGGGCCAAGCCGTGGCGTTCGGTCCGGCAATTACCACCGAGGCTCCGGTCGTACTGAAGGTTGACCCACCTCGTGCTGCCCCGGTTCACGGTGGGCCTCCCCTGCAGGAATGATCGATTCCTGACGCGGGCGTGTCAGCGTCGCCCGCCGTCTGACTCGACCCTTCGCGCCAGTCACACCCTACACGTAAGTTCGCGCTACCCGCTCTAAAGTATTTGGTAGAGCGCGAGCGGAAAAACGAAACCGTCGGGTGGCCCCACCAGCCCCCCATACCAATAGGAATACATCCTTTGCACTGGATCGCCACACCCGAAACGGACGCCAACAGCGCCGCCCTCGAAAAGAGCCTCTGGGACGCTGCCGACCAGTTCCGTGCCAACTCGGGCCTCAAAGCTCAGGAGTACTCCGGCCCCATCCTCGGCCTGATTTTCCTGCGCTTCGCCGAGGTGCGCTTCGCGGGGCAGCGGAAAAAGCTGGAGGCCTCGGGCAGTTCCTCCCGCCGCGGAAGCCGAGAGGACGACCCCGGCGCCTACCACGCCGACGGAGTCCTATACCTCGAACCCGAAGCGCGGTTTGACTACCTGTTGACCCTACCCGAGGGCGAGGACATCGGCGCGAAGGTCAACGCAGCGATGCGCGAGGTCGAGAAGCAGAACCCGAGGCTCGCCGGCGTACTGCCCAAGACCTTCAACCTCTTCACCGGCACACTGCTGAAGGAGCTGCTGAAGAAGGTCTCTGAGATTCCGGCCACGGTGGACTTCGACGCGTTTGGCCGCATCTACGAATACTTCCTCGGCGAGTTCGCCCGCACTGAGGGGCAGAAGGGCGGCCAATTCTACACACCGGCGAGCATCGTCAAGCTGCTTACCGAGATCATCGAGCCCTTCCACGGCCGCATCCTCGACCCCGCCTGCGGCTCAGGGGGCATGTTCGTGCAGTCGGCCCGCTTCGTAGCCGAACATCAGAAGAATCCCGCCGCCGAGCTGGCCATCTGCGGGGTCGAGAAGACCGACGAGACCGGCCGCCTCTGCCGCATGAACCTCGCCATTCACGGGCTGGAGGGCGACATCCGCCACGGCGGCAACGTCAACAGCTACTACGACGACCCGCACACCGCGACCGGCGAGTTCGACTTCGTGCTCGCCAATCCACCCTTCAACGTGAACGCGGTGGACAAGGAGCGGCTCAAGGACATGGTTGGCCCAGGCCGCCGCTTCCCTTTCGGCCTGCCCAAGCCGGACAACGCAAACTACATCTGGATTCAGCTCTTCTATTCGGCGCTGAACGCCACGGGCCGCGCCGGCTTTGTTATGGCCAACTCAGCCTCCGACGCCCGCAGCTCCGAGCAGGAGATCCGCCAGCAGCTCATCGAGGCCAAGGCGGTCGACGTGATGGTCGCCGTCGGCTCGAACATGTTCTACACCGTCACGCTGCCCTGCACGCTGTGGTTTCTCGACCGGGGCAAGGCGAATACTGAGCGCGCCGACACCGTGCTCTTCATCGACGCCCGCCACATCTACCGACAGGTGGATCGCGCACACCGTGAGTGGACCGCCGGTCAGGCCGGCTTTCTCGCGAATATCGTGCGCCTTTATCGTGGCGAAGCCATAGACCCTACCTACGGCGGCGAGGCGGCCGGGGCGAAGATCAAAGAGGTCTTTGGCGATGCCCCCGTCTACGCCGACGTGCTCGGTCTGTGTAAGGCCGCCACGCTTGAGGAGATCGAGGCGCAGGGCTGGTCGCTCAACGCCGGCCGCTATGTAGGTGTCGCGCCGGGGGAGGAGATCAGCGACGAGGACTTCCGGGAGCAGTTCGAAGCCCTAAGTGAGGAATTGGAGACCCTGAACGCTGAGGCTCGAGGGTTGGAAGAGACAATCGCCCGCAACGTGGCCGAAGTTCTGGAGGCGTGATGAAGGCGACAACCTACACACCGATGCCGCTTGGCGAGGTAGTGCGCCTCGGAAGTGGCAAATCAATTAGGCCTGGGGGTGAAGGACGTTACCCGGTCTATGGCTCGAACGGAATCATCGGAGGCTCCGACGAGCATCGCTACGAGAACGGAATTGTCATCGGTCGCGTTGGGGCCTACTGCGGCTCAGTAATGTACTGTTCGGGGCGGTTCTGGGCTTCTGACAACACGTTGGTCGCATTTCCCGTTTCTGATGCGTTTGACACCAAGTTCCTCTTCTATTTGTTAACAGACGCGAAACTGAGTCGCCACGCAGGCGGAGCCGCCCAGCCGCTGGTAACACAGACTGTTCTGAAACAAGTCGAGGTCAGCGTCCCGCCGCTCCCCGTCCAACGCCGCATCGCCGGCATCCTCTCCGCCTACGACGAGCTGATCGAGAACAGCCAGCGGCGTATCCGGATTCTGGAGGAAATGGCCCGCGCCCTCTACCGCGATTGGTTCGTCCACTTCCGCTTCCCCGGCCACGAAGACCACCCCCGCGTCCCCTCGCCGCTCGGGGAGATCCCGGAGGGGTGGGAGGTGGTCACCTTTACCGAGATCGCCGATGTACTGAGCGGTGGCACTCCCAAAACCAGCGTTGATGACTATTGGAACGGCGAAATCCCGTTCTTCACGCCGCGCGACGCACCTGCATCCTTCTACGTACAAGACACCGGCAAGCACGTTACCGAACTCGGACTCTCCAAGTGCGCGAGTGAACTCTACCCGCCCGACACGGTGTTTATTACGGCACGAGGCACAGTTGGCAAGCTTGCTCTTCCCTCGGTGCCGATGGCAATGAACCAGTCTTGCTATGCCCTGCGCAGCAACAACGGCGTTCCGCAGCGTTACCTATTCCTGCTCACGCTTCAGCAAGTGGACTACCTGAAGACCAACACCGGCGGTGCGACGTTCGACACGATCGTCGTGGACACCTTCCGTCGAATGCAGGTCGTTATGCCATCTCGAGAGATCGTTGCCCAGTTCGTCCAACAAGTAGATGCGATGTTCGAGCAAATGAACACGCTCCAATCTCAGCTCCAAAACCTCCGCCACACCCGCGACCTGCTGCTCCCGCGTCTGCTGTCAGGCCAGCTGGAGCTGGAGACGCCCTGAACCATGACTCCTCACGCCTACACCGAAGACCAGCTCGTCGAGCAACCCGCCATCGGGCTGTTCGCGGACCTCGGCTGGCAGACGGTATCGGGGACGGGAGAGACTTTCGGCCCCGGCGGCACCCTCGGCCGCGAAACCAAGGGCGAGGTGGTGCTCGCCGGCCGCCTGCGCGCCGCGCTGGTCAAGTTCAACCCCACGTCGCCCCCTGAGGCGATCGACAGCGCCGTCGACGAACTGATCCGCGACCGCTCGGCGATGAGCCCGGAAGCGGCCAACCGCGAGATCTACCTCCTGATGAAGGACGGCATTCCGGTCTCGGTGCCCGACCGCGAGCACGGCGGCCAGAAGACCGAGCGCCTGCGGGTCGTCGACTGGGAGAAGCCCGAGGAGAACGACTTCCTGTTGGTGAGCCAATTCAGCGTCGTGGGCCAGCTCTACACCTGCCGGCCCGATCTGGTTGGCTTCGTGAACGGTCTACCGTGGGTGGTGGTGGAGCTGAAGAAGCCCGGCGTGCCGGCGCGCAGCGCCTTCGACGAGAACCTCACCCACTACAAGCAGGAGATCCCGCAGCTCTTCTGGACTAACGCGCTGCTCATCGCCAGCAACGGCACCGACAGCCGCGTCGGGTCGCTGACCGCCGCTTGGGACCGCTTCTTCGAGTGGAAGCGCATCGAACGTGAGGACGAGCCGAGCCGCGTGTCGCTGGAGGTGATGCTGCGCGGCACCTGCGACCCCACCCGTATGCTCGACATGGTCGAGAACTTCACCCTGTTCTCCGAGCACAAGGCGGGCCTGATCAAGGCCATCGCCCAGAACCACCAGTTCCTCGGGGTCAACAACGCCATCGCCTCAATGCTCGAGGCTCGCAAGCTGGGCCACGGGCGCGGCGGCGTCTTCTGGCAGACCCAGGGCAGCGGCAAGAGCTTCTCGATGGTGTTCTTCACGCAGAAGGTGCTGCGCAAGCTCGCCGGCAACTGGACCTTCGTGGTGGTTACCGACCGGGTGGAACTGGACGATCAGATCTCAAAGACCTTCAAGACCGTGGGCGCAGTGTCGAAGACGGAGAGCGACCAGTGCCACGCCACCAGCGGCGCGCACCTGCAGGAGCTGCTGCGCGGCAACCACCGCTACGTCTTCACGCTGGTCCACAAGTTCCAGACGCCCGAGGCGCTCACCGATCGCGCGGACGTCATCGTGCTCACCGACGAGGCCCACCGCAGCCAGTACGACACGCTGGCGCTCAACATGCGCTCGGCGATGCCGAACGCGACCTTCCTGGCCTTCACCGGCACGCCGCTCATCGCCGGTGAGGAGCGCACGAAGGAGGTCTTTGGCGACTACGTGTCGATCTACGACTTCCAGCAGTCGGTGGAGGACGGGGCGACGGTGCCGCTGTTCTATGAGAACCGCACGCCGGAGCTGGAGCTGGTCAACCCCGACCTCGACGAGGATCTCCACACCTTGATCGAGGAGGCGAGCCTCGACGAGGCCCACGAAGAGAAGCTCGAAAAGACGCTGGGGCGCCAATACCACCTGATCACCCGCGACGACCGGCTGGAGACGGTGGCGCAGGACGTCGTGCAGCACTTCCTGGGGCGCGGCTTCGTGGGCAAGGCCATGGTGGTGTCGATCGATAAGGCCACCGCGTTGCGGATGCACGACAAGGTGACGAAGTACTGGGCAGCTGAAACCGAGCGGGTGCAGAGGGAGCTGGGTCGCTACGCGCTACCGGCGGCGGAAAAGGCCGCGCTGTTGCAACGCTTAGACGTGCTGACCACGACGGACATGGCCGTCATCGTCTCGCCCGGGCAGAACGAGATTGAGCGAATGAAGACGCTGGGGCTCGACATCGAGCCCCACCGGCGGCGCATGAACGAGTCGCAGCCCGGCCTCGACGAGAAGTTCAAGGACACGGAGGACCCGCTGCGCCTGGTCTTCGTCTGCGCCATGTGGCTCACCGGCTTCGACGCGCCGAGTTGCTCGACCATCTACCTGGACAAGCCCATGCGTAACCACTCGCTCATGCAGACGATTGCGCGGGCGAACCGAGTGTTCCCGGGCAAGCACAGCGGAGTGATCGTGGACTACGCCAACGTCTTCGCCTCGCTGGAGAAAGCCCTGGCCATCTACGGCGCGGGCAAGGGGGGCGAGAACCCGGTCAAGGACAAGGCCGAGTTGGTTGCCGCGCTGCGGGAAGCCGTGGAAGAAGCTACGGCCTTCTGCGCGGGCAAAGGGGTGGATCTCGTCGCGATGGAGGCGTTGCCGGCCGGGGGTCTTGAGCGGCTGGAGGCGGTCGAGAACGCCATCAACGCGCTGATCGCGCCGGAGACGCTGCGGCGCGACTTCTTCGGCCACGAGAAGCTGGTCGGCACCCTCTACGGTGCCGTTAAGCCGGACCCGGCGGCGTTGGAGTTCGCCGAGCGCGTGGCCGGCATCCTGGCGCTGGCCGCTGCCGTCCGGACCATGCTCAGCCCCAACCCGCCGGACATCTCTGAGATC
>JBDNHE010000243.1:0-2272 GCA_041688945.1 Gemmatimonadota bacterium | reverse complement strand
TAAGTGTCAGGCGACATCACGAATACCAGCTTTGCAATTGGAGTCTCCCGAGCGGCGTTCACCCGATCGAGAATCTCTCCCTTCATCATGTTCAGCTCCATCAACCACGCGCTGGAGCGGACTTCCACGATCAGCGTCGAATCAGAGACCGAACGCGGATGAGTGACCTCAGCGATTCGGTCGCCGACCCGCTCATCCCACTCGGCCAAAGCACTCTGACGTTCCAGATCGGCCTGAACACCACTCTTCTCCAGAAAGTCCGGAAGCAGGTCTGACAGCTTCTTGGGGCCTTCATCACTCCGACGAGCCTGGCCCTTTCGGGTTCGTGGCCCGACCCAGCGGCGCTCGTCTTTCTTCATGCGGAAATGCGTCCGGCATCGATCGACCACCGAGGCAGGACATCGCGACGCAAACGGATGTCGCTCTCCTTGGGTGCCGTCAGAATTACCTGACCCGCACGCCCCCCGTCGATCAGATCCATGATCCGTTCGCTCCGTCCCTGGTCCAACTCTGCAAAAACGTCATCCATCAAGACGATGGGCCCTGGCATCGAGCGTCGCGAATGGTCTGGGCTTCGACCAATCGCAGTGCCAGCGCGACCGTCCGGCGCTGCCCACCTGAGCCATAATCCCGCACGTCCAACTCTCGTTCACCATCGAGCGCGAACCGAACTTCGTCCCGATGTGGGCCCACTGTCGTGGTTCCCATCCTTCTGTCCTTCGACCGCGAGCTCTCCAGGGCGGACCTGAATCGCGCCCGAACCGCCTCCTCGTCTGGCGCTTCGTCCAGATCGACACTCGGCTGATAGGTCTGCACCGCTGTCTGACCCCCCGAAACGTCGGCGTAAAAGCCGCTGAACGAGTCACTCCGTTCGACCACCCACTTCCGTCGCGCGACCATCAGGATCGCCCCAGACCGAACCAGTGGTTCGTCCCATACTGCTACCAGCGCCTGCGGCTGATCGTCCTTGAGTGCTGCATTTCGCTGGGCCAGAACGTGTCGGTACTGCTGTAGCCCTTCGACGTACCCCGGCACGTTGAGCGAGAGCACGATGTCCAGAAACCGTCGGCGCTCACCCGGGCCTTCGTTTACCACCGCCACATCGGCCGGCGAGAAAATCACCGCTGCCAAGCCCCCGAGTCCGTCCGTCAGGCGAGCCGGCTCTTGCCCGTCTCGCGTGACCTTCTTTTTTCGACCCCGGCGCTGATACGCGGCAGTGACCTCGTGCTCGTCCAGCGAGACCGGATCGTTCAACTCCCCCACAATGCGGAAAACGTCCTCATCGAAGCCGATCAACTGCTCGTCACGAGATCCCCTGAAGGAGCGCAGCGTCTCGAGATAGTAGATGGCCTCCAGGAAGTTGGACTTCCCCTGGGCGTTCCGACCCACCAGCGCCACACCCTCTGGAGGCAGTTCGAGTTCCTGTACGCCGAGGTTCCGGAAGTGCCGGATCGACAACGATTTCAGGTGCACGAAGTGCGTGGGCGCGGAGCGTTCCGGATCATCACTGAATCTACCACCAGAAGGGGTGATTCGCCACCCCGCCAACCCTGCGAAAAGCCATTACCTGCGCGACTTTCGAGGCATCCGCACCCGGCCCGCGTCAAGTCCCCTTGAACTCGGGCGACCGCTTCTCCAGGAACGCTGTCATTCCTTCTTTCATGTCGTCGGTCGAAGCCAGCAGACCGAACTGCGAGGATTCGAAGTCGAGGGCTTCCTGCATGGACGTGTCCACCGCGCGGTAAACCGACTCCAGCGCCTTGGCGATCGCGACCGGACCGTTCTTGGTGATCTTCCGCATCATCGTCTTGGCGTCGTCCATGAGCGTCTCACGCGTGTAGACCGCGCTGACCACCCCCATCGACTCGGCCCGATCGGCCTTGAACATTTCGCCGGTGAGCGTGAGTTCGATCGCGCGACCCAGACCGATCAGACGAGCCAGGCGGATTGTGCCGCCGTAGCCGGGGATGATGCCAAGTCCGACCTCGGGGAGACCAAAACGGGCGTTCTCGCTGGCCACACGAAGGTGGCAGGCCAGGGCGAGCTCAAATCCGCCCCCCAGCGCATAGCCGCCAATCGCAGCCATCACAGGCTTGGGGAAGCGCTCGATTGCCTTGAACACGTCCTGACCGTCGCGGCTGACTTTGACCCCGGTCAGCGCGTTCATGGTGGCCAGCTCGCCGATGTCAGCACCCGCCACAAAGGCCTTCTCGCCGGCGCCCGTGAGGATGATGCCCCGCACGTCAGCGTCGTCGCGCAGCGACTCAAAGGT
>JBDNHE010000242.1:0-4654 GCA_041688945.1 Gemmatimonadota bacterium | reverse complement strand
CGTTCAGCGCTATGTGCGGATCGACGACGACGGGAGCCGAGCTCGCGCCATCGCTCGTGCCTTCGCCGCCGTACCGCCGGAAGTCGAAGACATCGTTGATGTCAGCAACAACGTTTCGGCGACCGCCGCTGCCGCATGGCTGGGCGAGACAGGGATCGAGTACCAGACCAACGCCCGTGACCTGATCGCGATGGACGACGCGGGCGTGCCCAGCGAAGTCATCGACGTTGTCGTCGCGCTGAGCAATCCGGAGCGTTTCGCCTTCAGAAACGGTTCAGATGTCGAGATGCAGGGTCCGGTCCGGGGTGGAAGCTCGGCGATGCCTTACGCAGGCCCTTACTCGGATCGCTATTCGTCGCGCCGCTACGGCTACTGGGGCGGGTTCTATGGTCGTGCTTCGTTCTATGACGACTACCGACTCGGCTACGGCTACAACCGGTACGGCGCCTACGACCCCTATGGCGCTTACGGTGGTGGCTACTACCGCCCGACGCCGATCTACGTGATTCCCGCGACTCCGGTCTACGACAACGGAGGCCGCGCGGTGAATGGTCGCGGGTATTCGCGGGGATCCTCGGCGCGTGGTAGCGACAGCGGCTCACGCGGGTCGAACCCGCCGGCGGCATCGAGCGGGAGCCGTGGGTCAACCGGTTCTTCCGGCAGTTCGACCGGGACCACGCGCAGGGCCAAGCCTCGTGGCGGCGGGGGTGGCGGCATCTGACCGCTCACCCGGTACGAAAACAGAAGGGCCCCGGAGCGATTCGCCCGGGGCCCTTCTTTGTGCTTCGGAGCTTCCTTCTGATCAGCCGATCTCGACCAGCTCAAGCGCAAAAGTCAGGTCCTTTCCAGCCAACGCATGGTTGGCGTCCAGTTCCACCTTCAGTTCGTCGACCGCGGTGACGGTGACGACGACGGCCTGTCCGTCGGTGGTCTGCATCTGAAGCTGCTGCCCGAGTTCCGGGTTCATGTTCTCGGGAACGTCGGAGCGCGGAATCGACATCACCATCTCGGCACGGCGCTCGCCGTAGGCCTGGTCCGCCGGAATGGTCACAGTCTTCGACTCGCCCACTTCCATCTCCGAAACGGCCAGATCAAAACCGGGAATCACCTGGCCGGCGCCAAGGGTGAACTCCAGAGGAGGCCGCCCATCGGACGAATCAAAAACCTCGCCGTCCGTCAGGGTGCCCGTGTAGTGGATCTTTACCGTCTCTCCAGCGGTCGCCTTCGCCATACTCGCCTATCCCATCTTGAACACTCCGGCCGCGCGATCCACGGCCGGTCATGGGGAACCTAACAAAGGTCCCGGATCGTGTCACAGTCAGCCGGCTCGAATCTCGTCCACGACCTGGGTGACGGCGGCCAGATGCTCATCGGTCAGGCCGTTCATCTCGAAGGTCGAAAAGCCGACTGCCCCGTTTTGATGAGCCACACGGATTGCCCGCGCCAACTCCTGGGGGTTCACATCAGGGAGGTAGAGCCCGGCGCGGATGTCGGTGCCGCGATCCGAAAGTGCTTCGACGCCCTCAGCCACACCGCGACCCATCCACTGAATGTCTTCCAGATAGAAGGAGTGGTAGAGCATGGGAAAGACCATGTCGAGTGGCCATTCGTCCCAGGACTGACGGACCAGCGTCCGAGCGATGGTGGGCGTGGGAAAGACGGCAGCACTGATCGGCTTTCGCTCCTGATGGACCGCGTCGGCCAGCTCCGTGACCAATCGCGTAACACCGTCCCACCGGAAACGGACCCACTCCTCATCGGAGGGTGGATCGTCCATGGTGAACGGATCCCGGTCCGTCTGCGCCTCGAACTGCTCCCGGCAGACCTCGCAGTAGCAGAAGTCGAACTCGGGGAGCTCCACGTCCTGAATCAGGTCATAGGTCTCCCACAGGCCGCGCGGCAGAATGACGTCGCAGTGACGGATGTAGTCGAGATGGACGCCGTCGATATTCTCGTCCGCCGCGATGCCGGCGATCTCACTTCTCAGATACTCCCGCACCGGCGCCCGCGACGGACAGAGCCACTTGTAGTAGCCCACGTAGGGCGAGTGTGTCAGCGACGATTCGCCATTCCGTGATATGGTGAACCACTCGGGGTGCTCCTGCTGAACCGCCTGGTCGTTGTTGCGGTTCAGGATCCACTGCCAGCGATGGAAGGTGAGGCCCTCGGCATGGGCCGCCTCGGAGACCAACTGAGTGTCCCCGCCGTTGACCAGGACCCCGCCGAACCCGGCGTTTCGCAGTTGAGAAAACCGGGCGCGCCACTCATCGGGCGTGCGTTGGGCGTTGCCATGAACCCAAGTCCATCCCGTGAAGCCGAGCTCCGGGTGGGGAGCCATGCACGATGAGAGGAGCGAGGTCGGCAATACGCCGGCTGCGATCGCCCCCATGCCAAGCGTGCCTCGGCCTGACAGCTCCAGAAAATCACGACGCTTCATCGGTTCTCCCCTGCCTCATCGTCAGAGAAGCGCACAGCGCCCCAGCGTGACGGGAGGTGCATGTTGATTTCACCCTGCGGCGACCAGACCCAGTTCCATTCGGGATGATCCTCCCCGAAGTCCCATTCTTCCGTCTTTATGTAGGCCCCATCGACCACCTCAAGCGGCCAGTGGACGCGAGAGAAATTCATTCGCCAGATGTCACCATCTCGTGGCGCGATCCTCTCCCGGGGCGGCTTGTGCGGCCCGGCGATGTGATTGGGGATCGTCGGACCAAGCTCCATCCCAACATCCCGCCAGCCTTCCCACGTATTGGGCGGGATCAGATCAATCCACGGGATCGCAACCTCAAGGGTCCAGCCCTCATCAATGTCTGATGGATCGTTGAGTGTGCCGCGCAGGTGGACGGCGGACTTGAGCATGGGCATGTCCCACGGGATCGTCGCCTGCCCGCCCTGCGAGTAGGGCCGATCAAGAAACAGATCGAAGACCGTGCCCAGGGCGTTCACCTCATACTCGTAGTAGGCCTCGCCGTCGCCGTCCGGATCCAGAAAGATCTCGAAGTCGTGGTCGCGATAGATGATGGCGTCGCGCTCGGTCAGCGTGGCCCACAGGTGCGGTTCCTCAAGCTCAGCGGCCACATAAAGATTGTGCGTGTCCCACAGGAGCTTCATCCGGGTCCGCAGGTGAGGCTGGTCCGGATGGTCGGTTCCGCGAATGTCCACGAAGTCGTCGCTCCAAGGGACGCGCGACCATGCCTCTTCGTCCAGCCGACCGTCGATGATCAGCGGCTCCCGGATCTTGTCCGCCGTATACACGCGAACGTCGTTCGGGATCAGGGCCAACGGAGTCTGCGCCCATGTGGCGGCCGCAGGTGTCACCGTCAGCCCTAGCCCCAGGCCCAGGCACAGGCCCAAACGCAGACCCAGACTCAGCGCCGCCAGGGCCACTCGCGGCGAGCTTGGAACGTTGAGGTAGCGATTCGACATTGGACAGACTGCGAAGGCGAACGAATGATGGAGCTCATCCGGCAGCTGTGCCGGCGTGACCGGTCACAACGGACGAGGATTCCGGGCTGGTCGCAACTCTTTGGCGCCCTGCGCTTCACCACCACTCTGCAAAGTCGACCATGGCCTACATCCCCTACGTCCCTGGCGATCAGGCATCCGGCCTGCTGGCCGAGCTGTACGAGCGATACGCCGCCCCGCATGGCGAGCCGGACAACATCATCCGCATCCACTCGCTCAACCCCAGGTCCATGAAGGACCACGTGGACCTGTACAGCCACCTGATGCGAGGGCGGTCACCCCTGAGTCGGGTTCAGCGAGAGATGATCGCCGTGGCGGTTTCCTCGGCCAACGACTGCTTCTACTGAATCAACCACCACGGGGCGGGCCTCCGTACGTTGACCGGATCGAATGCACTCTCCCACTCCCTGGCCACCAACGCTCACGGCTGTGAGTTGAACGCCGCTGACCGGGCCATGATCGACTACGTCCTGAAACTGACCCGCACACCGGGGGATATGACCTCTGATGACGTTGCGGCGCTCAGGGCGGCTGGATTCGACGATGCCGGGGCGCTCGATATCTGCCAGGTCGGGGCGTACTACAACTACGTGAACCGGCTGGCTGACGGGATGGGCGTAGAGATGGAGGACTACTGGGTGGATGAGCCCGGGACGGATCAGTCGCGAGTGGTGACCCGTGCGGAGTTCGAGGCGCTGCGGGGGGGGTAGCGCCCCTGCCGACTCAGCTGCGAGCGCCCTGCCACAGGTGCTGCAGCGCCTCGATCAGAGTGCGATCTCGAAATCGACGCAGCCACCCGTCCGTGAGGACGTAGACGCCGGACAGGATCACAACACCAGCAAGCATGAGGGGCGTCCAGATGGCGAGCCCGCTGATTCCTGCCAGCAGCACAAGAAAGAGCGCCAGAAAGCGCCAGCTGGCAGCCTCGGTCGGCTCATACTCGCGCGTGGCCCTCTTGAGGCTCATCTCGAGGTCAAGCGGCAGCCCATTCTCCGTCTCGCCGCTCCGCATTACCTGTTGCAGCTGGTCGGCGAAGCTGTCGAGATCCCTGTTGTTCTTCATAGCTGCTCCTGGTCGATTGCGCCAATGGCGTCGAGGGCCTCATCCACGGACGACCCAAAGCGTTTCTTCAAGCGTTTTACCGCTCGGTGGAAAGAGGCTTTGACTGTCCCCTCTTTCCTTCCTATGG
>JBDNHE010000241.1:0-9730 GCA_041688945.1 Gemmatimonadota bacterium | reverse complement strand
CGAGCATCGCCACGGCGGCATCTCAATGCTGACCCCCGAGCAAGTCCACTTCGGGCGGGCCGACGAGATCATCGCTCGCCGCACGACCGTGCTCAACACGGCATGGGCCACCCATCCCGAACGCTTCGTCAAAGGTGTGCCGAAACCCAAACCGCTCCCCGACGCCGTCTGGATCAATCCTCCCCACCCCTCCCTCACTACACAGAAAATTGCTCTCTAATTAATTCCCCAGAGTGTCCCATTGTCGTTGACAGGTTCCGGTTCAGCCTCGTGGACGGAATAGCCATCCGAAGGGCGTATACTGTAGCGCGCCAGTCTTACCGACCTGGTAGTTGAATGCGCCGTCCTTATCGGATACTCGCTGGGCAACAACGTCGACAAAGTCCTCGACACCCGCTCTCGCCAGTTGGGGAAGAGCCAGCGCGACGGAGTGGGATGACTCACCAACGGCGTACCAGGCCGAGACGGGATCGCTGAGCCTTACCTCAATGCGGTCATCGCCCAGTCGAGTTCTGATCTTCTCCTCCCGAGCCTGTCGAAACTGTGGTGCCTGCTTCGGATAGCTCCGATCGAGCTGGAGCGCCGCCATATGAGCATGTGCCTCGCGACCCAATTTTACGCCCTCATCATGGTCGGCCGCCCCAGACCATGCAGGGTGGCTGAACACGAATCGCGCCCGAGCATCAGCGTGGTAGACCGCCTCGATGAGGTCACGGTTCAACTCGGGAATCCGGATGGTGGACTGTGTTGTGATCAACTGCCGAGTCAGCTCGAGATCCAGCCACGATGGATACACTGTGCCCCACCCGTGCGGACCCGGCGTTCCGGCCCGAGGCTCGAACATCTCCATCGGTGCCTGGATGAGCACCTTCGGCTCTGCCATGTCGTCGGGTCGATCGGTCCGATCATGTCGGTGCAAGCGTCCGATACGCTGAAGCACTACGTCAATTGGTGCGAGATCCAGCATCATCCAATCGAAGTCGACGTCTAGGCTCTGCTCTACCACCTGGGTGCTGACGAGGATCGTCCCGGCCCCGTCTCTCCCAGCCTTCTTGCCGAAGTCCCGCAACGCGGCATGGTCCAGCATTCGCCTATCTGGAGCCGAGTACCGCGAATGATAGGGAGGGCGGTGATCCACACTCTGTACAGGCTTCCACGTTAGCTCCGGCGCCTCTGCGTTCAGCCATGAGGTTGTCCTCAGAGCATCCTTGACGGTGTTCCGGAGAATGCAGACGCGCCCGCCTTTCCCCGCCAACTGGACCGCCCTTCGCAATCCGGTTGTCTCATCGGAGAGCTCCCACCTGACGTGTTTTGTCGGTCGAGAGCTCGGGGCCGGATGTGTGACCCAGTCTTCTTCCTCTGCGTCCTTGATGGATATGGCTGGGTAGGGCACTGCTACCGCATCGGCTTCACTTGAGACGTCGGTCGCTCCGATCAGTCCCATCCGCGCACCCCGGGACAGGGTCGCTGACAGGAATGCCGTGACCCCTCCCGCGCGCGAATGGAAGTCCACGACGTTGGTGAGGATCCGGTTCATATACCGGTCGCATGAGTGGATCTCGTCGACGACGATGAGGTGACGACCAAGGAGTGCCAGTCGGAGGTGCGCGTGCTTCACAGGGAGCCCAGCCAAGAGCACCTGGTCGACTGTGCCGACTACGATCTCTGCCCCGAAGAAGGTCTTAGAGTTGAGTGACGCCCACCGGTAGCACAGACGATCGATGTCGTCCGGGTAGAGGCGTGCTGCATCTTTCGCGCCACCATCTCCCCCCGACTGCCCACCCATTGCTAGCGACACCGTTGGACGGGAGCAGCTGGCCGATAAATGTGGAAGGGCTTCAAGGATGCGCTCGTGCATAGCAGTCGCAGTCGCACGGGTTGGAAGTGCGAATACGAGTCCGTCAACGCGCTCCGCTTCCCGAAGTCGTGAGTACAGCGCCAGGATCGCTTCCGTCTTACCGCTGCCTGTGTCTGACTCGATCACGAGCCGACACCCCGGGGCCGGCAACTCGATCGTGGCCCCCAGCTCTTGAAGTCTCGTCGGCGCAGACCGCTGGAACACGGTCGGGAACAGCTCCGCATATCGTGCGGATCCCACGGAGGAGAATCGGGGCGGCGCAGAAGCCAGCCCTACAGCCCGGACTGCCTCCCTCGCCTGCCTTCTTGCACGCGCCCAGTATGCAATCGGGTCCTCGTCCGCCTCAGGCGAGAACTCGAACCATGTCGCGTGAGAGCCAAGCCAGTCTGCGGTTGTCAGAAGCCCCGCAAACAGGTTTGATACATCGTCGTTCCAAGGTGTCTGATTTCTCCCGACATCTGATGGTAAACCGCTAATCTCGAGAGCGAACGCTGCGAGGCGTTGGATCTCGGCGATCGGGTCACGCCCGGAAACCTTGTCCGGGGCCCAAATCGCTGACCACCGTGACGGATGCAGTGTGCGGCCGGACGTGTCTAGCGGCTGGCCATGATGGCACACAGAGGTCAGAAAGATCTCGAGCGCTAGGTCCTGTGCGATCGGGACCGGTTCGAGTAGACCCGCGACCATTCGCTTGAATGAGGCATCGGCGGTGAATGAGCCGATGACGGGTGCCACGTGGCCACTCACCTGCCAATCCACTGCGCGATCCGGTCGGCTCCATGGCCCGGCCTTGTCCTGAAAACCGTGATTGGCTTTGCCGAGATCATGCAGGGCTGCGTAGTACGCCAGCGATTGCGCAAGCAATTCGCCGTCCGGTGCTCTAGCGAGCTGCTCGAGGCGGCGACGCGCGTTTGACCCCTCTTTGACGAGCTCGCAAAAGACGGCGGCCACATCGGCGGAGTGGCCGATGAGTGGGTGGTAACCGTCTGGCCCTGCCTTCGCCCAGAACCCAGATACGTGCTGTCTGATGGCTCCCCCTCCTCGCTTGCGCATCCACCGTCTGTCGATGCAGGGTACGTTACTGGGGCTCCGCTGTCACACCCGGTAGCGAGATTGCTCCACTCGGTCGATTCCCCTCTCCAGATCACGCATGGGCAACACGCCAGAACTAAGCGCAGCCCGCCTGAACGTCCTCGCGTCTCCGCTATTTCCTGTGAGTCGCACCGACGGGTCCGTTCATCGGCTGACCCTTCCCGCGATTCTCGCCGGGTTGTTGACCGAGGCCAGTCCGATTTCTGGATTCCTCGGTCAGACGGTGGAGCAGCGGAGTCATTGGCACCGCTTCATGGTCCGTTGTGCTGCCAAAGCGCTCAGGTCGCTCGGGCTCGGCACACATGCAGTATCCCACATGCCGACGGACCAGCTTGCCGCTCACATTTCGTCTGCTCTAGCCGATGCGTCCGGAACACACTCCGCTTGGGACCTGGTACCCGACGATCCACTGCATCCGGGGTTTCTTCAAACACCGGTTACCGGAGGAAAGACACCCGCTGAGGCCGGCTATAAGCAGCGCGCGATAGCAGAGCTGACCGCGCTAATCGGGTCGAAAGAATTCGAGCGGAAGTCTCAATCCGCACGTTACCTGCTAGCGCACGAGGTGGTCTACGGCCTAATTGAATACCAGTCGGGAGTGATTTTCGGCGGTAGGGGAAACTACGAGACCACGCTAACCCCGTCCCGATCCGGAAAGGGTAGCGGAGTACCGTTCATGGCCCTTGAGTTTGATGACGCCCCCGGGCTAACCTTCCAATGGGGCGTCCAGACACTTCTCGACGATTGGGACTACATCCGAGACGAATGCGGTCTCAAGGGTGAGACGTGGGCGATCTGGGCCGAGCCGTGGGATGGCGCGGATTCCTTGCCGGCCAGTCGACTGGATCCGGCGTTCATACCGTATGCCCGGATGATTCGCCTCTCCACCCCCGATTCGTCAGGTCGGTTCGAGCATTTCCTCTTCCGCGCCTCCAAGACATCCAGAGTCACGGACCATACGGAAGGGGCCGTTTTCGGTGATCCTTTCACTCCGTTGTTTCCGAACCCGAAGCACGATGACCAGTTCAAAGTCCGGGGTGTCATGGATCGTGGCTTTGACTACTCGGAGGTTGTAGAGCTCCTGGGATTCGGTACAAGGGGCCGGCCGTCTCGTTCGGTTCAGGCCTTCTATCAGGACGCGGAGAGCCTCAGCCGATCGGCCGTGTCCGTGCACTTCGAGGGTGTCGCGTTTGAGCAGGGCAAGACACTCGGATTCCATCGCCGTCGCATTCCGCTCCCGGTCGACAAGTTAGGAGCCCTAAGCTTTGCCGAGCCTGACCCGTTCCGGAAGGTGCACACGGACATGCTCGAGCGTTTAAGCGACGTGAAGCGAATCCTTCGGTCTGCCGCTCGCATCGCACTGCACGGCGAGCCCCGGCCCAAGAAGGGGGACGACGCACTCGTCGCACTCGCCTCGACACCACTTGATGATTGGGCGGATCACGGCGGCAGGTACGTAGCGTTCTTCTTCGAGGCCGCCCGCCAAGAGGCGGATGGGTCGTCGGATTGGATCATCCTCTGGGTGGAGCAGCTGTGCGCCCAGGGCCGGGAAGCGTTTGACGCCATCCTGCCGGGACTCCCGACACCTGGGGCACAGCGTATGGCGCGCCAGGCGTCAGCGCTCAACTATCTTGATATGAAGCTCAGACGGTATCTGCGTCAGAACCGCGGGGCAGAAACCAATGAGCCAGCTACCACGGAGGCAGCAGGATGACAGGGAAGACCAGCGACCGACCGTCAGGCGCGGAAGGCCGCGAGGCGCCGACACTGTTTGCTCAACTCGGCCGGATGGGAGGCCAGATCGGATCAGACGGCGTCAGTCGGGGCGATCGTGCCGAGCTGCGTAGGATGACTGAGGACTCCGTACCGCCCGAGGTCTACTGGCGATTGACCGAGTCTCTCGATCCCGTTCCGTCTGCTTACGAAGATCCGTTCTGGATAACCGTCATGGCTTTAATGGCGCACCATCCGCACGAGCACGGCACTCGCCCTGGCCGAGCACTTGCCAAGGCGGGCATCTCTCCGGCTCGGGTCACGCGATGGCTTCGGAGGGATCGCGCCGGTGCTTGGCGTGAAGCTTCCCGGCTACTCTCACCGCTTGGAGCAGGTGGGCTCGATTGGGCACACTTCGGATCCCTGCTGAAGCGCTGGGACGATGAACTAGTGCGACGACGATTCGCTAGAAACTACTTCTCCGCCTACCACGGTGGATCAACCAAAGCAGACAAGGAAAAGTGATGGCCAACGGCGACATGATCCAGGTTCACATGCTCACATCGTACCCGGCGACACTGCTCAATCGCGACGATGCCGGCCTCGCCAAGCGCGTACCCTTCGGAGGTGTACTGCGGACTCGCGTCTCGTCGCAGTGCCTGAAAAAGCACTGGCGTGAGAACACGGCACTCGCCGACCTCGGTGAGATGGCTGACCGAAGTACGCTCATCTACGAACGCCGAATCGCCGAGCCCCTAGTCTCCGAGCACGGCGCGAGCGAGAACGAAGCCCAGGCCGTCGCAGCCTATCTCATGCAATTCGTCGACACCAAAGTCGAGAACAAGGACGCCCCCCTGAAGACGGGTCAGTTGCTGGTTCTTACACGCGCAGAAACCCGTTTCATGGCGGACCTCGGGGCTGGGATTCTTTCTGAAGCCAAGGAAAAGGGCGTGGACGCGACCGACCTTAGCGCGCTGAAAAAGTTCAAGCCGCTAAAGGATGAAAAGAAGCACCTCAAGAGCCAACTAACGAAGCTCCCGGCTTCGATCGACACCGCGATGTTCGGCCGGATGGTGACCAGTGACTACTTCGCCCGAGTCGACAGCGCGATCAGTGTGGCACACGCGATCACCACCCATGAGGAAGCCGCCGAGACTGACTATTTTACCGCCGTCGACACGCTAAAGGACGGTGATGATGACGCGGGGGCTGGGCTTATCCAGGACACCGAGCTAACAAGCGGCGTGTTCTATCTGTACGCTGTGATCGACATGAATCAGCTCCGCGACAACCTCGGCGACGCCAGCGAGAAGACCGATACAGTCGTCGCAAATCTGATCAGGACGATGGCGACGCAGAGCCCCGGCGCAAAGCGTGGATCAACGGCACCCTACGCTTGGGCGGAGTTCGTGCTCCTCGAGCGTGGTGACCAGCAACCGCGCACGCTCGCGAACGCCTTTCGGGATCCTGTAGAAGGGCGCGGATACGACCTGATGGACATGTCGAGCCGGAGAATCCTCGATTATCGCGAGAAGATGGAACAGATGTATGGCGACTCCAAGAGCGTCGCGGCACTTGCGACAATTCACGCTGCTGGAGCGAATGGCCCCGCCCGGACCGATGTCGGAGCCGCGATTAAGCGGATTCTCGACGAGGAGGCGTAGTGCCGGAGTTCCTGCTCTTACGATTCGAAGGTCCGATGCAGTCTTGGGGCCGGGAAGCAATCGATCCGTCGCGCCCGACGGGCGCGTTCCCGCGGACCTCTGCTATTGCCGGACTGCTCGCGAACGCACTCGGCTGGGAGCATCGTGACGCTCAACGTACGACCACCCTTCAGGACCGCCTCCGCTACGCCGTCCGAGAGGATCGACCACCGAGCCGGATGTGGGATTTCCAGACCGCCGATCTGTCGACTCAATCCGGCTGGGGACGATGGGGTCCGACAGATCCGGGCGGCGGGTCATCCGACGGCACACATATTCAGAGAAAAGAGTATCTCGCAGATGCCTCGTTTCTGGTCGCGCTCGGTCTTGAGGATGCTGCTGCCCCGACGCTCGACGAGTTGGAGGCAGCGCTGCGTGCTCCCGCCCGCCCACTTTTTCTCGGTCGTAAGAGTTGTCCCCCATCCGGGCCAATCTTCCGGAAGCGTGTGACCGCTGAGTCCCTTTTCCAAGCACTCGCCACACAGCTCATCGCGCAGGTCGACACCCCGGATGACGTGCGCTTCTGGGTGGATCGCCGTGCGGATGAAGGGTGGGCCAACTCCACGACCCTCGAAGTCTGGGATCGCAGGGACTACGAGACGAGTCGATTCGGCCAAGCCCGAGACGTCGTATCCTTCCGGAAGTCCGTCTTGGAGGAATCGTGATCGCGCCATATCTGTCCCGCGTGCACCTCTCGCTGAACGTCACACGCGGGTTCAACAGTACCTACATCATTCACCAACTCGTGTCTGATCTCTTCGGCGATCGTGAAGATCGCGGGTTTCTGTACCGAGAAACGAGCGTGCGTGATCGCTCGGCCGATGTGCTAGTGCTCTCGAATAGCAAGCCGCTCGTTAAACCCGAGCCGCGGAACTGGGGACACACGACGCGTGTCGAGACAAAGCCCTACAATGTCTTATTTAGAGAGGGCCAGAAGCTCGACTACGAGGTGCGAATCAACGCCACCAGCGTGAAGACCAGCCCCTCTGGCCACAAGAAGCGGCTTGATGTCTGGGACGCGATCTTCGAGGACGACCCAGGCGAGGATGTGCATCAGTCGGACGTTTACGGAGCGTACGTCACGCGAAAGCTCGACGGCGCGGCGGTCTTGGATAGCTGCCATGTGATGGAGCGAGGCATGCGGACCGCTGCCCGGCGGCGGCGTGGCATTCCGTTCGTGGCTGCGAACCTGATGGGGAGCCTGACCGTGTCGGACCCACAGGCGTTTCTTGCGACTATGACAGCGGGAATGGGGCGCGCGAAGGCGTTCGGGTGCGGGCTGCTGTGCGTATCGCGACCTGGTACGATCCTTCCTCGCCGCCACGCTGTCGGGCCGCGAGACTAGTCGGGTGCTGCCGCTCAGCCGAAGACTTTCCTTCTTCTACGTTCAGCGGGGTTCCCTCTCGGTCGTAGACGGTTGTCTTGTGCTGACTGAGAACGAAGACGCAGTACAGTACGAAGTCCCAGCGCGAGCTACTGCCACGATCCTTGTAGGACCCGGCACGAGCGTCACGAGCGAAGCGATTCGACTGGCGGCGGCCTATGGAGTGCTCATCCAATGGGTGGGGGAACACGGTGTGCGATGCTACTCTGCCGGACGCCCCTGGTCGGATAACACCAGGTGGCTCGACCGTCAGGTCCAATGCTACGCGGACCCGAAGCTCTCCCTGGCTGTAGCGCGCGAGATGTTCTATCGGCGGTTCGGGGTGCGGATGGAGCGCCGAAGTATCGAGCAGTTACGTGGCATCGAGGGTGCGCGGGTTCGAGAGAGCTACAAACTCATTGCCCAGACTGCGGGAATCGTCTGGCGCGGACGCAACTACACGCCAGGAAATCCTACAGGGGACACCGATGCCCCCAATCTCGCCCTGAACGTTGCCAACACATGCCTTTACGGATTGGCAGAGACGGCCGTCAATGCAGCCGGGATGTCGCCCGGGCTTGGCTTCATCCACCGGGGGTCGCGGCTGTCCTTCGTGCTTGATATCGCGGACCTGTACAAGCTTGACCGCATCGTCCCGCTCGCCTTCAAGATCGTCGCTCAGAACAGCCGGAATGGAGACCCCTGGCCGACGCTGGAGATGGATGTTCGCCGGGCCTGCCGAGACCTGTTCCGCGAGAGCAAGCTCCTAGAAACCGTCGTCGTTGACGCCATCGGGGTGGTCGATGCTGTTGTTGGTGCTTGAACGCGCCCCGCCGAAGCTGCGAGGCTACTGCTCGTCGTGGGCACTCCAAGTCGCGACCGGCGTCTACATCGCCAATCTACCCGGTTCCGTGCGGGATGAGATCTGGACTACCATCGAACGGTGGGCAGACGATGACACACAGGCTGTTATGATCTGGCCTGACGCCCGAACCGAGCAGGGGCTCGATTGCAAGATGATGGGACAACCCCACCGAGCGGTCACCCGCCGGGAAGGCCTGCTGATCAGCCGGTGGATCCCACTCAGTGCTGAGCGGGAACTGGAATTCTAGGCCCGAACACACCCCGTAGTACATTCCGCTTCGTCATAAGTGTTTGGTCCCCAGTAGCTTGAGGCGAAGAGTGCTCCCCGCGCGAGCGGGGGTAGGCCGAGTTCGACGAAGCGTGGGATAGATGGGGGTGCGTGCTCCCCGCGCGAGCGGGGGTAGGCCGACTGGGACCCTTCCAGTGGTCCACCGCCAGGAGTGCTCCCCGCGCGAGCGGGGGTAGGCCGTGAAGACCGCGACCGGAAGGGCCAGCTTGCAGGTGCTCCCCGCGCGAGCGGGGGTAGGCCGAGTCCGCGAAAGAGGTATTGATCTTCACATGGGTGCTCCCCGCGCGAGCGGGGGTAGGCCGCGGTCAGATCGGGTCTGGCAGCCACAGGACTTGTGCTCCCCGCGCGAGCGGGGGTAGGCCGCACGGTACCCACGCCGGACATTTCATCGAGGCGTGCTCCCCGCGCGAGCGGGGGTAGGCCGGCTTTGCGCGCCTTGCGCCACCTGGCGTCATAGTGCTCCCCGCGCGAGCGGGGGTAGGCCGTCGGATCCCCCCTCTCCCGGATCTCCCTGGACGTGCTCCCCGCGCGAGCGGGGGTAGGCCTGACTGACGCACACAAGGCGCTGAGAGATGCGCGTGCTCCCCGCGCGAGCGGGGGTAGGCCCTCGCGGCGGATGGCGTGCACGAGCGCGGTCTGGTGCTCCCCGCGCGAGCGGGGGTAGGCCGCCACGCCAGACATTCTGGAAGAAACCATCACCGTGCTCCCCGCGCGAGCGGGGGTAGGCCCAGTGGAGGACTAGATGGCTATTGAAATCAGGAGTGCTCCCCGCGCGAGCGGGGGTAGGCCTGATTTGGGCATGACCAAGGTGGCCCGCGACATGTGCTCCCCGCGCGAGCGGGGGTAGG
>JBDNHE010000240.1:0-2562 GCA_041688945.1 Gemmatimonadota bacterium | reverse complement strand
GGATGAGTTGTTTGGCACTCTCATCGTTGCTCCCGTTCATCGGGAGATCCAGGAGGGGCCTGCATCACTATCAAACAGTTCGCGCCTACGTTCGCTATCGCTCACTCCGGTGAATCACCGCCCGACGGTGGATCGGCGATCTGAGCAGTATTTGCAGGGCGCGTGGTCGGCGAAATCACCGTGTTTGTGGAGGGCCGCGCCGCAAATTTAGAACGTTATCTGACAGCGCCAGAAGCGGTGTGCCGACTATGCGGTAGGTAGTAACGTTGCGGTTTTGGATTTGTATCCGGAAGGTTGGGATATTCCGCGTGCTCTCGTCGGACCAGTAGGATCTGGGTTGACCGGACATGCTGCGACCCATACTCTGCGTAAGGTACGAACATTGGATATGGAGTGAGTCCAAATGAGAAAATTTCTTGCCGCGATCGCCTGTTGTGGGATGTTGGCCGCCTGTGGCGACGGCTCCCCAACCGAAGCGAATGATACCTCCCTCCTCCCTCCCAGTCGCGCCGCAGGCTTGTCGGCGGCCGCAGACGAGGCGCTCGACGATTCAGAGGGACTGCGTACGGTCACTCAAGTGATGAACCTCCTGAATCCAGGCCAATGCATGTTCGAGAACCGGAACCCCGCCGGCAACTTTAGGAGGTTTCGAAGAAGACTAAGGTCGTACAAGAAGAATGAAGCGACGACGTCATTCGTAATCGCTGCCGAAACCACCAAGGGACAGGTCATCTATCGCGCTGTCTGCAACGTGGCGGTTGCCGATCGTGAGCAGGCGTTCAATGAGATGTCGTGGACCCGCGGAGATGGTGACAATCCCTCTGGCAAGGGCTGGCCTACCGAATTGACCCTCCCTTCAGGGCTTACCGGCAGCGCTGGCCCAAGGGGTCCGCAGGGTGCCGTGCTGTGGGGTCCGTCATTGGGCGGAGCGAGCATCGGCGAGTGGCGGGTCCCAAGTAGCTTCAACTGGGATCCGTACGATCACTACGACTACTGCATATATGTCGCCGACTCTGAAGGGGAACCTGTCTATGTCCTTTACTGCGGGTACAACGAGGGCGGCGGATGTGAACCAACTCAGAATCTTCGGTTGGGCCAAGCCAGCGCATGCCGTGGCGGCGGCGGTGGAGGCGGAGGCGGAGGCGGAAGCGGACTGACCGAAGTAGGGACGATAGAGGTGTATGAACTAGAACTTGATACAATTCAGACTGACACAATCATTAACTGCGCATCATCTATTTGGAGGCAGGCCGAAGCCAATAACGACTTCTGCAACGGCACGGAGGTGACGGTACATGGCAACTACTCCAATGTGACTGCCGCGATCTCACGAGTAAGTGCTCGGGGTGGCATCTGCGCGACTATCGCGCAGGAAGCTACCAACTTGATAAGTAGAGGACGGTTTCGGCTGCATTCGGGGCCCGTATCGGCCGGTGATCCTGTGATTCAGTTCGTTGTGATCAACGCGGACATGTTTGGGTCAAATAACATGTCCGCGTCGTATGGCATGCGAGCACCCGATATGGCCCTCGTCCACGAGGTGCAGCACGTTATGGGTCAGGGCCACGACAACACTCAGTTGATTTCAGGCATGCCTATCAACTACCTCACCCCGAACCAGATACAATGCAGTACCTAGCCACAAGGAGTAGGGGACTCGCAATTGGCCTCATTCTGGGCGCCCTGGCTTTTCTTCCCTCCTGCACTGCCTTCGGTGTCGCTCAACGAGCCTCCGATGACGTCGGCGACGATGCGTTGATCGTGTCGGCGGTGCAGGAGGCGATCGCGATTGGGGTACCCGATGGTGAAATCCCTAGGATCGATCCAGCCCTATGGCTTTCCGCCGAAGGCTATTTGGTGAGACCAGATAGGTCCAGGCGTGTCGGCCGGCTGTCAGCGGAGGTTCTGTCGGCATTGGAGCTCCAGATTGGTAGTGCGGATAGAACGTGGCCCTGCCAAGGCACGGGTGGCATCCGTTTCGATCCCATCCCAAATGAGTGTCGGGGACAGGCCCGGTCTGTATTGATGGTTGGGGCACCGAGATCTTTGACTGCCGGGGGAACAGCTGTCGACGTCGTGTCCTTCGGACGGTCGTTTCATTTCGCTGCCACTTTCTCCAAACAAGCAGGAGCTAGCCAGGTCCGCACAACAATCCACTTCTTCAATCTCAACGAATGACTTAAGGCCGCAGGCGTTTCAGACTGCAGGGCGTAGTTGCCAACCCCCAGGGGCCCGCATGGGATCTAACAACTTCTTGCGAACGAAAACCGATCGTGCGTCCACCCGGTCTGAATCCCCGTCAGATAACAAGATGCTATCGGGGCGCGGTCAAGGGTTTTGGGGGATGCAGGGACGACGTGAGTCAGCGGACCGGAGAGTGAGCGGGTCCGAGCAAGGGTGGATTGGTAGGACGACCCAGGTGTGCTCCTCAGGCTCGCATTAGTCGATACGGGTTTTACCCAGGGTGCTCAGCCGAGCATGCGAGGAGCGGTGGCCCATCTTGTTCAGGCGGGTTTTTCCCATAGCAGTTGCGGGCTCACCACAGCAGACCTCAAGGACCTC
>JBDNHE010000239.1:0-3596 GCA_041688945.1 Gemmatimonadota bacterium | reverse complement strand
GTAGCGATCGGTCGTGTCCAGGTCGCCGAGATAGGCGCGCTGGCCCTCCATCATCTGGTAGATCACCGGACGTTGCTGAGCGGCCGTGTACGTGCCATTTGGCGAGTACATGCTGAGGACGATGTCGATGTCGCCGACCGGAAAGTGCTCGCTGGTAAAGCTGCCGTACATCATGGGGTTGTCGGTCGCATCGAAGTAGCGCTCCGCCCGGTAGATGTCGGTGACCGTGGGGGTCATGACCGAAGTGTCGGCCGAAATCACCCGCAGCGCGGACGACTTGTTCATCGATAGCGGTGCGGTGACCGAGATCTCGTAGGGCAAGTCGGTCATCCCTTCGAAGTAGCCCACAAAGCCGTGCAGATTGAGCACGAAGATGTCGGGATCGATGTTGGTGCCCGACGGTGAAAACGGCGTGGCCGTCTCCGTGCGCTCGACGTCGTAGGTGTCGTTGACCAGGTACTCGACCCGATCCAGACGGGTGGCATCGCTGATGGTCCACGTATTGGCGTCCGTCTTCTGGACCGGCATGACGCTGCCATCGTAGGCGAAGGCTTGGAATCCTTCCGTAAAGGTGCCGAAATCGCTGACTGCGTAGGTGCCCTGCACCACGCGGGGCAGGCGGAACATCACCTGGCTTTCAGTGAAGCGCCCCGGATTCACGGTGACCTTGAGCCGGTCGGCGTCGATCGCGGTCAGGTCGATGGCCGCGGCGATCGGGCCACCGATGGCTTCCATGTTGCCCATCGCCCCGGAGCCGCCGGTCGGCGATACGGTGGCGGGGCCGGCACCCGAAGAGCAGGCGGTGGCGGTGAGAGCGAGGGTCAGGACTGCCAAGAGCTTGTGAGACATGTCGTCTATTTGGATCAGAGAATCGATGTGTCGCTTCATTGCCGGCGTGCGCCCGGGCGCGGTTACCGATCCCGCAATCTACACCGGATCGGGAAGCAAGTCCCCGGTCAGTTCGCTTTTACCAGCGCCAGGTGTAGTTGACCTTCACGGCGCCACCGCGCGACAGCGTCTCAAAGCCCCGATCCCGATCCAGCAGACCGGCCTCGGGCCGCTGCCAGTTGTGGGTGTAGACCACAAAGATCTCGCTGCCGGGACGGACCAGCCATTTGGCCAGGCCGAAGAAGCCCATGATCTCCGAGACGTCGTCGTACTGGACGTTCGCGGTAAACGAGGCCAACGGGTTGATGTCCCACGCGGCATCGGCCCGGACCAGGTTGGTGTTGAACGAACCGCGGGGCAGTTCTACCTGATTGCGCGAGTAGTTGAGCCCGACACTGTATCCCGGCTGAGGCCGGTACTCAACGCCGGTCGAGTACTCGGTGATGTCTCCGTCCCAGAAACCCGCCCTGGTCACCTCAGCCTTGACCGAAGCCGGCCGGCGGCGAGCGGACTCGGCTTCCAGGGTCACACCCCAATTCGTGTATTCGCCTGCCAAAATCGGAATGTCTTCGGACCCGACACCGAAGTCGCGGTCGAGGAACTCGTAGAGTCGGGTGGCCTTCAAGCCGACGTTGTCGCCGCTCTCAAAGTCGACATCAAGCAGCCCGAATTCCCAGACCCGCTCCTCCAGGACAGCGGTTTTGAGATCGGTCTGGTTCCGGAAGAGAACCGAGAACCCCAGCTGCCGGATGGCGTCCGAGCCCGGTCGCGGATTCCAGGAGAAGCCAGGCTCAATCCGACGGAAATTGTTGCGGGTCACAAACCCGACCGCGGGCGAGTAGTCGTCACCGAACTCGCGATAGGACAAATGCGTCTCGATCACGTCGTTCGGGTAGTTAAGCCGGAAACCCCGTGAGGACAGCTCCGAAAAGCTCTTCTCCTGCGCAGGATCGGGGTTCGAATTCCAGGCCACAAAGGCTTCGAGAGAGAGGTTCTTGTCGCCTAGAAAGGTGGTCGACTGATAGTCGAAGTCGACTCCCGCCGTGTGCCTGTCTTCGGGAACAATACCAACTGCGTCGGCGGTGGTCGCTCGCCGAGTATAGATCACTCCGATGCTGGACTGTGCGAGGATGGCACGACGGACACGCGCAACGGAGAAGTGCTCCGACGGAATCCCCTCGATCTCGCCCGTACCGACCTGAATGAAGCCCATCTCCCAGGCGCCTGCCTGCCCGCCAAGTCGAGTCGCGTAGTTCAGAGGGATGGCCTGCCCCTGCTCCAGTCCGATCCGACGCGAGAAATACGGCGAGGGCCCTGAACGCGGCGCGAATGAAAAGACACCCGAACCCTCCAGGAAAAAGTCGCGCTGCTCAGGAAAGCGAAGTGGGAACCGGGTCAGGTTGACCCGCCGCTGATCGACCCCGACTTCGGCAAAGTCGGTGTTCACACTGACGGCGGCACGGATTCCGGAGGTGATGCTGTAGCCAATGTCGACGCCCACATCACCCGGGTACGTGTTCTTGTCGGCATCGTTCGGCTGGTTCCTCCATCTCTGTGTGGCGTACGGCTTCACCTCAAGCCCCAACCCCTGTGACAGACCGCTGAGTCCCGTGAGCGTGCCGGCATTGGGCAGGCTGAACAGGCCCTGGTTCAGGCGCCATCCACGCCAGAGGATCTCCTCGTTCCGGCGACGAACCGTGCGCTGGAAGTTGATCCCCCAGCTGTCCGAAGTCGGATCGAAGTTGAAGGTCGAAAATGGCATCCGAACCTCCACCGACCAGCCATCCTCAAGGCGGGCAGTCTTCACTTCCCAGATGGTGTTCCAGCTCTTGTTCGGGTGGCCACTGATAATCCCGTCGCCGATCAGCCCGTTGGCGTTGGTTTCAAAGAAGTAGCCCGTGCGCCCATCCTCGAAGGTGTCGAAGATCCACATGAATCGGTCATCGGTACCCAGGCCCACGTCCCGCCGCTTCTGGAAGGCCAGAATGCTGTCCGGGTGATCGAAGAGTTTGGCGCCGATGTAGAGCGCGCTCTCGTCGTAGGCGACGCGGATCTCGGTGCGGACCGAAGGGGCTACACCCTCTTGGGGCGCCTGCTGCGTAAAGTCGGTGATCGGGATGGCCGACAGCCAGAACGACTCGTCCAGGGAGCCATTCACATCAACGCTGGTACCGGCGGGAAGTCGAAAGGCCTGAAGGTCGGGCTGCTGTTGAGCAGTGATGGGGTTCGCAATGACTGCGAAGGCCAGGCCGATAGCGATCAGGATCCTGGAATCAGGACGGGTCATTTCCACTCCAAGGGTCCGGGATTCATTTTGGCCGGGACCCTCCCGTCCTCACCACCCCGATCATGCTTGTAGCAGAGACAAGCCGAGCGGCAGAAATGCTGAGGGCCAAGGGGTGTGCGGCCGGTGATGGTGCGCCGGCTGGCGCGGGGTGCAACCACTGCGTCCGCTGCAAGCAAGCCAGGAAGCGTGCGCTCTAACCGCGTTGGACTTCCTACTATGGGGCCAGCGGTCAAGACACACGTCTACAACGCGCCAGAGGTCCGATTTTTGACCGCAGGCCTCCGCATTGTTTGGATTGCCGGTTCGACGGTTCAGGGTGGGTGCGTTCGTCGGGTCCGTGTCGCAGTCCGAAAGTCCTTCACAGCCTTGGCGTTCTCCGCTCGGGAGCAGGAACCATCCTTCTATCTGGGGCTCATTGGCC
>JBDNHE010000238.1:0-29060 GCA_041688945.1 Gemmatimonadota bacterium | reverse complement strand
GATCAGAGCATGGCGGCGAGGATCCCCGTGCGGCACGGTCGTGCGTCCGGCCACAATATGGGTCTGGGCGGAATCTCGGGACTCCCGGTGAGCGCCCGGTTCCGAAGCCTGTTGGGTGACGATCGATTCACGTCGCTCCCCGCGGGCCACTCCTGCGGTGTACTGTACAGCGAGTTCGACAAGCTGGTCGTGATCGACGCTCCCTACCGCAACCAGAATCGAATTCGCGGCGGTGTAGGCGCCGGCGTGCAGCGTCGTGAGTTGGTTGGCCGTCAGGGCCCCGACCGTCTCCTCCGTCCCAAGAATTTGATACCCGTACGGATGGTCGCCCCAAAGGAGTTGGGTGTGCATGTCGAACACCAGGTCATCCGGCGTGTCCTGGACCGTGGCAATCTCCTCCAGCACAACATCCCGCTCGGTCTCCAGATCCGACTGCTCGATCAGCGGGCGGAACGTCAGATCGGCCAGCACATCGATGGCCGTGGGCAGATGGGCATCCAGGCAGCGCGCCTGGTAGCTGGTGTGCTCTCTGGACGTGTATGCATCGAGGTGCCCGCCCAGCACTTCGAGCGAGAGGGCGATCTGGTGCTGTGTGCGTGACTCACTGCCCTTGAACACCATGTGTTCCAGCAGATGACTGGCTCCCATGACGTCGGGCGCTTCATGCGCCGTCCCCTGCCGTACCCAGAATCCGGTCCCGACTGAACGAGCGCCCGGGATTCGCTGGGTAAGCACGCGGAGACCGTTGTCGAGCGTGGTGCTATGAATGGCGTTCACGTCGAACGCGCTGCTTGGCTCTGACTTCATCAAGGTGATTCGAACTCCAGTTGATCAGGTCGGACGGCTGCCACCGCCCCCGGCAGGTACTTTACCCTGCCCTATGGATGCAGAAAGGGGACGCGACCACTACAGTCGCGCCCCCCGAACCGCCAAACTTCCTTGCAGCTTACTCAGAAGCTGCCTCGGTGGCGTCGTCGCCACCCTCTGCAGCGTCACCAGTCGCCTTGGCGCTTTCCTCGGCCAGTGCGGCCTTACGGGAAAGACGAAGGCGACCCTTCTCGTCGATCGAGAGGAGCTTCACGCGGACGATCTCGCCCTTGCTCAGCACGTCCTCGGTCTTCTCGACACGGCCCTCCGAAAGCTCGGAGATGTGGCAGAGTCCCTCGGTTCCCGGAAGGATCTCGATGAAGGCGCCGAAGGTGGTGATGTTCTTCACCGGACCCTCGTAGATGCGGCCAACCTCGGGCTCCTTCACGATCGCCTCGATCATCTCGCGGGCACGGGCACCGGCTTCGCCGGACACGGCCGCAATCTTCACAAGGCCGGAGTCATCAACCTCGATGGTCGCTCCGGACTCTTCCTGGATGGCGCGGATCGTCTTGCCCTTCGGCCCGATGATCTCACCAATCTTGGACGGGTTGATCTGGATGGTCGAGATGCGCGGTGCCCACTCGGAGATGTCATTCCGGTTGGTCGAAAGCGCCTGATCCATCAGCCCCAGGATGTGCATGCGGCCCTTGTGGGCCCGCGCCAGAGCGGTCTTCATGATCTCGATCGGGAGACCGCGGACCTTGATGTCCATTTGGATCGAGGTGATGCCGTCACGCGTACCGGCAACCTTGAAGTCCATGTCGCCCAGGGCGTCTTCGAGACCGAGGATGTCGGTCAGGATGGCAATGTCGTCGCCCTCCTTGATCAGCCCCATGGCAACACCAGCGCAGGCGGACTTGATCGGCACACCGGCATCCATCAGCGCCAGCGACGAACCACAGACCGTGGCCATCGACGACGAACCGTTGGACTCCAGGATGTCCGAGACAACCCGCAGCGTGTACGGGAAGTCATCGTAGGCCGGAAGCAGCGGCTGAATCGCCCGCTCGGCCAGATTTCCGTGACCGATCTCACGACGCGACGTGCCCCGGAAGGGACGCGCCTCACCGACCGAGAACGGCGGGAAGTTGTAGTGGAGCATGAAGGACTTGGTCACCGCTTCACGCGAATCGATCGAATCGATGCGCTGCTCGTCACGCGAGGTGCCGAGGGTGGTGACCACAAGCGCCTGCGTCTGTCCACGAGTGAACAGCGCAGAACCGTGCGTCCGGGGCAGAACGCCCACTTCACACGAGATCGGGCGGATCTCGTCCAGACCCCGACCATCCGCACGCTCACCCTTACTCAGGATCTGCGCACGCATCGCCGCCTTCTCAATGCCGTACAGGATGTCGCCGACGTCCTTTTCGTGCGCGGACCAGTCGGTATCTTCGGCCTGGAGCGTGCCGATGATGTCTTCCTTTACGGCAGCCATCGCCTGCGAACGCTCCTGCTTGTCGTGCAGGTTGAGGGCCTCGGCGACCTTGGCGGCTGCCATGGCCCCGACCTTCTCCTTGAGCTCCGCATTGGGAAGCTGCGCCGTCCACTCCATGTCCGGCACGGAGTAGTCGCCGATCAGCTCCTTCTGGAGGTTGATCAGCTCACGGATTCCGTCGTGGGCAAACTGAATGCCCTCAAGGATCGTGTCCTCACCAAGCTCAATCGCTCCACCCTCAACCATCAGGATGGCGTCTTCGGTACCGGCAACGATCATGTCGATGTCCGAGTACTCAAGCTGCTGGAACGTCGGGTTCCAGATCCAGTTCCCCTGAATGCGACCCACACGGACCGAAGAGGTCAGGTCGCTGAAGGGGATATCGGACATGTTGAGCGCCACGCTGGCACCCAGCACCGCGAGAACGTCCGCGTCGTTTTCCTGGTCAGCACTCAGGATCGTGGCTACGATCTGAGTCTCATTCCGGTACCCGTCCGGAAAGAGGGGACGCAGGGGGCGGTCGGTCAGGCGGGCCGAAAGGATTTCCTTCTCGGCGGGCCGGCCTTCACGCTTGAAAAAGCCTCCCGGAATCTTACCGGCGGCGTAGGTCTTCTCCCTGTACTCGATGGTCAGGGGGAAGAAGGGGAGGTGGGTCGGCTTGTTGGCGGCGGTGGCCGTCACAAGTACAACCGTCTCACCGTACTGCACGAGGCATGAGCCCCCGGCAAGTTTGGCCATCCGGCCAACCTCAAGAATTAGGGGGCGCCCTGCAAATTGGCGCTCGATGCGCTGAATCATTTCGTCTTTTCTCGTCCGCTTTGCCCCGAGGCGTTGGTGCCTTTAGCGGGGCTGGTTGATTTTGGCACCGGGTCACATTCCCCGGGCCGGCTTCGACTCCGGCAGTCCCATTCCGCCGAAGTTTGATACGGAAACGGGCGACGACCCTCAGGTCGCCGCCGCCCCATACATCAGATCCTAGTGGCGCAGGCCCAGATCTTTAATCAGGCCGCGATACGCCTCGAGGTTCGTATTCTTCATGTACTCAAGGAGCCGGCGACGTCGACCGACCATCTTCAGCAGTCCGCGACGACTGTGGTGGTCGTGCTTGTGGGCGTCGAAGTGGCTCCGGAGGTGGTTGATGCGCTCTGTAAGGAGCGCGATCTGCACCGGGGCGCTACCCACATCGCCTTCGTGGGAGCGGTACTTTTCGATAACTGCAGTCTTGTCGATGCTCATTATTGGGCCTCCTCAGGAGTCAGGTTTGCTGCAAGGGAAGCATCGTGCTGGGACCGACTTTCGATCCCAAGCCCACTACGATAGCCCAGAAAGGGCCCAGAAACAACCGTTTGGCGCCCCCTACGAGCGATGTCTCCCGTCGCTGAATCTTGCCTATCTCGACGTCGGACCGCCCAACTATCAGGGTACATTTGGTGGAGGCAGGGCGGCGGGCCCGTCATCGGTCCGTGAGTCGGTCCGGGAGTCGTCCCGTCACCGCTCCCTGAGTCGCCCGTCACCGGTCCGAATCGCCCCTCAGCCCTCGACGGACCTCCTCCACATCCAGGCCCATCTGGTGAATCAGGTCGTTCACGTCGTCGTAGCGAACAATGTCCCGGAGCTTGCGGATAAACTCGACCTGCAGAACCTCACCATACAGGTCGCCGTCGAAGTCCAGGAGATACACCTCGACCGTCGGGGGCGCGCCCTGGAAGGTGGGCCGCGGGCCAAGGTGCAGGGCGCCGGAGTACTCGCCGTGCCGAGTCACGACGCGCACAGCGTAGATCCCCATTGGTGGAAGCAGCTTGTCGGGGCCGAAACCGCCCAGGTTGGCCGTTGGAAACCCGAGTTCCCTGCCCCGCTGATCCCCACGCACCACGATGCCCCGGACCGAATAGGGCCGGCCGAGTCCCTCTTCTGCGTCAGAAAGGCGGGCCTCCGCGACGGCGGTTCGAATGCTGGACGAAGAGATCGCGGACGTACCCACGTTCACCGGAGGGACAACGTCCACCTCGAACCCGCGATCCTTTCCGATGGCGGTAAGCGTCTCTGCGTCTCCGGACCGACCTTTGCCGAAACCGTGGTCGTAGCCGATGACCAGTTCCTCGACGGCCAGGCGTGCGATCAGGATTTCATCCACAAATCGCTCGGGGGGATACTGAGACAGTTCCGGCGTGAAGGGGACGAAGACGGCGTAGTCGAGCCCGCTTCGAGCCAGGATCTCCTTCTTCTCTTCTGCCGTGGTCAGCAACAGCGGTGCGTGCTCGGGGCGGACGATCCTCAGCGGGTGCGGATGGAACGTCACCAGAACACTGCGGCGTCCGGTGGCCGCGGCCCGTCTTCGAATCTCGTCCAGAACGGCCCAGTGTCCGCGATGCACGCCGTCGAAGGTACCGACGGTGACGACCGAGCCCTGGCCGCCGGGAAGGACATAGTCGCCAGTCAGATCGAGAACGTCCGTCTTCATGCGGTATCGGCGGGGGTGGTGAAGACCTTTCGCGGCTTGAAGAGCCCCGCCTCGGCGCGACCGACAGCAAGCAGATGCCCGTCCCGATGGACCAATGCTACCGCCGCATCGGCGGCCTCCCACGGAACGGGGCGACCATGCGCCAGATGGATATGGTCGTCCGGGCTCAAGCCCTGCGCAGGCAGGTGGTCCATCGCCTGAAGGGGGGTCATCACGGCAGGATTCCCGCCCGCCTCGACGTCCCGCAGCGCCTCCAGCTGATCAAGCGCCACCGCGTCGGACACTGAGAATGTGCCCACCTGGGTCCTGCGGAGTTCTGTGAGATGGCCGCCGACGCCCAGGTCAGCGCCGACGTCGCGACCGACGGCCCTGACGTAGGTCCCGGTCGAGCACGTCATGTGGAAGCGGACATCGGGCAGCGTGATGTCGTCGATCTTCATCTCGGATATCGTCACTGTCACGGGGCTTAGTTCCACCTCCTCGCCACGGCGAGCCTTCTCGTAAGCCCTTTCGCCCTTGAGCTTCTTGGCCGAGAAAATCGGGGGGAGTTGTTGGATCTCGCCCCGCTGGGTCGCGAATGCGGCAACGATTGCCTCATCGGTGACGCCGGCGAGGGAGGATTCCGCGACCACCTGGCCCTCCGGATCAAGCGTGTCGGTCGACACACCAAGCCTGAGAGTAGCCGTATATTTCTTGGGCATCCCCGTCAGATATTCGGCCAGCCGAGTAACGGGCCCGACACAGAGAATGAGCAGGCCGGAGGCGAAGGGATCCAACGTGCCCGTGTGCCCGATCCGGCGCTCACCGAGCGCCCGCCGCGCCCGCGCCACTACATCATGCGAGCTCGGGCCAGCCGGCTTGTCGATCAGCAGGATTCGTCCGGCGCTCATGCCCCCTCGGGTCGCTCCGCGCTGCCGTCTTCCGCCTCGGTATCGGCGGCCGCCGCGACGTCGCCGTCGTCCTCAAGGTCGTCCGAGCCGTTCTCGTCGATAGAGGCCGAGCCGGCAACGGACGTTTCGGACTCATCCTGGCCGTCTTCGTCGCCTTCGCCCTCGTCGTCCTCTTCAACAGGGTCCACCCAGCCGCCCTCAGGCCGGACCTCGGTCAGGAGTTCCTCGATCCTCATCGACTGCTCGAGCGACCGGTCCTCCATGAACGTCAGTTCCGGCACTCGGCGCAGGGTCAGTATTCCACTCAAAGCCCTGCGCAGGAATGCATTCGCTGCATTCAATCCTTCTAGCGCTTCGGCCGTGCCCGCCCTTCCGTTGAGCGTGCGAATGAAGACACGCGCGACCGACAGATCAGGCGTTACTCCAACGCGGGTGACGGTGACCGCGGTCACGCGTGGATCCCGCACCTGGCGTCTCAGAAGCTCCGAGATCTCCCGCTGCAACTGCGCGTTCAAGCGCTGCACCCGTCGACTGCTCATTTGTCAGCGAAACTCCCGCTCTACCCGTTGAATGAGGGCCCGGCCGTCCGATTCGACGAACTGATCCACATGATCACATGGCGCCTCCGGAAAATCAGCGGGGGCCGAGCGAAACTGTCGCCCGACCCCCGCTCAAAAGTCCTGCACCGAGGGTCACTTCTTACTGGTCTTACTTCCCTGGGCGCTCTCGGCGAGCGTCCGGGCGATCTCCTCGACTTTGAAGCATTCGATCACGTCGCCGACCTTGATGTCGTTGAAGTTCTCGATACCGATTCCGCACTCGAAGCCCTCGCGGACCTCCTTGGCGTCATCCTTGAAGCGCTTGAGCGAGCTGAACGCGCCCTCGTACATGACGATCCCGTCGCGCACCAGGCGGCCCTTGCCCTTCTTCTCAATCACGCCCTGCGTCACGTAACAACCCGCGATCATGCCGACCTTGGTGATCCTGAAGGTCTCGCGAACCTCAGCCGTTCCGAGGATCTCCTCGCGCTGTTCGGGCGACAGCATGCCCTCAAGAGCGTCGCGGATATCGTCGACGGCGTTGTAGATGACGTCGTAGGTCTGAATGTCGACACCGGAATCTTCGGCCAGATTACGGGCCTTGGTATCAGGGCGGACACGGAAGCCGATGATGACCGACTTGGTGGTCTCCGCCAGCAGGATGTCCGACTCGTTGATCGCACCCACACCGCGGTGAACGATCTCAACTCGCACCTCGTCGGTACCCAACTGCTCCAGGGCGTCCGATACGGCCTGCACCGAACCGTCTACGTCACCCTTGATGACCAGCGGCAGCGTACCCTTGCCACCCTCGGCCATGAGAGCACTGAAGTCACCCAGCTTGAGACCACGCTCCTTGACCCGCAGCTGCTTCTCGCGGTCCAGGCGCTGACGCGTCTCGGCAATCTCGGAGGCCCTGTCGGCATCCATCGCGTTAAGCGAGTCACCCGCCTGCGGCACACCAGCGGTTCCGAGGATCTGGACCGGAATTCCGGGCCCGACCGCATCAACATTGTGCCCGCGCTCATCCAGCAGTGCACGAACCCGGCCTTCGTAGCGACCGACCACGAAGGAATCTCCGACCCGCAGAGTTCCCTTCTCGACCATGACCGTCACGACCGAACCCTTACCCACATCGAGCTGGGCTTCGATCACCGCAGCAACCGCCGGACGGTTCGGGTTGGCCTTGAGTTCAAGCAGCTCTGCCTGAAGCAGAACCTTCTCGAGCAGGTCATCGATTCCGGTTCCGGCCTTGGCCGAAATCTCGGCACTGAGGACGGAGCCACCGAAGTCCTCTACCTGGACGTTGTACTGCAACAGTTCAGTCTTCACGCGGCCCGGATCGGCCGCGGGCAGATCACACTTGTTGATCGCCACGATCATCGGCACGCCAGCGCTCTTGGCATGCGAGATGGCCTCGATCGTCTGTGGCATGACGGAGTCGTCGGCAGCAACAATGAGGATAACGATGTCGGTGACGTCTGCACCACGGGCACGCATCGCTGTGAATGCGGCGTGACCAGGTGTGTCGAGGAAGGAGACCATGCGGCCATCCGCCAACTCAACGTGATAGGCACCGATGTGCTGGGTAATTCCACCCGCCTCGCCAGCCACTACATTCGTATTGCGAATCCGGTCAAGCAGGAGCGTCTTACCATGGTCGACGTGACCCATGACCGTAACAACCGGCGGACGCGGCAAGAGCAGCGCCGGATCTTCCTCTTCTTCCTCGACCTCTTCAGTGGCCGTGTAGTCCTCTTCGCGGACGGCGGCGAAGCCGAACTCGTCCAGGAGCATCTCGATCTGGTCGAAGTCGAGGCGCTGATTGATGGTGACCATCAGGCTGAGGTTCTTGAACGCGGACCCGATGATCTCCATCACGGACACGTCCATCAGCTCAGCCAACTCGGCCACGGTGAGGAACTCGTTGACCCGAACGGTCTTCAACTCCCGTTCGCGTTCTTCTTCCTGCACCATCTCTTCCAGCTCGACCTCTTCGCGGGAAGGCCGGCGGCCCTTCTTGCGGCTCTTCTTTTTGCCGCCGCCCTTCAACTCGTTCATGACCCGGGCCAGGTTGTCCTGGACCGCGGTCTGATCAACGCCACCGCGCTTCTTCTTCTTGTCCTTGCGGTCGCGGCGGCCATCCGCGGTGTAGCCCTCGGCCTGAATGCGAACGGTTCCGCCGGGGCCCGCGCTCGCGGCAGGCTGCGGCTTCCGGAACCGACGGGTCGGCTCCTTGCTCGCGTTCACACGGACCGGCTCGGGCGAAGTGCCATCAGCAGCCGGAGCAGCAGCGCCACCGGCGGCCGCGGCCTTGGCAGCCGCCTCCTCGGCCGCCGCCTCCTTAGCGGATTTGAGCTTCTTCTTGGCTGGGGCAGCCGCGGCTTTCGGGGCCTTCGCAACAGGCTCGGCGACGACCTCGGTCCCAGCGACCACAGCCTCGTCGGCGGGCTCAGCGGCGGGCGCTGCAGCAGCGGCGGGCTCAGCGACCGGAGTCTCTGCCTTGGCAGCTACCTCGACGGGCTCCTCGACCGGTTCGACTGTCGGAGCCTTATCCGCGTCAGCCTCTTCGACCGCTTCAACAGCCGGCGCATCGGCCTCAGGCTCTTCGGCCGGAACCTCTTCGACTACCTCAGGCTCTTCCTCGGGCTCGGCTTTGGCCGAACGCCGACGACGGCGGGTCTTCGTGCCGGATGACACCTCTTCCAGAGCGGCCGCAATGGCCTGGGAGGCGTCTTTCTTTCCGGCCCGCTTTTCGCGCTCGACCTTCGCCAAAACACGAGATACATCCGCATCGGACACGCTTGCTTTCGCGTCCGATACGGAGATTCCCATCTTCCGGAGAAGGCTGACGAGAGCGCCCGCCTTGACCTTGAGATCCTTCGCTAGCTGTTCAACCTGCATACGTTGGGCCGTCCAATATTCCCGCGATGCCCCAATCCGGCACCTTTCACGAATCCAGCATTTCCCGAATTCGCGTTGCAAAACTTTCCTGCGAGAGCGCAACCGCCGTAAGCGGCGATCGCCCAATTGCTGCACCGAGTTCTTCCCGGCTGGCCAGTGTCCGCTCCGGCACCTCACGGTGGCGAAGTAGCGCCCTGACTTTTTCCAACTGCTGTTCCGACGCGTCCGTTGCTGTCAGAACCAAGCGTGCTTCGCCACTCCGGACCGCGTCTCTTACTGCCCCGGTCCCACGGATCACCGCACCCGCACGTTGAGCGAGCCCGAGGAGCCGCAGGACATCAGTCCTCGTCGTCCCCGGGCTCATCGTCTGACTCACCGGTGCTTTCAGCCTCGGATTCGCCCTCGTCTGCCGTAGCAGCAGGCTCCGAAGCCTCGCTCGCGGAAGCCCCTTCAGCAGGGGCCTCCTCCTCAACCACCGTCAGCTGATCGATGATCTTGAGCAGTTGATCTGCCTCGGCTTCGGCCAGCCCCTCGACGCGGAGGAAATCCCCCTTGTCCAGGTCGATGATGTCGAGAAAGGTATTGTATCCAGCGGCATTAAGGGCCGCCAGAGTGGCTGCTTCGATCGAAAGCTCGCTCAGTCCGAAGTCAGATGTCTCATACTGATCTTCACCATTAGTGAAGATCGAGAATTCCTGACCCTTCTCGAGCCACTCGCGTGAGCCGTAGAGGTCGATCTGCCATCCGATCAGCTGCGAGGCCAGTCGAACGTTCTGCCCGTTGCGGCCAATGGCCAGCGAAAGCTGGTCCTCGTCCACAATGGCGGTGATCACCTGTCGAGCCGGATCCGACATGACCTTGGAAACCCGCGCGGGCGCGAGCGCGCGACGGGCAAAGACCTCGGGTTCTGGGTGCCACGGAACGATGTCGATGCGCTCCCCTCCAAGCTCCGAAACCACGGCTTGGACCCGCGTTCCCTTGAGGCCCACGCAGGCACCAACGGGATCGATCGATTCGTCACGACTATAGACGGCGATCTTGGTCCGACCCCCCACCTCGCGGGCGATCTCCTTGATCTCGACGATATCCTGAGAAATCTCGGGCACTTCGAGGCGGAAGAGCGCGGTGACGAAGAGCGGATCGGCACGAGAAAGGATCAGACGAGGGCCCTTAGGCGTCTCATCGACCTTCTTGAGCACGGCGCGGATCGACTCACCCTGGCGGAAACGCTCGCGTGGGTTCTGGTCCTTCCAGGGGATGATGGCTTCCGCGTCACGCTGAATGTTCAGCATGACTACGATCTTGCCCCGCTCCATCTGCTGGACCTCACCGGAGAGCAGTTCGCCCACACGGTCCTCGAACTCGTCACGAATGCGGTCGCGCTCGCCCTCACGGACGCGCTGAACGATCCGCTGTTTCATGGCCATGACGGCGTTTCGCCCAAACTGGGTGAAATCGACCTCAACTTCCTGAATGTCACCGACTTCGAAGGTTTCGTCGTCCCAGCGCGCTTCTTCGAGCGAAATCTCAGTCGACGAATCCTCGACTTCCTGCACCACACGCTTCAACACCACGATGTCGAAGTCGCCGGTCATGTCATCAATCTGGATTTCGGCCTCGACGTTGGGGCCATAGAGCTTCATCAGGCCCGCCAGAATACCGTCCTTCATGAGGTCGTTGACCTCATCTGGTGACAGATCCTTCGTCGATCCCATGTCTCGCAGCGCAGCTACGATCAGACCCGCGTTGGCCATCCTCGCCTCACTCTATGAACACATTACCGAACAAACAGTCGATTCCTGCTTCCAACTACTTCCAGCGAAAAACGAGGTGAGCACCGACAATCTTCTTGTAGTCGATGCTGACCTCTTCTCCACTGGGCAGGCGCAACAGCACCTGTTCGCTGGCGTCATCCGCCAGCCCCAGCAACTCCCCTTCCAGTCGACGGGCCATGCCCTCGACCAGGGGGCTCTTCCCCTTGATCGCGACCTGCTGGCCCGCAAACCGCCGAAAATCGTTCGGCCGTACCAACGGTCGCTCGACTCCCGGTGACGACACCTCGAGCACATAAGTCTCAGGCAGCGTCGTCAACTCATCCAGCCACGGCTCCAGACCGCGACTGACTTTTGCACAGTCATCCGCAGTCATGCCCGTCTCTCCGGCAATCGAATCGGGCCGGTCAATACGAACCCGAACGATGGGCCGGCGGGCGCTACCCGCCCACTCCACATCGACCAGTTCATAACCAAGCTCCGACACCCGATCATCCAGGTCCCGGGCCACTTCTGGTATCACTTTACCCATCGCGTGGAGACCGAAAACCCCAGACTATACCGAATAAAAAAGCGGGGGCTGACCGCTCCCCCACTTCGAAATACCGCTCACAGGCGGCGTGTCCGAACTGGCAATATAGGGGCGAAAGCCCCTTTGCTCAAGGATTCTTGAACTGTTTCGGGCTTCAGGGCTCCGTTTTGGGCTCGCTTGCCTTGGGCTCCGGAGAAGCGGCGCCTCCGATTCGCGAGCGAACCTTGTCCTCAAGGTCCGCTACGCGGGCCGCCAGCCCATCGAAGTCCGCCTGTGACACGAAGTCGAACTTCTCGCGCGCGTCGGAGGAGGCCGACTTCGCCTTGTTCATGGCACTCTTCATGACGTCGCGGGCCCGATCCGTGGTCAGATCTCCTCTCTCGCGTGCCTCATGTATGGTCTCTTCCAGGGCTTCCTTGAAAGCGGAAAGCATACCCATGCCGCGGTTGGCGGCATCGGAGACCTTCTCGCGGGCCTTCTTCTGCCCCTGCTCTGTGGATTCGGGTCCGTCTGACATCTGCAACTCCTTTCTGCCCATCGGTTTCGACACTGTGTGCCCTTCCCTACGGCCTGCACAGTCCCAGTGTTTCGAAGAGGTGGAGGTCTATGACTCGGTCCGTTCGATCACCGCGCCCAGAGCCCGGAGCCGCTCGTCAATCCTCTCGTACCCGCGTTCGATCTGGCGGATGTTGTGGATCTCCGAAGTGCCCTCCGCCCCCAGAGCCGCAATCAGGAGCGCCATACCGGCCCGAATGTCCGGGCTCTCCAGCGGACTCCCGCGAAGCTGACTGGGACCGACGACCACCGCCCGGTGCGGATCGCACAGGATGATGCGGGCCCCCATGGCCACCAGCTTGTCTGTAAAGAACATTCTGGATTCGAACATCTTTTCGTGAACCAGGATGGTCCCACGACACTGAGTTGCCGTCACCACAGCGATCGAGGTCAGATCGGCGGGAAAGGCGGGCCACGGTCCGTCGTCGATTTTGGACACCGCTCCGAATGCATCCTGCCGGATCACCGCCTCGCGATTCCCGTGCACCCGCAGGTCGTTCCCCTCGATCGTGAAGCCGACGCCCAGGCGGGCAAACCCGATCAGAGTCGAATCCAGATGCTCGATGGGCGCGTCTTCGATCACGATCTCACTGCGGGTCACCGCAGCCAGGCCGATGAAGGAGCCGGTCTCAATGTGATCGGCGCCGATGCTGAAGGTGGTGCCATGCAGGCGTTCCACTCCGTCAATGGTCAGGATGCCCGTCCCGATGCCCTCGATCCGGGCGCCCATCGCGACCATCATTCGGCAAAGGTCCTGCACGTGCGGTTCGGCGGCCGCATTCCTGAAAGTCGTGGTACCCTTGGCCATGACGGCGGCCATGACCGCGTTCTCGGTCCCGGTCACGGAGGGTTCATCCAGGAAGATATCGGCGCCGATCAGTTCCTCGGCGCGAATCCGGAAGTCCCCATTGAGGGTGACGCGTGCGCCCAATCCTTCGAAGGCCAGGAAGTGTGTGTCCATGCGCCGGCGGCCAATCACATCGCCGCCCGGAGGCGGGAGTTCAACGTCGCCAAAGCGTGCGAGCAGCGGTCCGGCCAGCAGAAGGGAGGCCCGAATCTTGGCAGCCATCTCCCGGTCCACTCGACCCGCCGTCACCCCAGAAGCATCGAGACCGACCGTATTCGGCGCGATCCACTCGTGTGTGCACCCCATCGAATCGAGAATCTCGAGAAGGGTCAGGACGTCCCGAATGCGGGGGACATTCTCAAGAACGACCGGCTCTTCGGTGAGGAGCGCGGCAGCCAGACACGGGAGTGCGGCGTTCTTGTTCCCGGCGGGACAGATACGACCGGAGAGTGTCCGGCCGCCCTCGACGATAAAGGTCGGCATGTCAGCGGGGGGCGAAGAGTCAGGGAGGGCCAGCAGATGCACCGGGCGCACCGGTGCGGCGGGGCGGAACATATCCGGGCCTCGGGTGAGGTAGCAACTGCGACATCAGCTTCTCCGGTTGCGAATCCGAGTGAGTTGAGGCGAGGGCGTGAGGGCAGCGACCTCAGGGCTCGTGCTCAAGGGGAAGCACGATGCGTGCCAGTGTCCCCGGGACGCTTGCCGCCATACGCAGGTGTCTCTACGATCTGGCAACGATCCCACCACCCGTGTGACACATGAGATTAGCCGACGCACTCCGGTCCGACCTTGTCATGACCGGGCTTTCCGCGCAGGACCGCGACTCCACCTTGCAGGCGCTTGCCAACCGGCTGGCCGAGTCCGGCGCCGTGGCCAGCGCGAACGAGGTCCGAGATGCCCTGATCGCCCGCGAGGACGCGCACACGACATCAATGGGCCAGGGGATGGCCCTGCCCCACGCCACGATCCCGGGGCTGACGGTCCCGATCCTGATGGTGGCGACCTCCCTGGAGCCTATTCCATTCGGGCCCGGCGAGGACGGCGGTGCGCGGCTGTTTTTTGTGCTGCTCTCCCCGCCTGGACACGAGAGCGTCCACATCAAGCTGCTGGCGCGCATCTGTCGGCTCGCAAGACACCAGGAGTTTGTCGATGGGATTCTCGATGGTGGAACGCCCGAGATCGTCAATGAAGTGATTCTTCGGATTGATCAGGAGCACGTCTAAGTGCAGTTACTCATTTCAGTCGTCAACGACCCCGAGAAGGTCGATGAGATCCTGTCCGGGTTTCTGGAACTGGGAATCACCGGTGCTACGGTGCTCTCGAGTGAAGGAATGGGTCGCCTGCTCACCCACGACATTCCGATCTTTGCCGGCCTCCAGACTCTGATCGGAGGCTCGCGCCCACAGAACCGCACGGTCTTCTCAGTGATTCCGGACGACATGGTCGATTCGGCCATCGCCCTGTTGCAGGACGTGTGCGGTAACCTCTCGGCGCCAGCCACCGGTATCGCCTTCACCCTTCCGGTTTCCAAAGTGGTTGGACTGGCTCCGGAGCTGGACGGGTCGCTGGGGTAATGGATCCCCTCCTTTCGACCCTCATCCTGATTCTGCTCGCCCTGGTTGGCGCGCGGTTTTCATTCTCGTCTGAAGCGGTCCCGGCCGGGCCGCGCCTGCTGTTCCGTACAGGGACCCACTTTCTGTTCTTCGGCTTCCTTCTGGGGCCGGGCGCTCTTGGGCTCGTCTCGACGGAGGCAACGGCTGGGCTTTCTCCCCTCCTGGGGCTCGGGCTGGGCTGGATCGGCGTCCACTTCGGCCTCCAGCTGGATCGGGAGACGCTCAAGCTCTTTCCGAAGGCTTTTCCGATGGTCGCCTTGGCGCAGGCGGCGATCTCGTTCGTCCTGATCGCGGGCGTGGGGTGGGGCATGATGCTGGGGCTCGGTCTGTCCAGCCCCGAGGTTGAACTGATCGTCCTGGGTGCGGCCGCCATCGGCTGCATTTCGGCGCCGGCCGGAATCGCCATGGTCTCCGCGAACTTCAGCGCCCGTGGCAACATCCGGCAGCTGCTCTTTTTCGTCGCCTCGGTCGACGCCGTCATCGGCATCATCGCGCTGCAATTGATCTACGGCGGTTTCCACGCTTCGGGACTTCTGTCCGAAGCACCCGGATTTGCGGCCTGGTGGTTCTGGGATCTCGTCGCCGTGGCGCTGGCCGTGGTCTGCGCAGTGCTATTCCTGTGGCTCACGCGGATGCGTCCCCGCGGCGAGGAACTGATTCTCTACCTGCTTGGCATCAGTGCCCTCTCGGCAGGCGCGGCCCTCCAGTTGCAGCTCTCTCCCCTGTTCGTCGGCTTCCTGATCGGGGCGATCGTCTCGAATGCTTCCCGCTATCGGGGCCGGGTCGCTCGGGCCATGCATCAGTGGGAACGGCCGATCTACATGATTCTCCTTCTCCTCTCCGGTGCTCTCCTGCGCTTTCCGAGTTGGTGGGTGATTCCGCTGGCCCTGGGATATTCGGCGATCCGGATTCTCGCCAAGGTCGCGGCCAACGCGCTTGCGGTCACTGCGATCCCTCTTCCCTTCGCGACACCCCGCCGCTTTGGGCTGGGCCTGGTCCCCCAGGGCGGGATCTCGATCGCAATGGCATTGTCGTTCACGCTGACGCTCTCCGCTGCCAACCCGACCTTCAATGGACTGCCGGTGGTCGACCTCCTGTTCGGAATGGCGGTCCTGGGCGTGATGATCTCGGATCTGGCAGGGCCGATCCTGACTGTTGCGGTTCTTCGCCGCGCCGGAGAGATCACGCCTGCGGTGGAGGCAGCCCTCGCCGCCGGACAAGCCGACAAAGTCCGAGCCGCTGCGCTTCGAACCACACCTTCGGGTGCCGAATCCCGTAACTCAGGTGGCTAGTGTGGTGCATCAAAAGCGTCTCGGCCATTCGAACGCCGATGCATCCGGCCCGGCGCCTCGACGCTCTGTGTGGTGTGGCAGAAGTCCCGTGTCCGTACCGAGGGTGTCGCTGGGCGGCTCCAGGGAGGCGCGACGCCGAGTCATAGCAGCGCTATGGCGAGAAGGAGCAACGAAGCTGGAGCTGATGCAGCGACGCACGAATACAACGGGACTTCTGCCACACCACACTTGGTGGCTCGTGAACTTTTGATACACCACACTAGTCTTCGGCTTGCGATCCATCAGATCAATCCCGAGCTGTGCGAGCCCGATCGGAACCTTGCCCGGATCGGTAACGAGTGCGCTTCCCACCCGGAAGCGGGACTGCACCTGTTTCCGGAGCTCGCACTGACGGGCTACGAGATGGGGACGCGCTCGGGGGAGTTCGCGATTGCTGAAGGCGACAGCCCTCCGCTCCCGGTGGGATCTCCCGGAACGGTCGTATTTGGCTTCCCCTTCCGCGGGCGTGATGGCAGGCTCTTCAATGCAGCCGGGGCAGTTCGTTCCGGGGTGTGGCAGACCATCTATCGAAAAGTCTATCTGCCCACCTATGGCATGTTTGATGAGGGCCGGTACTTCGCGCCTGGCCGGAGGGCCCCGGAGCTTTTCGAAGTGGATGGCTTTCGTGTAGCGATCGCCGTCTGCGAAGACCTGTGGCACCCCGCCGTCGCCTGGCTGGCCGCCATGCAGGGTGCAGATCTCCTTGTCTGCCCCATTGCGGCCGCAGGCCGAGGCTTCCGCGCTCCGACCGAGGGTGCTTTCGAGTCATGGGAGTCCTGGGTTGCAATGGCTCGGGGTACCGCGATCCAGCATGGGATGGCGGTTGCTGTGTGCAATCGAGTGGGGATCGAGGGAGGAATCACATTTGCGGGCGGTTCGTTCATGGTCTCTCCCGCGGGAGAGGTCACGGCACGAGCCGGCGAGGGCGAGGAAGTAACCCTCTCTGTGACCCTCTCAAGGGAGGAAATCCACTCGGCCCGGCGACCCTTTTCGCATCTGAGGGACGACGACCCCCATTGGGTCCGGCGCGAGATTGAGCGACTGGGTCTGGTGAGCGATGACAACGCCTGATCCGTCGGACCCGGTCTCCCCCGTCGACTCTCTCTCTCGGGCCAAGGGGGAGATCCGCGCCTCCCGTGTCGTCTGCACCTGGCTTGGTGCCCAGTTGAAGCTCCACGGACTCAAGACGCTGCTGGTGGTCGGGAGCGAGACCCCGGAAGGCCTTCTGCTGGTCCGTTGGCTCGATCAGGAAGGACTTGCCCACGAACTGGCACCGGGGGGGCGATCGATGGAGCACACCGTAGCGGATGCCCGCCTGGATACCCCGGACCTCCTTCCTTTGCTCGCCCTTCACAAGTCGGCCGTCCTCCTGGACGGAGCCCCGGTCGGCCTGATCCCACTGGGAGATCTTTGGGCAGAGGACGTCTGCGCATGGGTTGGGGGCTGCTCACTCCCCCAGGGCATTCAGGACGGCAGGTCGCTGTTCGCCATCGAGGCCGCCATCCGGGAAGGCCTCCGCGACAACTCGCTGCGTCGGTCTTTGGCAGCCATGCAGGGTGAGGGGAATCCCGATCTTGAGACCCGTCTGCGCCGTGCCGCTGCATTCAACCGCGGGCCCTGTATTCCAAAGCTCGAAGCGTTCACCGTGGGGATGGATTTACTGCTGTCATGAGAGCGCCATGAAGCGGCCTCCGGCTTTTCCGAGTCACGCCAGCCCGGTAGCTTAAGTCATGTTCTCACTTCTGCAGACCGGCCTCCCGGTAATGGAACGCGATACACTTTCCATCGCCGCCGACATTTCTCTCGTTTTGATCGGTGTCTTCGCCATCATCGGGTCCGTTTTCGGAATCTGGATGATGATCAAGGTCGGCCGACTCAGCCGCCAACTGGGCAGGCTCGGCCATCGCCTGAGTGGCCAATCCGACCCGCTCCTGATACACGGGCGTGGCATCGCCGCCAACGTCGAGTTCATCACCGCCGCACTCCGGACCGACGTCCAGAGCCTGAGCGGTTCGGTTCATGCGCTTTCGGACCGACTCCAACAGGCCTCCGATCGGATGGAAGAGCGAATCGAGGAGTTCAACGCGCTGATGGAAGTTGTGCAGGGAGAGGCCGAAGAGATGTTCCTCGATACGGCTTCGACGGTCAGGGGCGTCCAGGCGAGTGCCGCCGATCTTGTGGGCGGCCGCCGAGATCGCTCCAAGCCGGCGACTGACCTTGAGCCGGTCCGGCCGGCTGAACCTGCAGGTGTCCCGGGTCACCCATCCGAGGACTGAGCGGTGGGCCAGAGTGCTCACACCCTGTTGGGCCTACATGCATTGATGGCCCGCAGATGCCAAACCGTGAGGCTGCGATCTGTCGCGGGCCTCCTTGCTGCCCACCTGGCTATCTGGCTGGCACTTCCCGAACCCCTGTACGCCTGGGGTCCGGGAACCCATATCGCGCTGGGGGAGATGGTGCTTGGGGCCCTCCACCTTCTGCCTCCCGCCGTCCGTGCCCTCATCGACGCCTGGCCGATTCACTATCTGTACGGCTCCGTCGCGCCAGACATCAGCTTCGCCAAGAAGTACGTCCCCCAGGGGCGCCACTGCCACAACTGGCACGTGGGCGAAGAGATCTATCGGACCGCCGAAACCGATGCACTCCGGGCGGTGGGGCTGGGCTATCTGTCACATCTTGCTGCTGACACCATCGCTCACAATCTGTACGTGCCCCGACAGCTCCTCCTGACCTCCACCACGGCTGCAATCGGGCACACCTACTGGGAGCACCGGATGGACGTGCATCTGGGACGTGACTTCATCGACAAGTCACAGCGACTGGTCTTGGGACATGACCACGAGGATGCAGACGAACTCTTCGACCGGGTCCTCTCATCCACGCTGTTCTCTTTTCGCACCAACCGCCGGATTTTTCGCGGCATGATCAAAGCGCAGGGTGACGCACGCTGGCAGAGCGTGTTCGATCAGATCCTGAAGAACTCCCGGTTCGCCGTGCCCGAGGTTGTGATCGAACAGTACATGAGTCACACCTTCGAAGGCATCATCGACTACCTCAATGACGGGGACCTCTCCCGGACCGGCGGCCTCGATCCGGTGGGGGACATCAACCTGAGGCTGGCCAAGAAGGTGCGGCGACTCGCGATCGCCGATGGAGCCCTGGACCGCCCCGAGGCCCTTCAGGAGATGGCCGACGACTTCTTCCCCTTCCCCGAGATAGAACTCCTTCACTGGCCTCGGCGAAACGAGCTTCCGACCGAATCAGGCGGGCCGAGTTGATCCCAGTGCCGCGGCTTCCGTGGACGAGAGCCAGCCACACCACCCTATAGGTCCCAGTCCTTCTCCAGATTGGCGTAGCGGATCAGGAGCTTCTTCCGTCCAATCTCCTGGAAGTCGACGGTGACCTTGGTGTCTTTTCCGAACCCGCTGATCTCCACCACCTGCCCGGATCCGAACGTCGCGTGGGCGACCCGCTCTCCCTTCACGTATCGGGGCGCGTCCTGATTGAGTGACGGCTCCTCGATTTCGATGTACCTGCCGTCCCCGCTGAATCCGTCCCGCTGCTTACTGTCGCGATCGTCGTAGTCGCGGCGCTCGCGGCGACGGTGCGGAGTGCTCGAGGCGGCCGCCGTCAGCGTCGGCGTCAGGCGGGCGTCCAGAAGTGACTCGGGAATCGCATCCACGAACGAGCTGAGCCGACCGAACATGAAGTCCCCTGCCCTGCGACGCTGGCGGGCGTGGGTCAGGTAGAGTTTGTCCTCAGCCCGCGTGATCCCCACGTAGAAAAGGCGACGTTCCTCTTCCATCTCGTCCGGATCGTCGTAGACGCGGCCCAACGGAAAGAGTCCGTCTTCGAGGCCGGCGATGAAGACGTACGGAAACTCCAGCCCCTTTGCGTTGTGCAGGGTCATCAGCGTGACGGTGTCCGCATCCGGATCGAGGCGATCCACGTCAGCGACCAGGGCGACCCGCTGCAGGAACAGATCGAGCTCGGTAAACGCGTCGATCTCCTCCGCGTCCAGGTCCTCCAGAAGCTCCTTGTCGAACTCGAGTGCACCTGCGATCAGCTCCTTCACGTTCTCTGCGCGATCTTCCCCCTCCGGACCCTCATTGGCCAGGTGGCGAAGCAGGTCCAATTCCTCAACCAGCTCATCGAGGAGTGCCCCGACTCTGACCTGAGCAGCGCGGGCCGAATAGCGTTGGATCAGGTCCGCGAACTTGATGAGCCCCCTTCCCGCCCCCGTTGGAACCGCCCCGGCCTCCAGCGCTCCGGCGGCCGCCTCCAGCAGTGGAATCCCCTGCGTCCCCGCCCAGCCACGGAGCCGATCCAGACTGGAGTTCCCGATGCCGCGCCGCGGGTAGTTCACGACCCGCAGAAAGGCGCCTTCGTCCAGCGGGTTCGAGATCAGACGCAGATAGCCCAGTACATCCTGAATCTCACGGCGCTCGTAGAAGCGGACGCCGCCCACGATCTGGTAGGGCACGCCCTTCTGGCGGAACCCGTCTTCCAGAGCACGTGACTGGGCATTGGTACGGTACAGGATCGCGAAGTCGCGGTAGTTGTGCAGCGCCGGCCCCTGCTCGTACCGAGTTGCGATCTCACCTACGATCCAGCGCGCCTCGTCACGTTCGTCGAAACACTCGGTTCGAGTGATCAACTCCCCGCCCTCGCGATCCGTCCGCAGGGTTTTCCCCTTCCGGTTGCGATTCTCGCTGATGACGGCGTTGGCCGCATCGAGGATCACGGCAGAGGAACGGTAGTTCTGTTCCAGCCGAACCACCTTGGCGCCCGGCCACGTGGCCTCGAAGCCGAGGATGTTGGAGATGTCCGCCCCGCGCCAACCGTAAATCGACTGATCGTCATCACCCACGACCATCAGATTCGAATGCCCCTTGGAAAGGAGTTCCAGGAAGCGAAACTGTGCCTTGTTGGTGTCCTGGTACTCATCGACCAGAACAAAGGCGAAGCGTTCGCTGTACTGCTTCAGCACCGCAGGATTGGTCTGAAACAGCTCGACCGGCTTCACCAACAGGTCGTCGAAGTCCATCGCGTTCTGCTCTTTGATCGCGCTCTGATAGGCCGGATAGACCCGCGCCACGGTACGAGCGAAGAGATCGAACCCATCCTCATTGTCCGCCACGAACTGAGCCGGCGAAATCAGCTGGTTCTTGGCACCGCTCAGGTGGCTCCGGACCGCCTTCGGCTTCCAGCGCTTGGCATCGATCTGCAGATCGTCCTGCGTACGCTTGATCTGTCGAAGGCTCTGCTCCGCATCCAGAATCGTGAAGCTGTTCGTGTAGCCCAACAGATGAGCATGCCGCCGCATCAACCGGGCCCCCAGAGCGTGAAACGTCCCCATCCACATCCCCCGAGGCTCCCCCCCCAACATCTGCCCGATCCGCTCCCGCATCTCCCCGGCAGCCTTGTTGGTAAAGGTCACCGCCAGAATCCGGTCCACCGGAACCCCATGCTCCTGAATCAGGTGCACCACCCGGGTAGTCAGAACCCGAGTCTTCCCCGACCCCGCCCCAGCCAGCACCAGCGCCGGCCCATGAAGATGCTCAACCGCAATCCGCTGTTCCGGATTAAGGCCATCGAGAAGCTGATGCGCAGAGAATAGGTCGGTCAAAACACGTGGTGTGCGAGCAAAAAAGGTGGGGCTAAATCAGCCCCTGAGTTTCCGATCCACCAGCCGCCAAATGTCGATGAGCGGTGGTGAGACAACGTCTCACCCAGCGTTGGTCAGGAATCCGCAGCCCTCGACGGCAATAGCCGCAACCCTGGCGTCAGCGGCCCAAACTCCGACCATCGCACAAAACACAGTAGCCGAGACACCGCCCGTGCCAACTACAGCTTTGCGAAGCTGTAGTGCGTGGAGTGAGGAGCTCGAGCCACCGAGAGTGTCGAGGCGCCGTGTTTTCCAAGGCGTCGCGAGGAGAAGTAGCAACGCTACTCCGACGAGCGCAACGCAGGAAAATGCGGTGCATCGACGCTCGAATGGCCGAGAAACTCACTCCGCCCACTATAGTTTCGCAGGTAATCGGATGACAAAGGTCGCGCCCTCCGGCCGCCCATCCAATAGCTCGATGCGCCCCTTGTGAACGCCCTGTACGATTCGGCGAGACAGGGCCAGCCCTACGCCCCAGCCACCTGATTTGGTGGTCACCCCCGGCTCGAAGATCCGGTCCCGCAGCTCGGGATCGACACCCGGCCCCGTGTCTGACACCCGAATGGCCACGTACTCGTTTTCCTGCCGGGCGCGGATGTCGATTCTCCCCCCTCGACCGGCGACGGCATCCAGGGCGTTCTTGACGACATTCTCCAGAGCCCAGGCGAGCAATACCTCATTGCCCATGATCATCGGGATGTCATCGGGGATATCGACGCCCAGCTTCACCCCCGCACCGAACCTTGGCAGGCGCACCTGCATGTACTGACGCAGCTCCGAAATCACCCCTCGGATGTCGATGGGCTCAAGCTTGGGGTCCCTGCCGATCAGCTCAAAACGGTGAGAGACCCGTTCAAGCCTGACAAGGTCGTCCGCGATGGCGTCGGCCACTTCCGACTCCCCGAGATCCCCGGGACGCTCGTCGGGGCTCAACCGCATCACCTCCAGCCACCCCTGCAGCGAGGAGATCGGCGTACCCAACTGATGCGCCAGCTCCCGAGCCATGCTGGTCCAGGCCCGTTCGGAATACGCCCGTCGCTGTTCCCGGATCACCGTAAAGGAAATCAGAACGGTCAGCATCAGGCCGATCACCTGGAGCCATGGAATCCATCTGAGTCCCGTCACCTCGGGGGTGTCGCCATAGTGAATGTGGGTATCGGTCGTGTCGCCTACCGGGGGATTTCGCACGTCCAGGCTACGGACATATCGATGGACTCGTGCCTGACCCGACGACGTACTCAGATCAGCATCGAATGGAAGATTCTCTACCGCCAGAATCGTGTCGTTGCCGCCTCCTGTGATCACCATCGGTACACCCGCAGAGATGATCAGCCCCTGGAGTTCAAACAGGGCTGAGGTGGTCGCAGTGGGATCCGGATCCGCGTTCGCCCCAATCACCACGGCGAAGACTTCGGTCAGCGTCTCCGAGTTGGTGCGCAGGGCGTCGTCGATCCGCTGCGTGTAGAGCAGATACGAGCCCAGCAAAAAGACGAAGAGGGTCGCAAGAGCGACCGGCCACCGGATCTGGATCATCCTCCGCGCGTGCCTCTGAGGCTTCTGGAACGAGTCATCATTTGCCGCAGCAGTCAGCCGGAAATGCGTGCCGTCCCGGTCAAACTGCCAAGGTCATTCACCTGGCTGCGGTAGTCAGGCCGGTACGATACGCTCCAAACCGGTGTGCTCGCGAACCGCGTCGGGCAGAACCACGGATCCATCGGCCTGCTGATACGTCTCCAGAAGCGCAGCCATCACACGCGGCAAGGCCAGGGCCGAGCCATTCAACGTATGCAGGAACTCGGGCTTCTCGCCGGGAGCCGGACGGTAGCGGACATCGGCACGACGGCACTGGAAGTCCGTGAACAACGAGCAACTCGACACCTCAAGCCATTGCTCCACACCGGGCGCCCAGACCTCAAGATCGTAGGTCATGGCAGAGGAGAAGCCCGTATCCCCGCCGGCGAGCAGCACGCGCCGATAGTGCAGTCCAAGAAGCTCAAGAAGCGACTCGGCCTCTCTCGTAAGCTCCTCAAGCGCCTCGCGCGAACGCTCGGGCGCCTCGAACCGCACCAGCTCTACCTTGTCGAACTGGTGGACGCGGAGCAGACCGCGAGTGTCCTTCCCCGCCGCCCCCGCCTCGCGCCTGAAGCACGGCGAATAGGCCGTATACCGGAGTGGCAATTCCTCGGCATCGAGAATCTGGCCCCGCTGCAGATTGGTGACCGGCACCTCAGCCGTCGGAATCAGCCACAGATCATCGCGTTCGCACAGGTAGGACTCTTCCGAAAACTTGGGCAACTGGCCAGTCCCGGTCAGCGTCTCACGCGTCACCAGGTATGGGACGCGCAGTTCCAGATATCCGTTCTGCTCGGTGTGTCGCGTGAGGAACAGATCAATCAGCCCGCGCTGCAGCCTTGCCCCGGCGCCACGCAGGACCGGAAAGCCCGATCCCGACACCCGCGCTCCACCCGGCTGATCCAGAATTCCAAGCGCCTCACCAAGTTCCCAGTGCGGCCGCGGCTCGAAATCGAACGCCGCCGGTGCCCCCCAGCTCTTCTCGATGCGATTGGCGTCCTCACCACCTTCGGGCACTTCGTCGAGAATCAGATTGGGGAGCGCCATCAGCATCTCTTCAATCCTCGCTTCAGCAGCGCCGACACTCTTGTCGATGGCGCTGATCTCGTCCCCGACATCGCGCATGTGGAGGATGATATCCTCGGCATCGGCACCGGAACGCTTGCGCTCCCCGATCTCACGCGACGCCGTGTTGCGCTGGGCCTTCAGGTCGTTGACCCGAGTCAGGCCATCACGCCTTACCCGGTCGCATTTGATGATCTCATCGATCTGCTCGGAAAAGTCGGTCCCGCGGCGCGCCAATCCAACCAGAACATCTTCGCGATCCTCACGAATCCTTCGGAGGTCCAGCATCAGTTCGGCGGAACGAGTTCGCGATTGTTACACACCGGATTCGAATCGTATTTGAACTCGACCGTTCCGACGGCCACATTCATGCGAAGCGGCTGAAGCTTTGCATAGAAGTTGCAGGCCTGCCCGAAATTGCTGCGACCCTGAATGGTCCGGACCACATAGAGTCGATTGAGCTCAACTCTTACCGGCTCGGTGTTGAAGTAGAGCGCCGTATCCCCCGGGGCCATCGCAAGGGCATCGAAGTCGGTGCCCTCAACCAGAGTGATTCCGGCGTCCGAATCAATTCCCATGGCGCGAGGGGTCAGGAAGACCATCTCGCCATTCTGCGTGTCCAACGCCAGATCCCACGTGCCAGTCGCCGTCGACTGCTCGATCTCGACCAGGGTCCGGTTATTGAAATTGAAGGCCGAAGGCAGGTTCAGTTCGGGTCGAGCGAGCGAGAACAGCGACACCGAATCCGGCCGAGCGTCCCAGCGGACAGTAAAGAAATCGTCGGCGCACGCACCGGTCGAAAGCACCGTAAAAGCGAGCATCGGGGCGACGAGAAGGCGTAGGGGCGGACGCTTGTAACCAGCCATGAAATCGACCTGCAGCTTGAAGGAAGTCCCGGCATTGCGGGGCCGAACTGTACCCGTGCGCCGAGCCTGGTGTCAACCCCGGAAAACCCGCACCGTTGCTTGACTTTACACCACCCGCCGGGTAGGTTCCCCGCCGTTTCGGAACCCGGGGATCAGGAGAGTGCCATGCATGCCACAGACCGCCCCGCACTCGCCCCTCGGAGAATCCTTCTGGCCGAGGACGAACCGCACATCCGTCGCATCCTTCTCAGCGTGCTCGAGGATGAGTTCGACCTTGATGTCGCCACTGACGGCGGCGAGGCCTTCGCTCGTCTCGATTCCGACATGCTTTATGATCTGGTCCTGACGGATCTGATGATGCCGATTCACAGTGGACTGGAGGTCCTGGCCCACGCCAAGCACCTGGAACACCGTCGCCACCTGCCCGTTATCCTCCTTACAGCCAAAGGTCAGGACGCCGACCGGGAGCGAGCTCTCTCGCTGGGTGCCGAGGATTTCATAACCAAGCCATTCAGCCCCAAAAAGCTCCTTGCCCGCATCAGAGAAGTCATCGCCACCTGAATCCACCTGGGTCACCATTCTGGCCGGAGGCATCGGATCCCGTTTCTGGCCGATGAGCACCCCGGAGCGGCCCAAACAGTTGCTTCCATTGGCGGGCGAGAAGCCGCTGATCCGCGACACCGTGGACCGTGCGCGAGCGCTCGTTGAAGGCGATCACCTGCGGATTCTGACGGGCGAACACCTGAAGGGCCCGTTCATGTCAGTGGTTCCCGAACTCGACGCCGACAACTTTCTGATTGAGCCGGCCGCCAGGGGCACCGCTCCGGTCCTGGCCTGGGCTGCCCACGAAGCTCTCCGCAGCGACCCCGAGGCGGTGCTCGTCTCGCTGCACGCCGACCACCTCATCGAGCCACTCGACGCCTTCGTCGACCTGATCTCGGCAGCGGCCCACATCGCGCTGAAGGAACGACTCCTGGTCACGATCGGGGTCGAGCCCGATCGCCCCGAGACGGGCTACGGCCATCTGCAGCCCGGCGATGCAGTCGGGAGCTACGGTGGTCACACGGCTCGTCGAGTCGTCGCGTTCCATGAGAAGCCAGATGCGGAAACTGCCGTCCAGTACTCCGCGGACGGCTACCTGTGGAACACGGGGATCTTTGTCTGGCGTGCGGACACGTTCCTGGAGGAGGTTCGCGCACACGCCCCGGAAGTGTCCGACGCACTCCACCATCTTGATGCGGGAGACGTTCAGGCCTTCTTCGACGCCGTCACCCCCGTTCCCGTCGATGTGGCGGTCCTTGAACGAAGCGCCCGTGTGGCGGCCCTCCCCTGCTCATTCCGCTGGGACGACGTGGGAAGCTGGGCCTCTCTGGCGCGCACCCGACCGGCCGACGAGAACGGGAACGTTACGTTGGGAGAGACGATGGTGGTCGAGGGGTCAGGCAACGTCGTGATTGGTGAGGGCGGGCCTGTCGTGCTGTTCGGCGTGAACGACATGGTCACCGTGCGCACCCGCGGCGTCACCTTTGTGACCCCCCTGGCCCGAGCCCACGAACTGAAGACGCTCCTGGACCAGCTTCCGCCAGAACTGAAGGCACCCAAGGTATGAGCACCCCGACGATCTTCATGCAGGACGATGAGGTAGCCGGCGACTGGTCGCCCTTCTCCGAGACCCGGCCCGTCGGTGAGCTGCGCTTCGGCGCGCTGACGCTTCGGGTGAGGGCGCTGCAGGTGCTTGGGGGCGTCGACGGTGGCCACGTGGGCTGTCATGGACTTGAAGGCTTCTCCGAAGCCGACGCCGGGGTAGTGACCAGTCTCCCCAGCCATGCGCCTGCGGGCGGATGCTGGATATGGCTCTCGCGGGCCGCACCCGGACTTGATGCCGTGATCCCCGGCTCGCTTCGGGGACCGCTGACGCTGCAGATCGGCGGCGTGGATGTCGGCCGCTTCTACGCTCCCGGGGCCCCACTGCCCGAGGACGACGCACTGGCTGTCTTCGATGGCGGCGACGCCGGAGTCCCCAGACAGGCCGTTGACGGCTGGGTACTGAACGGTCCCTGGGACCTGGTCGAGTTGAACGCCGCGGTCCTGTCGGCTGACCTGCACAGACTCCACGCGCCGAGCTTCGCTGCTCCGGCCGCCGATGGCGTACACCTGGTGGGTGACCCGCTCGTCTCAGTCGGCGGAGACGTCGTCATCGGCCCGGGCGTCGTCCTCGACACCCGGAAAGGGCCGATTCGGCTGGACGATGGCTGTGTCATCGAAGGACCCGCACGGCTGATGGGGCCGATTCACCTGGGGCGAAACTGCGTGGTCTTCGGAGGCCACCTGGGAGCCCTGTCGGCCGGTCCGCAGTGCAAGCTCCGCGGAGAGATCGATTCAACGGTGATCTGCGGCTTCTCGAACAAGGCCCACGATGGCTACCTGGGCCATGCCCTTCTGGGCCACTGGGTGAACTTGGGCGCCATGACCAGCAACTCCGATCTCAAGAACAACTATTCCGAGGTCCGGGTCACCTCGGGGAGCGGAGAGCACGCCACCGGCCGAATCAAGGTGGGCGTCTTTCTGGGAGATCACGTGAAGACGGGCATTGGCACCATGTTGAATACGGGTACCGTGATCGGTGCAGCCAGCAACGTCTTTGGAGGGTCCATGCCGCCCAAATGGGTTCCACCCTTCTCGTGGTGTGGCCCCGATGGAATCGTCCCTTTCCGCTTCGAGCGCTTCGACGAAATCGCCCGAATCGTCACCGCCCGCCGCGACCAGGAATGGCCCCAGGAGATGTCCGAGCTGTTCCGCCGGCTCTTCAGCGACCTGTACGGCTCGGCCGATTGAAGTTCTCCGTCCTCGGAAGCGGAAGTAAGGGCAACGCCACCCTGATCATTTCGGGTGAGACCCGGATTCTGGTCGACGCCGGCTTTTCAGGAAAAGACCTGGCCCGCCGCCTGGACGAGATCGAGGTCGACCCGGACGGCCTGCACGGGATCGTCATCTCCCACGACCATTCCGACCACACCCGCGGCATGGGCGTCTTCGCCCGCCGCCACGGCACCCCCCTCTTCATGACCGCCCCCACCCGGCGAGCCTGCCTTAAGCTTCTGAAAGGCGAAGAGGCCATCACCATGTACGAGGCCGGCCGGCACTTCCGAATCGGCGGCCTCAGGATCGAGCCCTTCGTCACCGTCCACGACGCCGCCGACCCCGTCGGCCTGGCCGTGGTCGAAGAAGCCAGCGGCCTGCGCCTCGGCATCGCCACCGACCTCGGCAGACCCACCACCGGCATCCGCCACGCCCTGACCGGATGCGACGTCCTCGTCCTGGAATCCAACCACGACGAGGCACTGCTCCAGGAGGCCCCCTACCCCTGGAGCGTCAAAGCCAGAATCCGCTCCAGCCACGGCCACCTCAGCAACCAAGGCGCCGCCCGCTTCGCCCTTGAACTCATGCACCCCGGCCTGAAAGCCGTAGTCCTGGCCCACCTCTCCTACGAATCCAACCGCCCGACCCTGGCGCTGGAAGTCGTCGGCAAGGCGCTCAGGAAGGCCGGATTCAAAGGCTGGATCGAGGTGGCGGATCAGGATGCGCCGATGCCGATCGTGGATGTCGTTGAGTTGGTTGGGAGGGGTGCCGGGGGCCAGCTGACGCTCCTGTAGGTGCGTCGCTGAAATCGGCGCATTCCACTTCACGGTCTATCGTGCGCGAAGCGCGGCCCGGGTCTCCACCATGATCGGAATTAACGCCTCGAGTGGGGGGCCCCGTAACGCAAGATCTGGGTTACGGTGCCGAGCACTCCCACGCTCCCGACCGGCAACCGTAGAGGAACCTTGCGCTCACATGCAACGACGACATCCTTCGTACAATAGGCAATAGCCGGAGGCGGAGTCCGTCCTCCCCCCGGACGGTTCTGACCTGCCCCCGTTCTCGGTACCAGGGTTTATGAGAGTTTGAATACCTGCCCCCCAACCATTTGGGAGTCAGAAGCTTCCCCGCAACGCGGGGAAGTAGAACCTCCAGCCTCAGCCAGCGCAGCGAACTCGGCCGGCGTCAGGTAGCCCAGCGAGCTGTGGGGCCGGTCTACATTGTGGAACACTCTGTGCTGTTCGGCCAGGACCTGCGCCTCGGTCAGGCTGGTGAAGATCT
>JBDNHE010000237.1:0-6291 GCA_041688945.1 Gemmatimonadota bacterium | reverse complement strand
TCGCCGAAGGCATAGCCGTCAGCTACGTCGAGGCGGTCCAACGATGAAGATGGCCCCATGCCGCCCGTGGGCACCGCCGCGTGAGCGGTGGTCCAAAGGGCGAAGGGGGGTTCGGTGGTCCATGCTGCGTCTCTCCTCCTCAACGTAGCTTTCGCTACGCCTCGTCGTCGTTCCTGCCCTGAACACACCGAAGACCCCTTCGCGCGGCCGCACCCCACTTCTTCAACAGCCTTCCTAAGGCGGAAAACCCGGTCTGCGAATGGGCTCCCGAGTCCGCTCAATAGTCGGGGGTGGGTGTGACAGGCCGGGGGGCGACAGGGTCAAAGAGCCCCTCCAATTCGTCCAGTTCCGCCCCGATCGCCATGGGCACGAACATGGCCAGTGCGTCCAGAGAGACCACCGCGTTGATTGGAGCGTCGGTGCGGGCGGTCGTTCGGACTCGGTTCGCAAGAGCACGGTTGAGCACCGACAATGCCTGATACGCCTCCACCAGTCCCGCCATCGTGGGATCGGCATCACCTCCGCGGCGTGCGCGGAAGTAGTCTCGCATCAACCACATGGTGGTGACCCGATAGTTGGTCTCTTCCCGACTGCTGAGGGGCAGGTGGAACCGCGCCATCGGCCGCAGGAATTCGGTATGTGGGCAACCGGATGCCCCGATCAGCAACCCCATGATCGATCGAAGTGCCAGCTGCACGGGCACGTCGTGAGTCAGGACCGTGCGACGCTCGTCGGTGACTTCAAGCGTGCAGCGGGCGTGGGATGGTTGAGGCTCAAAGCGATCGACAACCTCTTCGATTGCCAGTGCGGCAGGGCACCAGCGGGTCTCTTCCGGAGAGAGCGGGCAGTGCTTGCACTGCAGATGCTCCAGGCGCGTCCAGTCGGCATGCTCGTCGTCGCCCTTCGACAACAGCCGACCCGAAGCCCGGTCCAGCCGCACTTCATAGCTGGACTCGGAGCCGTGACCTGTGGTCAGGCGGTAGTGGATGACGACGTCGTCGTCAGAATTGGGCGCGGACATGCCCCAACCTACGTCAGGGGCCCGAAGCGGCGCGAGAAGGCACCCCGCGACCGTGGTGGTCGAGGTGCTTCCCTTGCCTCGGACTATTCCGCTTTCAGGGCCCGGATCGGGTCAACACCCGCGGCTCTTCGTGCGGGAATCCAGACGGCCAGTCCCGCGACGACTGCCAGGGTCAGCGGGACGCCCACCAGCGCCACCGGATCAAAGGGCGACACGTTGTAGATGAACCCCTTAACCAACTGTCCGGCACCGAGCGCGCCCAGCAGTCCGAGCGCCATTCCGATCATGGCCAGCTTCATTCCCTCACCAAGCACCAGTTTCACGACGCTTGCACGGTCCGCCCCCAGAGCCACACGCACACCGAGTTCGCGAGTGCGCTGTGCTACCGAGTAGGCCATCACCCCGTAGATGCCCACGGCGGCCAGAAGCAGCCCCAGAATCCCGAAGATCCCGAGGACCCAACCACCGATACGCGCGGGCAGGAGGGCCACACCCATGTGGTCTTCCATGGAACGCACGTCGAACATCGGCATGTTGGGGTCGAGTTCGCGAACGATGCCCCTGATTGCCCCGAGGGTGACTTGGGGATTGGTAGTCCGGGCCGTGAGTGACATCGACGATCGGAAATCGTCGCGTTGAGGCAGATACATGAAGTCGGTCGGTGCCTCGTTGAGCGACGAGTACTTACCGGTCTCGACCACGCCGATCACTTCACGATCGCGCCCCGCCGCACGAATCGTCCGACCCAATGCAGGCTCGCCGGGCCAGAACCGGTCAGCCAGCTTCCGATTGACGATGATGACGCCCGGTCCGTTGGCGTCGTCTGTCTCGCGGAACGCTCGACCCTCGAGAAGAGCCACCCCCATCGCTTCCAAGTGGCCCTCGGTTATGGTGGCGAAGCGGAATGAGGAACGCTCGTTCTCGCCGAATTCGTAGCCCGGCACGCTGACTCCACGATCCTGCGAGTTGAATCCAAGGGGCATGGCATCCGTCAGACCTGCGGCAGAAACCTCGGGGATGGCACGAACCCGCTCCAGCAGTCGGTCCTGAAATTCCCGCGACCGCACTTCGTCATATCCCTGCAACGCCGGGTCGGTCGAGAGCAGCATCAATCGGGCAGGGTCGTCGAAGCCCGGATCGATTTGCATGGCACCCTGAAGCCCACGCAAGAACAGTCCGGAACTGATGAGCAGCACCAGAGATAGTGCCATCTGGCCTACCACAAGGACGTTGCTAGTCCGGGAGCGGCGTCCGCCACCGTCCGACTCGCCCTTGATCGCCGCCAGGGTATCCGGCCGCGCTGCCTGAAGCGCCGGTGCCAATCCGAACAGGATTCCCGTCGACACGGTGATCAGAAGCGTGAAGAGAAGTACGGATGGGTCCAATCCGACATCGAAGGCCCAAGGTCCATCGACCGGAGGCTTGAACACCGACAGCGCGCGCGTTGCGAACATCGCGAGTAGCACGCCGGCACCGCCTGAGATGAGGGCGAAGAGCAGGCTCTCGGTCAGAAGCTGCCGAATGATCCGCTCCCGGCTGGCGCCGATCGAGAGTCGGACGCCCATTTCACGGCGCCGATCTCGAGCGCGGGCAAGGAACAGATTGGCGACGTTGACACATGCGATCAGGAGCAGAAGAACCACGACACCCATGATCACGCCACTCATCCCCATCTGCGCTCCACGAAGCGAGGGATGAATCCCGGCATCCGCCTGTGCCACCAGACGAGTGCCAAGCTGATCCTCATAGTCCTCTGGATACTGTTCGGCGAGCTGAGCCACAGTCGCATCGACGACCTGCTGGGCCATCGCGATCTCGACTCCATCCCGAAGCCGACCAACCACGGTCAGCATGTTCGAGCCACGCGTCTCCCACCAGTTGGATCCGGGTGCGATTTCGAGCTGCATGGTGAACGGCACGTAGATCGGTGGTTCCGCAAAGCTGACTGGGCCCCGGAACTCCGCCGACGATACGCCCACCACCTCGAAGGGATGGCCGTTGGCGATGACGGTCCGTCCAACCACGGAGGGGTCTCCACCAAATCGACTCTGCCAATAGCCGTAGCCAAGGACTGCGACCGGGTGCGCCCCGATCCCCTCGCTCTCGACGCCAGGGATGAAGAACCGCCCCACCGCCGGCGTGGCCCCATACGTCTGAAAAAAGTTGGCACCGACCAGCATTCCCATCAGGCGCTCACTCTCACCGTCGACGGTCAGCCCGATCTGGGCGAACTGCCAGGCTGTGACCGATTCAAAGGCGTCCCCAGTCCGATCGCGCAGATCGATGTAGTGCGGCAGCGAATTGCTGCCGAAGGGGATGTCCGGCCATTCCCGATACATCTGCACGAGCTCGTCGGGGGATTCCGCGCCACCCAGGGGCCGATAGAGGAGCCCGTAGACGGTTGAGAACGTTGCCGCGTTGAGCCCGATTCCAAGCGCGAGGGTCGTGACCGCCGCAAAGGTGAAGCCGGGGTTCTTGAGGAGCATCCTGAAGCCGTACTTCAGGTCCTGCAGCATTTCGGTCATGACGATGAATTCCGGTGGAGTGGGTCCACCGCGCCTACGGAGTCATGATTTGAGCGGTTTCAAATACATACCCGAACCGACCGCCGTCCGCCGATCACAATCAGTGGCTTTCCTGATCGCTGACCTCAGTTCAGGATCAGACCAGCCCCTGCGCCAGCATGGCGTCGGCGACTTTCAGGAAGCCCCCAATGTTGGCTCCATTGACGTAGTTGCCGGGCGTGCCGAAATCCTCGGCCACTTCGACGCAGCGACGGTGAATACTGCCCATGATGCCACGGAGCTTCCGGTCGACTTCGTCGGCCGTCCAGTTGAGCCGCAGCGAGTTCTGGGCCATTTCCAGCCCCGAAACCGCCACACCACCGGCGTTGGCCGCCTTTCCCGGGCCGAAGAGGATCCCGGCATCCATAAAAATCTCGACTCCCGCCGACGAGGTGGGCATGTTGGCGCCCTCCGAAATGAGCTGAACGCCGCCGGCAAGAAGCGCACGGGCGTCCGGGGCGCTGATCTCGTTCTGCGTGGCGCTGGGGAAAACGCAGTCCGCCTTGTGAGCCCAGAGCGGGTTGGGACCTGAGCCGGCGGCGAACTCCGTATAGACGGCGTCCGGGAATCGGTCTGCGTATTCGGAGATGCGACCGCGTCGCTGATTCTTCAGGTCCATCACGAAGCCGAGCTTGTCCGTATCGATGCCGGCTCCGTCGTAGATGTGGCCACCGGAGTCGGACAGCGAGACAACCCTCGCTCCCATCTTGATCAGCTTCTCGGTGGTGTACTGGGCCACATTCCCGGAGCCCGAAACCAGGCAGGTCTTTCCCTCAAGTGTTTGTTGCCGAGTCATCAGCATCTCGGCGGCGAAATAGACCGAGCCGTATCCGGTCGCTTCGGGCCGCATGAGCGATCCGCCCCAGTTGATTCCCTTTCCGGTCAGCACGCCGGTGAACTCGTTGGCGATCCTCTTGTACTGCCCGAACAGGTATCCGATCTCTCTTCCGCCGACCCCGATGTCACCGGCCGGCACGTCGGTGTTCGGTCCGATGTGGCGGTAGAGCTCGGTCATGAAGCTCTGACAGAATCGCATGACCTCGGCATTGCTCTTCCCCTTGGGATCAAAGTCCGATCCCCCTTTGCCTCCGCCCATCGGGAGCGTCGTCAGAGCATTCTTGAAGACTTGCTCGAAGGCCAGGAATTTCAGCGTGCCCAGGGTAACGCTGGGATGGAAGCGCAGTCCGCCCTTATAGGGTCCGATGGCCGAATTCATCTCGATCCGGAATCCCCGGTTGACCCGGACTTCGCCCATATCGTCAGCCCAGGGTACCCGAAAGAGGATGACCCGCTCGGGTTCGACCATCCTCTGAAAGATCTTCGCCTTTCGGAATTCCGGCCGGCGATCCAGAACCAGCTCAAGCGATTCGGCCACTTCATGCACGGCCTGGTGGAATTCGGGCTCCGAGGGATTCCTCGTGCGTACTTTGGCCATCAGGTCCGCGACCTGTCCACTCATGCGATCTGCTCGAATCGGAGATGGAAAACAAGAAAGCCCGTCCGGAAGGGACGGGCTCAGGGCCTACAGTCGGGTTTGGCGGAGACACGACGCCCGCGGCCCCTTGCGGCGGCCGGGGAGGGTGGCAACAAGTTCAAGACAATCCCGATCATGGAGACCAACCTACACGGGGGCCGGCAGGTTTCAACCACCTTGTCCGAATCAGGAGATCCGGCGGACCACCTTGGCTCCCCATGGACAGAACCGACCGACCGTCTCAATCCAGTAATCAAGGTCTGCTTCGACCATGCTTGGACGGCCGTCGCAGAGCTCGATACTCAGATCGACTGCCTCTACAGTTTCGGGCTCCATGTGCCAGCTCCAAGCGATATTCAAGCCCGCATCTCCACGCACGAGTTGGCCGTTTACTACGCCCCGAATGCCACTGTTCAGGCGGTCGACGATCTGAGAAACGCGCACCGCCCCGATCACCTCCACGGTGAACGTCTCGCCACTTACTTCGACCTCGAAGACGCCCCGATCAGGGCTGTGGTCGGGTCCCCACGGAGATGAGCATCCTGCAAATCCGAAGATGGCGAGGATCGACAGGCGGCAAAGAGACGAAAGAGCTGAGGGTCGTGCGAAGAATCGAAGCATGTTTCGGCGATCAGGGTCCGGGTTGAGGGTCGTTCCACGAATCCGATCCGGCTCCACAGTGGACAGAAGACCCGTGACAGGTGACTGTCGACGGGCCTGCCGGAGCAGATGTACTCGCCCGTACACGTGCCCCTCCGAATTGATTTCCCCCGCTGATACCGTGTCACAACCTTCGCCTGACCAGGAACCCGGACCCTCTGCTCCTCCTGGAGCCGGTCCTGCCATGGCCGTGAGCGCCTGGGGGCGTCAGCTCCGGGCAGACGCAGCGCTGATCCTGGCTGACACTCTCCGGGCGCTGGACCCCGCTGCACTCGTGGCCGAGACGCTTTCGGATCACATGGACGTGATGGGCTGGAGCGCCGCCCTGGCCCGGAGTCCAGTTCCGGGTCGGACCGTGTTGGTCGCCGTGGGGAAGGCCGGACTGAGGATGGCGAAGGGGGCCATGGACGTGCTCGGTCGCAGTTTTGACGAAGGGATCATTCTGGTTCCAGGGACCGAGACCCCCCAGCGCCCCGAATGGCTTCCCGGCCACATCCGTCTGCGCGTTGGGGGTCATCCGATTCCGACCGCGGCGGGGGAGGATGCCGCACGCGAGATCGCGTCACTGGCGA